>NZ_CP098023.1:3587500-3925000 GCF_030440425.1 Microbulbifer sp. MI-G
CTGCAGAAAATAGCTGACTAGCTGGGCGATAGTTTGATACTCAAATAACAGTGTTTTTGACAGACTGCCAAAAGTTTTTTCCAATTGGTTGGTAAGGCGCATCGCCAACACCGAATCAATACCAAAACTTTCAAATTCAGCATCAGCATCAATGCGCTGCTCTGCCACTTTGAGAATCATTGCAAATTCAGTTTTGAGAAAAGCGATCGCCTTCTCTGTGTAAATTACAGTAGTTGCCTGATCATCTGAAGCTGATACTTCTTCCCTCACCTTAGTTTGTTGTAACCATTTTTTGTCGTCACCCGCCAGAAGGGTAGTATAGATCTTGTCCAACCTGCCAGATAGCGGCATAAGTTGCTCAACCTGGTGTTTAATAGCAGTATGAAACGCCTGAATACCTACCGTAGTCTCCAGAGGGATAATTCCGGTGGTCTGAGTAATTGCTGCCAGCTGCATATCGTCCAGGACCATACCACCATCGCGCCAAAACGGCCAATTGATGCTCACCGTTAGTCCTGATCTGTTATGCTCTTGCACCTGAGCATTGCGCTGACGGGAAAACTGATCCAGAAAACCATTGGCGCAAGCATAATCACCCTGTCCTGCATTGCCTATAGCCCCGGATAACGAAGAAAACAGCACAAAGAAGTCCAGCGGTACCTGTTGACTGGCCAAATCCAGATTCACTGTGCCAGCCACTTTTGGCTGTAATACCTGGCGAAACTGTTCAGTATTTTTTTGTGTCAGCAAACAGTCAGCCACCATGCCGGCACTGTGAATAATACCATTAAGTCCACCGTAGCAATCAATGATGGTCTCAATCACTGCTTGGCAGGCTTGTATATCGGCAAGGTCCAGTTGATGATAATGAATCCGGAATGCTTGTTCAGCATCGCCACCCGCCTGTGACTGTACTTTCTGCAGCTGGGATCTGATGTGGTCATTCAGTGGGTTACGCCCGGTGACAATCACCTGCGCGGCTGAGGTATTTTCAAGTATGTCGAGCGCAAAAATTTTCCCAAGAGCACCCAGACCCCCGGTAATCAGATAGATACCACCGTTCTGATACACTGTTTTGCTTGATTTTTCCGCATCGCCCAATGTTAATTCTTGCCAGTGCTGCCACACCAGTTGCTGTCCCATGCCATTTACCTGGCGAAAATGCTGGATGCCGGTCGTAGTCAAACTTACCTGTAACAGCCTAGGTAACTCAGTTAACTGCTCCGGGCTAACCTGTAACCACTGACTGCGAATATGTGGCTGCTCGAAGGTTACAGTGTTAAATAAACCAGAAAGCCCGGATAAATAATCGCACTCACAGTTTACCACGCATTGCAACAGCAACTCCCCACTGTGGGATAGTTGCTGTTGCAGCCAATTTAGGCTTTCCAATGCCGCTTGTTGATAATGATCGGCCACTACAGAGTCCACACCACTATCGGCTGCCGGGGCAATAAACCTGCTGATTTGTGCTTCTACAGCATAATCGGCGATTTGTTGTTGGCTAAATCCCAGCAACAATAACCTTGTCTTTACCTGAGGCGGCAGGATTACCTCATCATCGGACTGAGCCAGAGTTTGCCATTTAGGCACCATTAGATGCGCTGAATCCACAGCAGCGGAGGAAAACTGAGCTGAACTTAAACTGCGGGTGCTTAACCCCAATAACCGTATACAAATATTGCCGTTTCCATCCAGCAGTTCAATATCAAAACGTATGATGTCAGCACTTGTCACATCGTTCAGGCTGCGGATCAAGGCATACATTTCGCTTTGACAGGCAGCAAACATCTGCATGGTATCTAATGCAAAAGGCAGTCTCACAGTATCAGGCAATTGCTTGCCATTGCTAAAAAATCCGATACACGCCTGTACCGCCCCATCCATAATCGCCGGATGCAGCTGCCATTGTTGCATGGATAGATCAGACCCCAGCTGCACCAGCAGCTCGTTTTTTCCCCGATACAAGGATTTGATTGACTGAAAGCTAGGCCCATAGTGAATCCCCAGTCGGACAAACAATGGATAAACCCGTGCAGCAAATTCTGGCTGTAGCTGCATGTTCTGTTTAATTGCCACGATATCTCGCACAGGCGGCACTGCTACTGGGGAAAACTCCACAGCACCCTGGCAGTGTAGCTGGGAATCAGAACCCCGATTGGAGCTAACAGCAAAAGTCACCGTATTAGCTACCTCGAACGTCAGATTGACCGAGGTTGGCTGGGTAACAGTCAGCGGTGATAGCCAGATCAAATCATGCAATTGCACACTATATTCCGATCCCGGTACTGCATTTTGCAAGGCGGCGTTCGCCATTTCTAGATACGCCACCGCAGGCATCACAGGCTGCTGTCTAGGGATTCCCCCTCCATCAGCTAACTTCACCTGATGCTCGTTTATAAAAAACTCTGTACCAGTAAACCGAGATGAATACTCCTGCCGGTGCAGGCTTGAGATGTTTTGCTGTAACAGTGGATGTAATCTTGTCACTCCACTTGACTGTTGACAGTCCAGTGGTGGGACAAACCAGTACTTTTCCTTGGCAAACGGATAGGTGGGCAAACTGACAAATCCTGGGATCACATCTGGATAAAACAGTGACCATTCACAGGGAAACCCATTGACCCAGACCTCTGCGAGATTATTCAACATGCCTCGATTAATCCAATTATTCACTGCCTGCTGGATTTCATCATCCTGGGTCAACAGTCCCAGCATTTGATTGCTGTCCTGCTCTTTTCCAAACACAATGTTGTCTTGCGAAGCAGTAATTTCGCTGGCTTGCTGCAAGGTAGTGACTAACTGCTGTGAAGACTGTACTACCAGGGCTACCCGGTACACCATAGCCTCTCGTCCCAGTTGTAGCGTATAGGCAATTTGTGCCAGCCCGTGGGGCCTGGCCAATAATTGCTGTCCTGTTGTGTCAGTTAAGAATCGCTTGAGCTCGGCAATTTTTTGTTGTAACTGCGATCTGGATTGCGCTGACAGTGGGATCAGATACCCGGCAGCAGCAGAAGCCGGCAGTTTTTGCCTCTGAGTCAACTTATCGACTACATATTCTTCCATCACTATATGGGCATTGGATCCACCTGCACCAAAAGAAGAAATTCCCGCTATCCGGGGAATCGACTGCCCGTCGATCATCGGGCGCTTCCAGGGTGTTAGGGATTGATTTACCACAAATGGCGTCGCGTCAAAATCTATGTGTTGGTTTAGATTGGCGGAATGCAGCGAGGGGACAATCTGTTGGTACTGCATTTGTAACAGGATCTTAGTCAGTCCGGCAATGCCTGCTGCCGATTCACAATGGCCAATATTGGACTTGACTGAACCAATCAGGCAGTAGCCCGTATCTCTTCGAGAAACTTTGCGGTTAAACGCCTGAGTGAGTCCGGCTATTTCGATCGGGTCACCTAATTTGGTACCAGTGCCATGTGCTTCTACATAACTGATATGATAAGGATCGACTCCGGCCTGTTCCATCGCGCTCACAATAACCGCCGCCTGGGCATTTGGGTTAGGCACAGTATAACCATTGGTCTTGCCGCCATGGTTAATCGCCGTTCCCCGAATGAGGCCATAAATATGGTTACCATCCCGTTGCGCATCAACGAAACGCTTCAACACTACTACACCAACACCTTCGCCGGGAATATAACCGTCGCCACCCTCGCCAAAACTTTGACAATGGCCATAACTAGAAATAAATTGCCCGGCACTAAGCATCAAATATTTACTCGGTTGAGTCGTTACATTCACTCCTCCGGCAATGCCCAGATCAGTACGCTGCATTTGGAGATCCTGACAGGCCAAATGAATGCTAGTCAGCGACGATGAACACATCGTATCCACCACCATGCTGGGGCCATGAATATTAAAAAAATAGGAAACTCGATTGGCAATGCTAGCAAGGTTTCCCGCAAATGCTGCAGGAAAACCCAATACACTGGCTTGGGCACCCAGCAACTGGTATTCACTGTACATCACTCCCACATAAACACCCACCTGAGCCGGCATGCCCTGATTATGGGTTATTTGTAGACTCTCTCTTGTATAGCCCGCATCTTCAATTGCCATCCAACTATGCTGTAAAAATAATCGCTCTTGGGGATCCAATAGTTCAGCTTCACTGGGTGAAATCTTGAAAAACAGTGGATCAAATTCATCAACTCCGGAAATAAATCCGCCCCATTTACTAAAATGACGCCCCATTTCATTTCTGTCTTCCGAGTAATAATCCTGCCAGCGCCAGCGATCTTCAGGAATTTCAATAATACAGTCGTTACCATTTTTTAAATTCTCCCAATAAGCGGCAACATCTTCTGACTGGGGATAACGGCCACTCAGACCGACAACAGCTATCTTATCCCGGGGATAGCTCTGCTTAACTCCGCTAACAGCTCGGTTATAAGTGAGTTTAGAGAAAGCAGTCGAGCGGAGCTTTTTGTGCGATACAGTTACAGCCGGTTTTTCAGAAGATGGGTTCTGAAATTGATGAGCCTGATCATTGAGGGATTGTTGCCACTTTTGTGGATATTGTTGTAACAGGTAATCACATAGATCGTTAATGGTCTGAAATTCAAAAAAAAGAGTTTTGCTCAGAGGACCAAAGTAGGATTCCAGATGGTGCACCAGAGTGGTGGCAAGCACTGAATCTATACCGTACTTCTCCAGCGGTGCCCGGGGGTCAATCTGTCTGGCAGGCATTTTCAAGAGCTGACTCAACTGGCTGGTCAAAAACACCAAGGCATCCTGTTTATTCATCCCAGTCGAAGTATCAGTGAATAGAGACTGATCTTGCCCAGAGGCAACCTTGACCATCTGTCGTGTGTTATTTGCCTCAATAGTAGCGGCTTTAATTTTTTCTGTATCTCCCTTACAGGCAAATAATTGTGATTCTCTGCTGTTAAGTGCATAGCAAAAAATCTCCATGCCGGTATCCACTTCCATCGGTATCATTCCGGTATTAAGATACACCGACTGTTGCGCCGTTTGCTGCAAACCCATGCCTCCCGCCTGCCATAAAGGCCAGCTGATAGCAATGGTATGACCTTGACGCTTACCCGTCTGTACCAAACGATTACGATACTGGGCAAAGCCATCCAGAAAACCGTTGGCGGCGGCATAATCACTTTGTCCGGGATTACCAAAACTGCCTACCGCAGAAGAGAACAGAACGATAAAGTCTAAATCCAAGGCAGAGGTGGCTTCATCTATTAACCAGGCTCCCTGCACCTTGGGTTGCAATACCGCCGTAATTTCCGTTTGGGTTTTATTTCTAATCAGCTTGTCATCAATACATCCGGCACTATGGATAATCCCGTTTATTGGTGCTATTTCTTGATTGATTGTCGCGATTTCAGCGTTAAGCTGTACTTTATCAGTAACATCCAACTGTCGATACACCAGTTGTGATGGCTTACCAATTTCAGCAAGCAAAGTTTGTTGCTGTGCTTGACTCAATCTCTTGCGTCCGCACAGCACCACTTTAATCTCAGACCCCTGGGCCAACATCCAGGCAGCAAACAACTTTGCCAGCCCACCTGTTGCTCCAGTGATCAGGTAGCAACCGTTATGCCGCAAGGGTAATGGCTCGCTCACTCCCTGCTCATTGCCAGCATCAACCAGCTGTTCCCAACCCCTTACCCAGCGTTGTCCATCACGATATCTGACCAGTCTCTCTGGCTGGCTGATTTCATGAGCTAACCACTGTTGTAATTGAAACGTTTCGCTATGGGCTGGCACAAACAACAGTTTGCCAACAAATTCAGGATGTTCTTGCTGAATAGTCGCCAGTAACCCTTGTAAACCTTGAAACACTTCTGCGCCAGGTAGTTCTGCAATCGCAATCACCACAAAAAGATGACTGATATCGACACTGTCTTGTAACAGTTCAAATATGGACAGCACCAGAATTTGATAATCCTGATGCAAATTTTTCGGACTATAGGATAGGCTACGTACCGACCAGCTAGCCGGGGCTTTATGCTGACTGACCTTACCCAGATTAAGGCTAAACAGATGCAGTTTGGGAATATTCTGTGGTGCTTTACGTTCTGGGTCTAACGACTGTGATTGCCAGCCGGGGCTGGCCATAAGTAACCCCTTTGCGAGATCTGCCCGAACAGGTTCCATTGGAAAGACACGGGTGGTAAATCCACGAACACTAGCTACGGCGCTGCCGTCTTCACTATATAAATCAATGCTGTACTGATTGTCCTCAGCACCGCCACTACCACTGGGTTGCAACACCGCAATACAATTAGAGGGAACCGCCCGATATAGGATCATTTGCTGCATGGCAAATGGCACCCTAATCGATGCAGAACCATCATGACGACCTTCTGAGAACCCCCAAATGCCCTGAAATGCGCTGTCTAAAATTCCCGGATGAATCTTCAAATAATTATCAACCTGTCCAGCTTCGTTAAATCGATTAAACCCCTCATCTTCCAATGCGATAGTTACCACCACTCTTGGTGCAGGTGTTGCTGTCGATGTCAGCAACAGTCGGGCAATACCCCTATGACTTCTTCCATAATCCAGGCCAAGATCACTATAACTCTGATAAACACGCTCGCCAGAGATACTACTGCTAACTTCTTCGTTCAATAACAAAGCGGCATCAATTGCTTTGGGGATGCCAAGGGCTTGGGCTGATATCGTACCGCAACAATAGATGAGCTCATTATCATCTTTGTCAAGTGAAAAAATATTAAATTGAAACGACATCTGCTCCGGATCACCGACAGGTAATAAATGGGTAAATAACTCGCCATCCTCAGTTGGGTGATATGGTATTTGCCAGAGTAATTCACTAATATTGACTTGCTGTTGTTGCCAGTCAAGGGGTAATGAAAGTTGCAGCGCTGCCACTGCCATTTCAATGTAAGCCGCACCGCATAATACTGCACGGCCAGCCAACTGATGATCGACTATAAATACATCGTTAGGGCTAAAACGCGTACGAAAACATTGCTGTGACAGGTCAGAAATATTGTCATGCAGCAATGGATGTAATTTCCTATCACCAGAATCATTACCAACAGCAGTCTGTTTTATAAGGGCTAAGGCCTCGCCTTTTGACAGTCGCTGTTGTTTGAACTCGGAAACAATATATTCAATTAAATTGACCATTTGACTGTACTTTATACGTATTATGACACATCACAAGCACATGCAATAATCGCCATGCAAGCACAGTGTCCAATGTGATTTGCTTTATGAAAGAAAGTAAAATTTTCTAAGCGTGTAGTTCAGCAGGGCCGCGCACACTTCAAAGAATTTATTAGGGTGTAAGATACACTAAAGAAAAATATGTTTTTACAACAACTGCTGCAATAACTCAGCGGCATCTGAGGTTGATAACGCATTATCGATTACACGATCTAATAACGTCTCAGCAGTGTGGCCGTGCTTTAGCATATCTGACTTTAACACTGCAATTTCTTTAGCGTTTTTCTTTTTCACCCAAATAGGATGTCTGGCAAATTGATAGCTTGGCATGGCAAGGTAATTTGGTCGATATTGGTTAAGCAGCTGTTGATCAATTCGATTCGTATCAGCGGCGGAGGCATGAGTTAGTTCTTTTACACAAACCTGTAACAGTGGGTGTAGGTGTGTTGAGGATTCTTTGCTTTCAACACTATTCTGATAGGGCCGGTATTGACCGATCCAATAACGTTCTTCAGCAAATGGATAGCCCGGCAGAGTAATTCGCTGAGGCAATCCATCCGGGTAAAGAAAATGCCAGTCAATTGTCAGCCCTTTGCTCCACAACTCAGCCACTTTATTAAATCTGTCTTGCTCACACCATTTGCGTACAACGGCGATGCGTAGTTCATCATCGTCACTGAGAAGACTCAGGGCTTGAATATGATCCTTACTATTATGGGTAAAAAGCCTATCTCCTGCGACTTCTCCAGAGATAAATTGCTGTAGGTTTTTCAATAAATCTGCATGATCATTCACCAGAAAAATCAATCTGTGCTGCAGCGGTTTTCTCCCAACCTGTAAAGTATAAGCTAAATTAGCCAGGTTGATATCTGGCTGCCGTTGCAAAACATCCACTAAAAATTGTGCCTGTTTTTGTAGCGCTTTTGGAGTTGTTGCAGATAACGGCAGCAACACTGGTACAGTAACCTGAGTAGGACTGCTGGCCTGTTGATACTCCTCAAGTACGATATGCGCATTGGTACCACTAAATCCGAATGAATTGATAGCAGCCATGCGGGGCCGCCCATCAATGGACTGCCAGTCGCGCAATTGGTCATTAATATAAAACGGTCCGTTATTCAGTGATACATGGGAATTCAGTGTATCAAAATTAATTGTTGGCAATAACTGCTGATTACGCAATGACATCACCAGTTTAATTACTCCAGCAATACCAGCTGCCGCTGAACAGTGGCCAATATTACTTTTTACTGAACCTACTGCACAATAATTCTGTTTATTGGTAAAATCTGCAAAGGCATTTCTCAAGCCTTCTATTTCAATGGGGTCACCAAGTCGAGTTCCTGTACCGTGCGCCTCTATTTGACCAATATACTCAGGGTTAATGCCGAATCTTTGGTAAACATGGGTTTGCAACTTACTTTGCGCCTCAGGGTTTGGCGCCGTTATACCATTAGTCTGGCCGTCCTGATTAATTCCCCAACCTGCTATGATACTCTTAATGGGATCCTTATCGCGTTGAGCATCGGCCAGGCGTTTTAATAATATCACACCGCAACCTTCACCCAATACAATGCCATCGGCCCGTTGATCGAAACTATAACAGTGCCCGGATGGCGATAACATCCCTGCCTGGGAGGCTTTGATATGCATTTCTGGAGTAGACAAAACAATAACCCCGCCCGCTAATGCGGAATCACACGTGCCGGAATTGAGGCTTTCACAGGCATTCGCAATTGCTACCAATGACGATGAACAGGCAGTATCTATGGCGATGTTCGGCCCTTGCAGATCAAGAACGTAAGCAATTCTAGCAGCAAGAATCGAGTTTGCACCACCGGTAAAGCCATGTGAACTTATACGTAGTTCCCGTGACAGTTGATTATAATCGCCAGTAGTACAGCCAACAAACACGCCACATCGCGTCCCCGACAGTGACTCGGGGTTATATCCTGCATCCTCAATGGCATGCCATGAATTTTGCAGGAAGAGGCGTTGTTGTGGATCCATATTTTCAGCCTCAAGAGGTGAAATATTAAAAAATGAGGGATCAAATTTATCGTAATTGCTCAGCATGCCTATCCATTTACTTACTGATTTACCTGGAGTGACTTTATCCGGATAATAGTATTTGTCGTTATCCCAACGCTGTATCGGAACCTCTTCAATGCAATCAACCCCGCTCGCGAGGTTGTGCCAATACTGTTGCAGATTGTCAGCTTTTGGGAACTGTCCGGCCATACCCACTATGGCAATAGCCTGCTCTGATTCACCGCTTACTTTATTGTTCGCAGTGGATCTCAGTGGCATTTGAACAGCTTGCGGTTGTACACAGCTAAACGACTTCAGGTTATGCCATTGCCCAAAGTTGGCTGGCTCAGGTAACTGGTGCACGAGATTTCTCAGACTCTTAACTGAAGGCACAAGAGGAAGTTCCGTCACGGAACTCCTCTCTAATGCTGTCTGGACCATCTGGGAAAATTGTGCCATTGTGGGCAGTCGATAAATTTCCGTTGCTTCTATATCGAGGCCATATTGATTATTGATTTTCTGGATCCAGGTTACCCCAGTGATAGAATCCAACCCTAAATCACTAAATTGCGACTTCGGGTCAATTTCATCAGCGGATATCTCCAATTCCTGAGCCAGCAACTCCAATAATTCATGGGTGATTCGCTCGTTACGATCATCTGTCGCAACAATCTTCGCAATACCGCTACGCTGCTTAGCCAGAGGAAGCTGCTGTTGCAGGAATTCAACGAATAGCCTCAACGTGGGATATCTGTAGATCCCGGTGACATCCAGGTCAGTGAGGAATTTTTCGTTGATCTGTCGGATCCAGGATACCCCACTGATCGAATCCAGCCCCAAATCCATAAACTGGCTGTCATGGTCAATCTGTCTCGACGGAAGTTGCAGCTCTTCAACTAGCAGGGCTTTTAGCTCTTCGACTAAGCCGACGGTATCGATCTGTTGCTGCTCAAGCCGTTGCTGACCCAGGTCCGGTAGACTGTCAGATTGGGAATTTTGTTCAGGACTGCTCACCACACTGTGCACAATATACGCAGTTAAACTGGCTATGTTTGAATAGCTATAGATTTTAGTGGCATCCAAATCAGATTCGAGCGCCTGGTTGATCTTTTTGATCCAAGAGACAGCGGAAATTGAATCCAGACCCAAGTCAACAAATTGCACTTGTTCGGTGATCTCAGCAGTACCAATTTGTAGTTCTTCACACAGACTGGTTTTTAAATATTGCAAAACCTCTTCATACTTCCGACCTTCCACAGTAAGAGGCACTGTAGAATTGTGAGCAACGGGCGGTGGAGCCTCAGCAAAATTATGTTCAATGTTAGCCAAAACAGCGTCATTATTAACAAAGGTTTGCTCATGCATTGCCAGTTCAGCACGGTACGTCATTTGCAGCGGCTGTTGCTGCATATTCTGCCAGTGGGTTTTTAGCTGACATACAGTGGTGCGAGGCAATTGAGCAATACAATCAGCCAGCTGCATAGCCTCCGACAGTACCTGCTGCCGTGCAACTGTATTCAAATCAGGAACCTTAGCCGCTAAGTCACTACCTCTATACCTCTTGCCGCTAAACAAAGCTTCTCTGGCAAGATCGGTCCCTAATCTTACAGGCATCACCCAAGTGGCCCCGGCACCTGGAGTAAAGCCATAATTCATATAGGGCGCCTGGTAACTACTTTGGCCACTGTACAATAGCAGATCGGCAAACAATCCCAGTGACCAGCCGCCACCAATAGCATGTCCCTGCATCGCAGCAACGACAGGTAGCGGGCACTGCATCGCAATCTGGAATATTGGGTTGTCAGTAAATTGATTTTCTCCCCGCTGAATCGACTTTAAGGTACTTTCATCACCTCCTGCCGAGAACCAGGCACCATCGCCTGTCATTACCACGCACTTAATCTGCGGATTAGTTACAGCCCGGCTGAATGCATTCTTTAAACTACGCACCAAGTTATCAGAAAACAGATTTTTATTAGTGGAATCCTGTAAGCTGATCACCCATATCCCAGAGGCTTCCACAGAGACAGCCACCGAATTATTGTTACCGGTAACCGGCTGCTCCGCAACAGCTGATTCCATCAACTTCTGGGCTGCCAGAGTTTGCCACTTTACCCGACAGAATCTGATCACATCCTCAGAAAAGTTGGTGAGTCGATCAACAACTGATCCTGGAGTTTGAACATTTTCAAGTTGCTCAATTCCATAAAGGTTAGCCTTAAAGGACTGAGTGATTAATTGTTTTGCCTGAATAATCGAACCGGACAACAATGCATGCCTGGCCAGATCAGCACCATAGCGCTGTTCAAACACTGCCATTACACTGGTTGCTAAGGTTTCGTCATCGAGCAAGCCATGACTGTCAAATACGCTGCTATCAGTCACTAGACACAAATCACACTGGGCTGCAATGAGCCAGCAGATTGCACAGTTATGCCCTGCACCATTGAAAACCAGTATCGCCTTAGCAGTATATAACGCAGAAAATAGTGGAATAAAATGTTTGATGTCTGCGCAGCTTAAGGATGCAAACAGAATAGCGTCCAATTGTAAACAGACACCTTCGGGTAAGCTGTTAATAATAGAAATCAGTAATTTACTCATCTGCGCGGGATTTTTTTCCTCCGCAATATCATCGGCTACCTGGCGAGAAATTGTCAACCAGCGCGAATTGTTTGTTGAAATTTGCAGGGCGGAATGATATTTATCCACTATGCCGGCTTTTCCACCTGATATAATTTCAGGATTTAATAGCTTGGTGAGCCGAGCGGTTACCAACTTAATTTCTCTTGCCAGATGCTTTTTCAATAGCCCCAGTGACAACAGCGGCTTGCTAACTATGCTGTACAGCAGCTCGTAAAGAGTTTCGGCCATTTTTCCGCTCGCAACTCTGTGATAGGCAAGTCTGTTTTCGGTAGGCCATTTATCTGAATCAACTAATAACTGTATCGGCATTTTGCCATTAAAGCGTACAGACATTAACTGCAGTAAGGCGCTATCAGGTTGTAATGCCACACCTGCTGATAGGGCGTATTGACTGTCGCTTTCAAGCAGCAGCAAATCGGCCAAACAACCCAAAATCCAATCCAGTCCCGAGGCATCTCCGCTAAACACATTCACTACAGGAATTTCGATGGAAGTCAGTTGTTCTAGCAAGCCCGCTTGCAATGCATAGTTGTAGGCGGTGATTGCATCCTGCTTAAAACAACTTCCTAATCCCTGAATAGACAGTACTTTTGCATATTCAATTGCGGTTACTGTATTAAACGCACTGATTAAATAATCGATGAAAGCCTGCTGCTGGCTCTTTGTGCCATCAAAGTTGATCCGCAACTGAATAACACCATTACCCATTTCAGTGAGTTTTATCCAGTCACTATGTACGTTTACATTTGGACTATTACTTGCTGTTACTGATGTCAGGCGTATCAACGGCTTGCTGGTCGTGTGGCGCTGCTGTTCCGATAATTTCTTTAATGTAGCGTCTGTAGATAATTGAATACCCGCTGGCCTGGATCGGGAAGGCTGTGCCACCGAAATAAGGGTTTTGGTGCATTCAGGTAGGGGAATAACAAGCTGCGTTTCTGGCATCGCTGTCACTGGCTGTGCACGCGGCCCGGCTTGTCCTGGCTGAGAAGTCACAGATTGTGATACAGGCTGACGGATTGTTGTTACATAGTGAATACCCGATAGACTGTATAATAGTTTGCCCTGACGATCGACCAGTTCCATATCTAGCAGAATCCGATGCTCAGTGCTGCGGTTGTGGCACAGTATATAAATATCGCCCGCCAAAACACCACGATAGGTGATCTGCTGAATGCTCAGCGGTGTATACGAGTATTGAAATTCGACATCGCCGATAAACTGGTTAATCACTGGCTGAAGCTGCACCTCTACAGCATTGGCCAAACCGTGTTGTGGCTGGTTAAATTGGGCTTGCAGGATCAGCTCATTGCCATTAGCAGCAATCACACGCAATTGTGGACTAAACAAAGCCGCATATTGTTGTTGATGGCTATTACCTGTCCGTTGCAGCAAGGCACCCACATCCAGGTGCTTATTCGCCAATGCTTCACTGCTCACCTGTCCCTGGCAGATCACGTCTGCATCAGGAGTACAGATCTCTACACCAATACCTGCAGCTAACTGCACTACCCTGGTATGTAGGGTTTGAGTTTTCTCACTGTTAAATTGCTCAGAAAATTTCAAACCATTGATATTGATTTGATTGTTGCCATCAGTCGCACATATTGCCCGATCCACTGCCGCACACACCATTTCCAGTGCCTGCCAGTAATGCAGTTGTTGCCGAAAAGTTGTTCTAAACGTCACCTGAGCCAATGAGGAAATATTCTGCTGTAATAATGGATGCCCGATGGCTGCCGGTTGTTCGACTGACTGTTCAGTAACCGCGCATAGACTGCGGAAACGCATTGGGGTTTGCCAATATGATTGCCTTGTAAACGGATACAGTGGCAATGGTATTCGCCCAGGGCTCGCCTCTTGCCATAAACTTTGCCAGGGAATATCCGTGCCTTGTAACCAATCAGCCAATAGTGCATGCAGGTCCCGCTGTTTGATATTCAGTTCAACACACCGAGGCAAATCACCTGCATTATGTTGACGACTGCGCACGCTGGACCTGTTTTCTGCCGTCAACCCGCTCGGATTGTGACAAAAGTCGCTGAGTTGTTGCCCTAGCTCAGCCAGTGAATTGACCACAAAACCCAGTCTTTCCATCATAGCTTCGCGGCCAACCTGCAGAGTAAAGGCTACTTTGGCCAGTACGGCTGACTGCAGTTGATCGATTTGCTTTATCAGCGCTGCGGCTTTTTGCTGTAATTGTTGTTCATTTCGCGCTGACAAAATAACCAGTTGTGATTGTAGTTGCTGGTTACTGGCCACTACTGTTTCAGGAGCTTGCTGGATGATCAAATGAGCATTCGATCCTCCCGCCCCAAATGAGGAAATTCCCGCCAACAGTGGCTTACCTTTTCTTGGTAGCCAGCTACAGCTAGTTTGCTGTAGTGTAAACGGAGTATTAGGGAAATGGATTTCCGGGCTGATGGTTGAAGTATTAATTGATGGTACCAGCGTGCGATGCTGCAATTGCAGGACCACTTTACTTAATCCGGCAATGCCAGCTGCAGATTCGCAGTGACCAATATTGGTTTTTACTGAACCAATCCCACAATACTGCAACTCCGCAGTGTGTTCCTTAAATGCCTGGCTTAATGCCGCTACTTCAATGGGATCACCGAGTGCTGTTCCTGTACCGTGCGCCTCAATATAACTGATATCAGCAGCACTCACCCCAGCATCCTGCAAAGCAGCAGTTATCACTTTCGTTTGTGCCTGTACATTGGGTACTGTGTAGCCATTGGTTTTACCGCCAGCATTAATGGCACTGCCTTTTAGTACAGCATAAATATAATCACCATCTTGTTGGGCGGTACCGAGCGGTTTTAGCAACACACAACCTACTGCCTCAGCATCAACAAAGCCATCTGAATCAGCAGCAAAGGCACGCAGGTTGTTGTCGGCAGTTAGCATATTGAGTTCGGACAAATACTGGTAATGTCCAGGATCAACAATCACGTTAACCCCGCCCGCAATTGCCACTCGTGCTTCACCCTGTAGTAAACACTGTTTTGCCAAATGAATTGCAGTCAACGATGATGAACATGCGGTATCAATTGCCATCGATGGAGCAAAAAAATTCAGCGTATGAGATACCCTGTTGGCAATTGAAAAATAACAGGGTTGGGTACTGTAACCTGAGTTCATTACCCCCACATACACAGCAACACCCTGCCGAGAATCTAAAGAATCAGGAGTATAACCTGCATCCTCAATCACGTGGTAACAGGCTTGCAAAAACAGTCTCTCCTGGGGATCTATCTTGCTGGCTTCTTTGGGAGCAATTTTGAAAAAAACCGGGTCAAATTTATCTACATCCTCGATAAAACCGCCCCATTTACTGTAAATACCGCCAGACCCGCGTGAATTCTGATTGTGCTGTTTCCAATCCCAACGCTGTTCTGGAATCGTGCTGATACAGTTTTTGCCAGTTTTCAGGTTTTCCCAGAAACTCGCCAGATCAGGCGCCTGTGGATAGCGCCCTACCACACCGATAATGGCAATATCGCTGTTGGTTCGCGCGCTCGATAATTTATTTGACCGAGAGCCGGATACTAAATCATCTTGCTGTGGTTTCCAGTTACTTGTTAGTTTTGCAAACCTAGTTTGCTGATTAGTCTCTAGGATCAGGGCCCCTAAAGATTTTTCTGCAGAAATCCGTAATGTCTGAATAACTGCGGGATATTCGTCTACAAAATACTGTACGAGGCCATTAATGGTTTGTACCTGAAAAAACAGGGTGCTGGTAATTTGCGGGAAAAGTTCTTTGAATTTATTAGTCAGTTGTACCACCAAAATGGAATCCAGTCCTATATCAGCAAAGGTGGTATCATTGTCCAGTAGATCCAGTTTGATTTTTAAGGTGCCGGCAATCAGCTGTTTAACGTATTGCTGCGCATATTGTAACAGCTCATCTCTGTTTGTCGCCGCTCCCTGAGATGTTTCTTTAGTCGTTGTCGGATACTGCTGTGTCGCAATTATATTGTCAGGTACAGTAGGTCGTTGATTAACCACCTGCTGTATCACCTTACCATTACTTTGTGCCACTATAATCTGTTGTCCTAATCCATGCAGTATCTTTGCGGGAAACACTATATTATAAAAACCCTGTTGAGCGAGAATTTCCCCCCATTTCTCAGGCGCAATAGCGGCGCTGCCATCGATCCGTAACGATGGATCCTGGCAATACCACCAGCCTTCCAACAAACCAAATGTCAGGTGGCTAAACAACGACCAGCTACTCACTTCATTTAACAGTAACACACCACCCTTTTTCATAGTGGCCTTAACATTGTCCAAAGTGATGCGGACGTTGTCGGTGGCATGGATTACATTGGTGGCAATCACTACATCAAATGCTCCGGCCGTTATAGCTTGTTCGACAACAGGCTTGGAAACATCAAATATAGCTGTGGAAAGTTTTTTAAATTGTGGCTGATAATGTCGCTCGGCATGTTGCAGAAATACCCTAGATATATCGGTATAACAATACTCGACTATCTGAGCTCTATGGGCTATTAAGCACGGCAACAATAAAGAAGTTGTGCCTCCGGTACCAGCACCCACTTCCAGGATGCGAATAGTCGCTCCTGATTGCAGCTGACTGAGTAATGCCTGGAGGTTTTGCGCCAGTAACATATTATACAGATCAGCCTGTGGATTGTTCTTGTAAACCTTTTCTACCAGCATTAGCTGTGAATTGGGGAAGAGTACATCGGTAGCTGCCAGATCTGTGCTGAGAATGTCAGCCAACTTCCGTAAGCAGCTTTCCAGTAGGATTACATGATCAGCGACAGCAGCCTGCTTTCGCCACTGTTCAGCCTGCTGAAGCCAGCTTTGCCACAGCTGTGATAACGATTCGGGTTCACCGATCACCGCCAGTTGATCATCCAGCAGTTGCTGTTGTTGTAAATAACTATGAGTCCTGTGCAGCCAGCGCAGCAAATAGCTTTTGTGAGTGGGTATTACATCGATAACTGACTGCGCTACAGGGCGACATAAATTAAGCTGCTGCAGAATTGACAGTACAATTTTTGCTGCAAGGGTATCCATTGGCATGGCTGTGATCCCCTGCCCCAGATCGTCGACCTTAGCCATCAGTGTATGATCCGGCCGCACTGATAACGGCGCGTTAAGCACAGTAATTTGTGATGCCCTAGTCTGCAATAAAGGGGTGAACAGAGTTTGACGGGCAAAGGAGTCATATACACTCACCAGGCTGATCTGATTCTGTGGTGACGCCAGCAAGGCACTGACTGCCTGTGTTGCCTGTTTATGTGGAATAGAGGCAATACCATTTTGCGTCATCAGTGCATTGTACTTTTCACTGCTGACCGCACCCACATCTCCCCAATATCCCCAGTTAATGGTTTTTGATACCAGGCGGTTTTGTTGTTGCAAAAAAAACGCAAAGCCATCCTGAAAAGTTGATCCTGCAGCATAGTTGGCCTGTCCCTCAGAGTGTAACATCGATACTACAGAGGAGAAAAACAGAATAAAATCTCGCGTTATCCCGGCAAAAGCTATTGCCATATTCACACTAACATCTACTTTACTGGCATAGCTTGCCTGAAAATCTGTCCAATCCATATTGGCTAAACGGCTATCATTCAGTACCAGCGCTGAGTGGATAATGCCATTTAGACTGCCAAACTGACTAATGATCTGTTGTTTAGCTTCTAGTAACGCCGCTAAATTACTGGCGTCAGCCTGGATATAAACAGGAAGTTTTCCAAAAATACCCAGACTCTTAATTTTTTTTCTGATAGCTTTATCTATTGGCCTTCTTCCCAACCAGATAACCTTAGCATCAAACTGTTCAATTAAATACTGGCTAACCACTTCCCCCAAACCACCAGCTCCACCAATAATAAGATAGCGACCACTCTGCTGGAATACTCCTTCGTCAGGTTGCTGCAGTTCAGTGTAGACATGACAGGGCTGATACCAATGACCTTTTCGATAAGCAAGCTGTTGATGCGCATTGATCAATGGCAGATTGAAACAATCACTGGCTGTCAGTTCTGCCAGGCTCTCAATATCCAGTAAGCGTAACGACCAGTTGGGATGCTCTTTTGCCAACGAACCTGCCAGGCCCAACACGCCTGCATAGGTGGGATTGATCAAATCATCTTCCAGTACCTGCTGACTGTTGGCAGTAATTAATATCAAGTTGATTGATTGATCTGTTGCAATTGTGATCAGCCGTTTAATGATATCAAACAGCTTCACAAACTGTTGTTGTTCGGGCAGTAAGTTTTGCAGTAGGGCAACAACAGGCTGCTGTTGTACATCGGGAGCCATCCAAACTAGGTTAATATCGCCTGCAGCATTACCCAAATGCTTACCAAGCTCAGCAAGATCGGTTATGTTTTGTGCTGACTTATCTGTTGTTTGTAACCATGACAATTGCTGTTCAGTACCATTTAATAATAAAAGCCGGTTTGCCCTGGGTTGTTTACTCGACAGCTTCTCAATATCAATAATTCGCCAATGAGGCGTACCAATCAGCGTTTGTTGTACTAGGGAAGTTTTTTGCCCGGTTGACTTGATTGATTTAATAGCCTCCAGAGCATCGTTCTGACTGATGCTACCCTGTGCCAGTGCTTGATAAATAGCCTTTAGGCTTTGCGCGTGTTGCATGAAAACTCCTGATCTTAGAAAGATCGTTATCCAGCCGTTAATTACGCCATGGACAGAAGTAAAAGATACACTCTATTTATTTATAATTATATAATTTCCATATCCACTGCCTCAGCAATGCTAAGCTGGTTGTTGGAAATTTTTGCAACAACCTGTTGGTAAAAATCCAGATCAAATTGATTGTGCTGAGCACTGTTATGAGCAGCAGTATTACGAGTAACAAATCCACGACACTCAACGCAAACCCGACCCTCTACATCAAGCAGGTCGATATTCATTGTTACCATGCCTGAATTGTCCTGCGGTCCTTCGCGAGTAATCAGCGCAAGCATCTGCTGCTCTGTGCTGCGATGTACAATCAGGCTGTCAATAGAAAAGGGCAATGACGGGGTGTTGGGGGTGTCGATGCCGTAAATTAGAGCAAAGCTTGATTGTAAGGCACTGTCCATTATTGAGGGGTGTAACAGGTAATCATTGATTGTATCGGTAACCACGGAAGGTAATGCCAACTCAGCGAGGATTTGCTTCTGATCACCGCTTAGTCTGACAATGCCCTGATGGCTAGTGCCATATTGCAAACCCATTTCCTGCAGCAACTGATATGCCATTGTTCCGCTTATTTCGTTACCGGTGTTTTTTGCAGTTAACTCAGCCACATTCTGATCAGCCGGAGTATAAACTGGGATAACCACAACATTGCTTTGAAATAGAAGCTGTAATCCGACATCTGTAGTTGATTTGATATGTACTTCCAGCTGCAGATTGCCGCTTGGGCTATCAGCCA
This sequence comes from Microbulbifer sp. MI-G, assembly GCF_030440425.1. NCBI lineage: Bacteria > Pseudomonadati > Pseudomonadota > Gammaproteobacteria > Cellvibrionales > Microbulbiferaceae > Microbulbifer > Microbulbifer spongiae. Next base: position 3,606,777 of record NZ_CP098023.1, read on the forward strand.
CAGGAGTAATTTCTGTAATGATCTCTGTACTGCTGGTTACTACTAACGACCTGATCCAAGTACTCTGATTCAGTTGTAACAACTGTTCATCAGCCAGTTCACCTAGTGCATGTTTGGCGGCGTTCAGCGCCATTTCCAGATAAGCAACCCCAGGTAATAACGACTGGCCCTGCACTTTGTGGTCGGTCAGGAACCACTCAGTACCCATCAGGGTAGTTGTATAGCACTGCCGTTGCAGATCAGACTCATTTCGGTGTAACAATGGGTGCAACTGCACCGGGATAGAGGATGCTTTATTGAGCCTCAATAGTGCATCATTATCATGTTGCCAATAGCTTTCTTTGGCAAAAGGATATAGTGGCAAAGTGACTCTGTTCGGCATAGCCAGCGGATAAAGTGCTTTCCAGTCAATTGGCATTCCCTGACACCAGGCCTCGGCTATCTTATTCGCAGCCCCTTGTTGCAACCAATGCATGAAGTTCTGCTGCGGTGTCTGGTTCTGATCAGAAAATGCCTTAGTGTATAACTTTTTATCGGCACAAGCTTGATATACAGAGCCGACACACATTGTATTAGGGTCTGCTCCGGCAAGATAAGTGGATAAACTTTTTTGTAACTGTTGTTTTGAACTGCAAACAATTGCTAGCCGATAGATCATTGGCGCACGCCCTATCTGCAGACCCGCCGCCAACTCTGCCAACAGCAGTTCGGGATTGGCTTCAATGAAAGCATCCAGTTGGCTGGCGCTTTGCTGTAATTGAATTTCAGTTTTAGCTGACAGTGGCACAATAAATTTCTGTGCCAATAATCCTAGAACTTTGTTTGCCTGATCAATAGATTCTGTCACCTGCCCACCTTGTTCAAGCACCAGATGCGCATTGCTGCCGCTGAAACCAAATGAGCTGACAGCCGCCATTCTGCTGTTAGCAGGGTTTAACGGCCAGGGCCTGGCCTGGGTATTAACATAAAAAGGGCTGCCGCTCAGGTGAATATGCTCATTAATCTGCGTAAAATTAATACTAGGTGGCAATATTTTCTGCTGTAAGGCCTGCACCACCTTAATTACACCAGCAACCCCTGCCGCTGCCACAGAATGACCAATGTTACTTTTTACCGAGCCAAGTGCACAAAAATGTTCAGCATCAGTAAATTGTGCAAAGGCGGTTTTCAATCCTTCCACCTCAATTGGATCACCTAACTTTGTGCCCGTACCATGTGCCTCTATCAAGCCAATGTGTCGAGGATCTATCGCAAACTTGCGATAGATTTGTTGCTCCAGTTGTGCCTGAGATTGGGCGCTTGGCGAAGTAATGCCATTGGTTTTACCATCCTGATTAGTCCCCCAGCCTATGATATTTGCAAAAATATGATCATTGTCGGCACGGGCCTGTTGCAGGCGCTTTAACAACACCACTCCGACCCCTTCACCCGGAACAAAACCGTTGGCTCGTTGGTCGAAGGTAAAACAACGACCGTCCCTGGATAACATTCCAGACTGAGCCGTTTTGATGTGCATTGCCGGACCAGACATCACATAAACGCCGCCTGCCAATGCCATGTCACAACTATTAGCTGTTAGGCTTTCACAAGCCGATGCTATAGCGACTAAAGACGATGAACAGGCGGTATCTATAGAAAGACAAGGGCCTTTAAAGTTGAGGTAATAAGCAATACGTGCTGCCAAAATAGAATTGGCACCTCCGGTAAAACCTTGAGCCGTCAACTGTTGCAGAGAAAACTGCTGATAATCCCCACTGCCACAACCGACAAAGATTCCGACCTTGGTGTCTGCCAGGCTTTCCGGGTTATACCCGGCGTGCTCAATACTATGCCAGCTGGTTTGTAAAAATAACCGTTGCTGGGGATCCATACTTTCAGCCTCAACTGGTGAGATATTAAAGAATAGAGGATCAAATTTATCGTAATCATCTAACACACCCATCCATTTGCTATTGGTTTTACCAACATCAGGCTGCGCTTTGTCCTGGTAAAATACAGCGCTGTTCCATCTGTGCTCTGGTACTTCACTGATACAGTTTTTAGCATCGAGGATATTCTGCCAGAAACTGTCAATATCCTGTGCCATAGCAAACTGTCCGGCCATGCCAATAATTGCGATCCCGTCAGTTTCCGCAACACTGCTCGCAGAGCTTTTTTGTACCAAGCTGCGAATTGATTGCAGTGCTCTATTCGGTCTTGTTGCAGCAACATGTATTACCGATTGCTCCGACAGCTTATTTTTACCATCAGACGCAGTAACTTTCTCTGGCTCATTTAGTTCAGTGACACTGGCAAGATATTTATGCATATCCGCCAGTGTTGGGTAGCTGTATATCCTGGTAGCTTCAATCTCGATGGAGAAATGCTCATTCACTTTGCGCATCCAGGTAACTCCAGTGATTGAATCCATTCCTAAATCTATAAACTGAGCATCGTCTTCAATCTCACTTACAGACAGATGTAATTCTTCGGCGAGTAGCTGTCGCAGAGCGGACAGAGCAGGTTGATTTTGTTGCCGCTCGTTGTTGTTGGTGGTTTCTACTAGCGGGGCTAATGATGACAGCGTTTCAGTAACAGGCGCGAAGCTATCCGGCGTTGCCGGTGGAGCTGTATATAGTTCAGGTGCCTGCTGAACTACTGATTGCGCCAGTAATTTATAGAACTCCGCCAGATTTGGATAGTTATATACCTGGCTCGCTTCTATCCCAAGATCAAACTGTTTATTAATATTTTTAATCCAGGTTACTGCAGTAATTGAATCCAAGCCTAGATCAATAAACTGGCTATGATCGTCAATTTCATCAGGATCTAAATGTAGCTCAGTAGCTAATAGCTGGCGTGCTCGCTGCTGTATTGACAGCTGATCTGCTGCTACATTTTGTTCGCTTTTTTTCGAAGTCGAGAAAGCTTCACTGATAACCTGGTGATTGACATTGGCTTGTTGAGTAAATTGTTGCTCAATTCGACCCAGGATCTGTTCATTACCTACGAAAGTCTGCTGGTGCATTGCCAATTCCTGGGCAAAGCCATCTTGCAACTCTTCGGCAACTTCCTGCTGCCATTGTTTTTTTAAAGCTCTGAGCTGGGATTTTGAAAACTGTTTTGCCAGTGCCTGGGCTAACGTCAAAGCTTGTGTAAGGGTTTCTGCTCTTGAAGCCACCAACAGGGCCGGGCTGGCCTGAGCCAGAGTTTCTCCAGTAATGGCATCACCTGCCATCAGGTTGCGACCTGCAATGCTAGTGCCTAACTTTCTTGGCAACAGTCTGGTAGAACCTGCGCCTGGGGTAAATCCGTAATTGATGTAGGGGCTGATGTAGTGGCTTTGTTTACTGAATATTGATAGATCGGCAAACATCCCCAGCATCCAGCCTGCGCCTATGGCATGCCCCTGCATAGCGGCCACCACAGGCAATGGACACTCCATTGGCAAAGCGAATACTTTACGATCAGTAAATCTCGCCTGCCCCTGTTGGATCGCCTTTAGGGTTTCTTTGGAGCCACCGGAGGAAAAGTAATTATCATAGCCGGTAAGCACCACAACTTTACAGTTTTTTCGCTCTGCCAACAAAGTAAAGGCCTGGCTAAGGCCACTGATTATCTGTTCTGTGAACAAATTTTTGCTGGCCTCATCCTGCATAGTAATTACCGCTACGCCCTGATCATCCAGCGCGGCAGTAATCACAGTACTGGCTAAATTAATTATCTCGGGCTTAGCAACTGCCGGTTCTCGCTGTGATTGGTCAGCTGGCGATCTTAACAGGCTGACGTTAATGGCAGTCAGCTCCCAATAGCAACCACAATCAGTTCTCAGCAGTTTATCAGCTAATTGCTGTCCCGCAGGCAGTGGCAATACCAACAGATCAGGCCGCCAAAGTTGCAGCTGCTCGGTACTGTACTGGCCATCACTGAATAAAACCATTCTGCCATGCTGTTCACCCAGATGTCGACGACACAGGGCATCACTTAACAGTAAACCCACGCCTGTCGTCCAGGGATCGGACAGTCTGAAGCTGGCACCGGAAGGATAAATCACAGTGTTGGCTGCCATGCCTATCAACCAGGCAAAACCAACGATATTTCCCGAGAACATACAAATCACTCGTTGACGACAGGCAAGGATTTCTTGCAGCAGCTCAGCGGCCGATTGTGGGTCCTGTAATGTAGTCAATGCAGGCAGAAAGCCAGGTGCATCGCTACACAATAACAATTGGCTGTGATAATCATCTTGCTTGAGCTTGTTCAGAAAATCTAGCAGTGCTTTTATAACACTTTCAGCGTCGCTGGCATTGGTAGTTACCCTTAGCTTGAGGGCGTGACCAGCTGTTTCAACTACAAGATCAGACACTTCTGGTTGCCATTGCCTGTCATTGGTGGCGTTGCTTGACATTTTGACTGAATAAACGCTCAGTTGTTCTCCCAGCGCTGACAAAATCTGCTGGCGAGGCCCTGCCAGTGTGTTGTGTAACAGGACTAACGCCTGGGGCGATTTTTCGCTGAGATTGACCGCCAGACTCAACGCCTGATCGGATAGCTCAGTCTGTTTGCTCACATAGTGGCCCCAACCAGTATCAGCCAGTTTTCGGGCATTACAGATTTCACCACCTGTAACATTCAGTTCTTGCCACGGCGAAGCCATTGCCAGCAGCTGACGTACTGCTGGTAAAAGTGGCAGATCAGACAGAGAAAACCGCCCATTGTCAGCGTACAGTACCCAGTCACAACTGGCTGCTAACAACCAGGCAGCACCAAAGCTTTGTGCACGGTTAATAAAAATGGTGGGCTGTTTGGCGATGGTCGCTGGCAGATCATTTTGCAGTAGAGTTCTGGCCTGGGATAAATCTCCTTGTAGCCCGAGACCGGGGTCAGTAGCAATAAGGAGTACTGTGACATCCTGCCGTGATAACCAGGCAAAGCTGTCACTAAGCGCCTGCTGTAATTCATCGTGCAGGATGCCCGCCTGTAAATTGATACTGAAAACTCCTGCACCATGATCCAGCACCTGTAATAATGGCAGTCCCTGAGCCACTGTGGCTTCACTCAAAACAGCCAACTGAATTGCCGCAGGCTTGGATAAAATTGGCGTAGGCGACTCGAAGCGTTGTTGCGCCGGCAACTGAATATTGACAGGCTTGGCTCTATTAGTGACTGCACTCAGCGGAGACGCAACATTATTTTTTCTGGCGAAAGCACTATGACTGTCCAGCTGTATGCATAGATCAGCGTTGGAAAAATCAACAACTACAATTGAGTTGTCCGCTGACTGTACAGTAGCCTGGTGTGCGAAATTTGTCGCAGGTTCTCTCTCAGTCCGGAGCGCTTTATCAGCCACTGGCACTTGGGTTACTACAGTAGTTTTTACCCCCCGCAGCTCGGCAAATATACGCTCCTGGCTATCAAGCAGGTAGATGTTGTATCCTGACAGCAGGTTAGTTTCTGACGGGTATTGCAGCATTATGCTACCATTGACAGGTAGCTCCTGCTGAAAGGTCAGTTCGGCAATCGACGCTAATATCAGCTCGCTGTTAGTGAACTGATTAAGCAGTGCTTCAACCTGCCCAAGCCAGTCCACCAGCAACAGCGCATTATCGCGTTCTCTTAGGTGCACCTTCTTGTGCACCAATGACTGTTCCTGTGTCGTCGGTGGTAAAGTACCCTGTCGTTCACTGTGGTTAAGTAGTAGTTTGCCCTGACTCCAAATCCGCTCTTTGTTTATTGACGTTGAGCTATTTCTTAAGTCACGGTTGTTTTCTGGCTCTGAGCTGTATATCTCAAATACACCCTGATCCTTGCTTACCATCATTAACGCCACACGAATATTGCCCAGTTGTAAATCTGGAATCCCGCCAAATTCAACTTCACTCAGTAGTAGTTGAGGAACTTGTTCCAGCACCAGACCACTGCACTGCACTGCTGCCATCACCAGGCTCAGGCTCCAGGCCTGAGGCAGTGTGGCTGAGTCGGTTAAATGACGGTATAACAGAGCGCCGGAGCTGCTAAAACAAAGCTGCTTCAGGTCGGACACATTGGCCTGTAATAGCGGGTGAACAATACTGCCTGTATATAATAAGTTCGCATCATCCGCTACCCTTGCCACCCAATAACGTTCCTGAGCAAATGGGTATCCAGGTAGGCTTATCAGCAATGGTGAATGTTTTGGATAGAATTTATCCCAGTCGATCTGCAAACCTTTGACCCACAGATCCAATAAATTTGATAATTTACGGCTTGCTATCCAGCGCTCAACCGCAAGTTGCATATCCTCATCTTGATTAATAGCCGATAGTACATTTTGTTTCACTTGACCGCTGTACACATCGGTCAAGTCCTTTGCTCCTTTGAGGTACTCTCGTAATTGTTGCACCAGGTGAGTGACTGATATAACGATCAGACCCAACCGTTCAGTCATTACTTCACGCCCTGTCTGCAGGGTATAGGCTAACGAGTGTAAATTGAGCGTCTCCTGTCGCGACTCGATAAAAGCGATTAACTCTACTACTTTTTGCTGTAACTGCATCGGGTTTCTGGCTGATAGGGGCACTATCACCGGCTCAACGCTAAGCTGCTGTTGAGCGTTTATTTGGTTCTCGCGTATTTCCGAAGGCTGATATTCCTGGATCACCATATTGGCGTTGGAGCCTCCTGCACCAAACGAGGAGATCGTTGCTATGCGCGGTTGCTCTTTGCCATCTATCACAGGACGCTGCCAGTCCGTTAACTGCTGGTTAACAACAAATGCACTGCTGGCAAAATCAATATGAGGGTTAAGTACTTGAGAGTGCAACGACGGTACAACCTGCTGATGTTGGAGCTGCATCAGTACCTTGGTTAATCCAGCAATTCCGGCAGCTGATTCACAGTGGCCGATATTAGATTTAGCCGAGCCGATTAGACAGTAGTTTTGGCCACGCTGCTCAATGCCTTCAGCAAATGCGTGGTTGAGAGCGGCTATTTCAATGGGGTCTCCTAATTTTGTACCGGTGCCATGTGCTTCTACATAGCTGATCTGTGCAGGCGTAATTTGCGCGTTACGTAATGCCCGTTTGATCAACTGCCCCTGAGCCTTAGGATTAGGTACTGTAAAACCGTTCGTTTTACCGCCGTGATTAAGGGCGCTGCCTAGCAATACTCCGTAAATGTGATTACCCTGCTGTTCGGCTTCTGACAAGCGTTTTAATATAACCGCTCCAACGCCCTCGCCGGGAATGTACCCATCACCGCCTTCACCAAAGCTTTGGCATTGTCCGGTGCTAGAGATAAATTGTCCGGCGCTTAACATCAGATATTTATTGGGGTGTATAGTGACATTCACCCCACCGGCAATAGCCAAATCGGTACGTAGCTGCTGTAGATCCTGTAATGCCAGGTGGATAGCGGTAAGTGATGCAGAACACATGGTGTCCAGGGTCATACTGGGACCATGCACATTTAGGAAGTAAGACACCCGATTGGCAATACTGGCCACACTGCTGGCGATCCCCATACGCTGTCTGGACAAACTGTTTTCTGCACCAAACAGTTGATATTCATTGTACATAATCCCGACATATACTCCCACCTGGCCGGGCAAGTCATCGGCATGGGGGATTTGCACAGCATCCCGGGTGTAGCCTGCATCTTCCAAAGCATGCCAGGCAGTTTGCAAAAATAATCGCTCTTGAGGATCGAGAATCTCTGCTTCCCTTGGCGAGATACCAAAGAATCTTGGATCAAATTGATCGACACCAGAAATAAAGCCACCCCAACGACTGTAATGAGCGCCGGATTGGGTACGATCCTCGCTGTAATAATCCTGCCAGCGCCACCTGTCCCGAGGCACTTCAACAATGCAATCTTTACCTTCGCTAAGGTGTTTCCAATAGGCCATAACATCATCTGAACCTGGATAGCGACCACTCAGGCCAACAATAGCCACCGGCTCTGGAGTACGATTCGCGTTACCTGCTGGTTTGGTCACAAGGGGTGTGGCTAAACGGAAACCGCGCCGCTCAGATACCCCATGAACCATTGCCAAAGCAGTATCGTTGGCCTGTTTCGCCTGTCGATTAACTGTCTGATTACTGGTAATGATTTTTTCGCCGTGGTATTGCTGTAAAAAGTCAGCCAGCTCATTTAAACTGTGGTATTCAAAAAACAGGGTTTTCGGTAAAGTGCCAAACTGTTGTTCCAGTTTCTGAGTCAGGGTCATCGCCAAAATTGAATCGATACCGTATTTTTCCAGAGCTGTAGCACTGTCGATTTGCTGGGCAGGCAACTTTAATTCTGCAGCAAATAACTGGCGTAATAATTCAGTCGCTGCACTTTTTTCGGATATTACCTGCTTCTCTACTACTGTTTTTGAATCAGTTTTTGTGGAGCGAGCTGGTTGGGACAATGGTGATAATTGTTGTTGTTTTACTACCTGTGTACCGATCTGCATCACATTGCCATAGATCGTCATTAACCTGAACATACCATTTGTTAATACCAGGTGCAGCACCTCCAGTGCTACCTTACTGGGCATTGGTGACATACCAAATTGCTGGCGCAAAAACTGTAATCCGCTGTCTTCAACCTGAATACCACCTTGTTGCCATAGCGACCAATTAATGCTCACGGTAATACCACGACGCTGTCCGCTGGCGAACAGCTGATTGCGATACCCGGCAAAGCCATCCAAATAGCCATTGGCCAGTGCATAGTTAGACTGGTTGATATTACCCAATGCAGCGGTAACCGAGGAAAATAACGCAATAAAGTCCAGATCCAGCTCGGCGCTGGCGAGATCCAGGTTTTCTGTTGCCAAGGTCTTTGGCAGCATCACCTCAATCAAATCACTACTGCTATTGCTAGTAAAAGGTCGATCAGCAGTTGTTCCAGCACAGTGGAAGATACCTTTTACGGCCGACAGCTCTGCAAACAGTGCTGTTACCCCATCCCTATCGGTCAGATCGACCACTCTATAGTTGATACTCTGTCTGTGTTTCAGTTTGGCCTCTAATTCCTGTAGCTGGCCCAGCGAGGCTGAATTCAGCTCTGATCGGCCTACTAACACCAACTGCACACTGTCGGCTTTAGTCAATAGATGATTGCAAATAATACGCCCAATTTTGCCCAGTCCACCCGTGACCACATAAGTGGCAGCCTCCTTCATCCAGGAAGTCGTCAGGTTATGTTGCCACGCCGCCGGTTGAGTCTGTTGCCAAAGTGGTTGATACCATCTTTGCTGTTGCCACTTTAAATGATTAATATTTAATTGCAGGCCATCACTCAGCAGATCGGAGAATTCTGTGGCCGTAGGAAGCTGTGGCAACTCCAGTAATTGACTACGTAACCGGCGCTGTTCCCGATTAATGGTTTTTAGCAGCGCCGAAATTCCCTCCACTAATCCCACAACAGGCGAGCCAACAATGACCAGTTGTAGCATAGTTTCGGAGTGGGTGTTCGATAATAGGCTCTTAAGCAACTCCGTTACAATCAGAACATGTTGCTGATACTGTTCAGCGTTACTAACGGTATTTTTCCTTAACTGCACAGTCTGAATTGTGTACTGCGACGACAACTGACTGGTAAGCTGTTGTGTGTCGATGGCTCCATCGGCCATTAGCAGCAACTGACATTGCATCTCAGAGGTTGGTTCACTGACAGTGAGCTTAGGCAGTTTTGCCCATTGCGGTTGAAATAAAACTAATTGCTGGCTGTCATCAGCAGTAGACTGATAATTGAATGTACGGGTTGTTAATCCCCGTAAACGGATGCATACCACACCAGATTCATCCAGTAAATCTATATCAAAACAATTTACGCTGTGCTCACCAGTATTATCTACGGAACGTATCCAGGCAAACATGCGCTGACAACACGGGCGCAGCACCATAGCCTCGGTTAAGGCAAAGGGCAATGCAGGTTGCGCAGGCAAATCAGAAAAATCCCAAAGCAGTGCATTTGTGGCCTGGAAAGCGGCATCAACAATGCCGGGCTGGATCATGTACTGATCCAAGCTGTCCTGCATGGATTTTGGCAACAGGATTTCCGCAAGTGCCTGACCGTGACCCAATCGTATTTTTTTCAGGGTTCGGTGAGACATTCCATATTGCAAACCTACCTGAGCAAAGCTCGTGTACAGTAGCTTTGCACTGAGTTCTGCAACGGTCATTAGACCGATGATGTCAGGCAGGGCATGAGTCTCAGGCTGCTCTGGCTCATGTAGTATATAGTGACCGGAGCAACATAGTTGGTCCTGTTGACCAATGATTCGCGCGATGGAAAAACTCAGTTTTCCCTGTGGATCGACTTGCACACTCACTTCAACGTCAATGTCAGTTTCATCCTGACCAACAATAATTGGACGATGCCATACCACATCTTGCAGTACTGCCTGCATACCAGGGGTTTCCGCCAGTGCTAATGCCAGTGCCTCCCGTGCCATTTCGAGGTAGGCGACAGCGGGCAATACCGGACCTGTCGCCAGATGGTGATCATTAAGGAATGTTTCATTACCGGTAAATACTGAACGATAGCATTGGCGATGCAGATTTGAGGTATTCCGGTGCAACATAGGATGCAACCTAAAGTGACCCTCTGATACTGTATCGCCCAACGCATAATCCCCAGGTTCACCCAACCAGTAAGACTGTAGATTAAACGGATAGGTAGGTAAGACGATTTTACCCAGGTTATTGCCCTGAAACAGCAGTTGCCAGTCGAAATCCAAACCTTTCACCCACAGTTTGGCTAATTTGGTAAAGTTGCCATCCCTTAACCATCTGTTAGTAGTCGTGGCCAGTTCGTGATCACTATTGAAAATCTCTACCGATTGATAATCACTGTCCCGATTGCCTGTCAAACAATTTTCTGAAGCCCTGTTATTCAACCATTCCACTAGTTCAGTCTTCAATTCGATAACAGAACTGACCAGCACTGCCAGTCTGTGTTTCATCGCTTCTCGGCCTGTCAGTAAAGTATAAGCCAGTGCGTGCAAATCTATTTTCTGCTGTGCGGTCACAAAATGCAGTAGCTTTTCAGCATACTGTTGCAGCTGGAACTCGCTACCGGCAGACAAAACTACCATGATAGGCAGCTCACAAACCTCTTGAGGCGCTGCAGGGGATTCACTCAGGTACTGTTCAACAATCAGGTGAGCATTGGTTCCTCCAGCACCAAAACTACTGACACAAGCGCGACGCGGCCGTTCACGGCCATTCACTACTGGTGATTGCCACTTCTGAGTGTGATCAACAATGTAAAAGGGGCTGTCCTGCAACTCAATTTGTGGATTACGGGTTTTACAGTGCAAGGTTCCTGGCAAAGTGCTATATTGCATGGCAAGTAACACTTTACACAACCCGGCAACTCCAGCGGCCGTCTCCAAATGACCAATATTACTTTTAATGGAACCTAAACCACATTGTCCCGGCTGTATGACGATATTACGTTCACGATATAATTGTTTAAAAGCCTTTTTCAAGCCATTAATTTCGATGGGATCGCCCAGTGCCGTGCCTGTACCATGACATTCCACATAGCTGATGGTAGCAGGATCTATTCCGGCTTGATTAAAGGCATCGACGACCAGTTTGGCCTGACTATTAGGGTTTGGTGCAGTGAGTGAGTTGGCTTTACCGCCATGGTTCTCCGAAGAACCGATGATCACTCCCGCAATATGATCGCCATCGCGCTCAGCTTTTGCCAGGGGTTTTAACAGCACTGCGGCGATCCCCTCACCCCGCACATAGCCGTTGGCCTCAGCGGAAAAAGTTTTACAGCGGCCATCCTGCGCCAGCATTCCAGCTTTGGAATACAGCAGGTGCATTTTGGGGGTGATAATCAGATTAGCGCCGCCTGCTACAACCATTTCGCAGTTGTCCTGACGGATCGACTGCACTGCCCGGTGAACTGCTACCAGTGATGACGAGCAAGCGGTATCTATCACTTCACTCGGCCCGGTAAATCCAAATAAGTACGACAACCGATTCGCGGCAAACAGATGCATCAGGCCGCTCATTTGCAAGACATCATGACGTCGTAAACGACTGGCTACCAATTCAGCATAGTCGTTGAGATTAATGCCCAGAATCACCCCGATCTTTTCCCCGGAGAGATTATTGGGGTTGTAACCCGCACACTCCAACAACTCCCACGTACACTGTAAGAACAGTCTGTGCTGTGGATCCATCAGTTCAGCTTCTTTGGGGCTCATTTTAAAGAACAACGGATCAAATTGATCGATACCATTGATAAAACCACCCCACTTTACCTGAGTTTTGTCGCCATTTTTTGGATCGCCCCAATAGCTTTGCCAGTCCCATCGTGTCGCAGGAATCTGCTCAATACAGTCCACCTCATGTGCCAGTTTTTGCCACAGTTCATCCAACCCTCTTGCCTGCGGAAAATACCCGTGAGCACCAATAATGGCGACTGGTTGCTGTGTCGTTTTGACAGTTTGTACAGGTTGCTGCCGGGTCCATTTTTCGATCAACCGTTGAGGAATAGCTGGAATTGGCGAACTATCCCTACTACTGTCAGTGACTGAGTGCAGATGCTCTGTCACTGATTCAGATAACTTCAGCTGTTCGCCAAGGCTGGTCGATAGTTCTTTCAAGTTGCTAAAGTCAAATAGTGTGGAAGGCTGTAATTCAACACCCAGTTGACTATTTAAGCGCTTGACAAACTCGACAATTAAAATCGAGTCGAGTGGATATTCTCGCAATGGCAGTTCCAAACACACCTCAGAAATGTCCACTAGTGTAGTGTCAGAAAATGCCGCTATCACAATATCTTGCAACTGTTGTAGCTTCAGTTTATCTGGCTGAATTCCCGGAGCGGGATCCGACCGATATTTTTCTAATTGGATTTCTGCAGTCATTGCCTGGTATTCACGTAACCCTCCAGGAAAAGTACTGATATTGATGTTGTCAGCATTTTTATACCAGGAAGAACAGGCGGCATTTTCAGAGGCCTGTGCCGAGCGGTGCTGAACCCATTGATAGTACTCTTCACTAACTTCACGCCTTACTTCAATTGCGGGCGATCCGCTCTGCGCCTGCAGTTCAATCAAGCGGCAGATATAGTCCACCTGGCATTCAACGAATTCGGTGACCGAGCTGGAATTAGTATTTGTATTTGGTCCATAAAGAAAAAACAGGTTAGGAAATCCTGGAGTGGAAATTCCCAAATAGGTCACTGGGTGATGCTGCCAAGCCTGTTCCAGGCTGTTACCAGAAGAGTCAGTAATTTGATATGGCGGAATCAAATTATTAAGCTGGAATCCGGTCGCGAAAATTACTGCATCTAGCGGATATTGGGACTTGTAAGTGTGGATTGCAGTTGAATTGAAGTGACTAATAGTGTCTGTGATTATCTGCACATTGGGTTGCCGCAATGCCTGATGATAGGTGTGGGAAGCCAGTGGCCGTGAACATCCCGTAGGATAACCAGGACGCAAACCCGCTTGATCCAACCATTGGTAGAACGAGAAAAATTCACTGAAATTAACTGATGCTGACTGCGCATAAAGTTCTGCAACCCTGGAATTGGCATCAAACGGGTCAAATTCTGGGAAGTTATCCAGCAGCTTCCGATAACCATCCTGATTATCAAAAAACTGCTGACGCATGGCTTGCCAATATTGTGGATCTGCAGCCATTTTTTTCAAAGTAATATCGGAATAAGATACCCTGGGAAAAATATATTTAGCGCTACGGGCAAACACACACAAAGACTCCACTTGACTCTGCAAGGCTTCAATAACTTGCAGGGCACTGGCCCCATTACCAATGACGCCGACCTGGCACCCTGACAGATCTAACTCCTGAGGATATTGAGCAGAATGGTGCAGCGGGTTACAAAAACTTTCCATACCTTTAAACTGGGGAATAAACGGTGTATTGAGCTGGCCTGTCCCATTAACCAGGTATTGCCCCTGGAACTGCCGCTTATCCTTACAAGTTACCTGCCACTGGCTTCGCTCATCATTATATGCCGCCTGCTGTACCAGAGCATGAAATATTATATGCTCACCAAGGCCATATTTATCCACGCAGCGCTCAAAATAATCCAATATTAGTGGCTGTTTCGGCCACGCAGGGCCAACAAACTGTTCAAAGGAATAGCAGTATGCAAACATGGGAATGTCACAACCACAACCGGGATAACGATTTTGACTCCAGGTTCCCGCCACAGTGTCGGTTTTTTCTAAAATTACAAAGTCTATTCCTCGCTGTTTTAATGCGATTCCCATACAAATCCCGGACAAACCGGCACCGACTATAACGACTTTTTTACGGATAACTGATGACATTAAAAAACCTCCCGAATAAATCTCTGGATGGTCTGCATGGCGATTTGATGGTTATGGGCTATTGGAATGAGATGACCACTATCGACCACTATTTCAGCCTTCTGCTGGTAACAAGCTGCAGTAAATTGCGCAACTTCCGGAGGAAATAAAGGATCCTCCTTTCCATTAATAATTTTTATTGGAATGTAAGCTCGACATGGCTGCTCGAGAATGTTTTGAAAAAATATTTCTAATTCCAAACGACTAAATCCCTGCATTACCTTTCCCATATAATCGTTTTGCTGTTGTTTTGAAATATTGCGCATAGTTGCAGGAGAAAACATCATGATTGGATTGATGCGATTCCTAAAAAAGTCAACCAACCCGTCTGCGTTTTCATGAGCCAGCTTTTGGAAAAATCGTAGTGTGAAAATGAGATTATTTTTTGGTGGCACTGAAGATAACAATACTACCCCCTTAGCAGCTCCTGGCAGACGATTTTGCACTAATAACTGCTGACAAATAGCCCCACCCAGGCTTAGGCCGATGATCACATATGGACCGTTTACATACTGAGTCAGATATTGCTGAACACAGTTTACGCATTGCTCCAGATTAACCTGTTGCCTCTGTTGTGCGGTAGCTGAAGGCTGATGCCCAGGCAAGTTAACGGTATGGGTAATAAACCCCAGACGCTGAAACCAGGGAAGGAAGTGATGAAACACCCATACACCCAACCCCAAACCATGAATAAATATTAAATGCTTAGACATTATTTCGTTGCCTTGAGAATTCAGGCTTGAAAATACTTTGTCAGAATATGTTGGGTAGCGGCATGGGTATGGTCAGTACAATTGTGGATTTCGCTGTACTTTGATCACTGTCTTGCCCTGCGCCAGAATTTCGATTTGCTGCTGATCAAAAACGACTGTTACCTGCCTGCCATAAGCAGACATCGGATATATTTCAATATTCCTTATGCTTATAATT
This sequence comes from Microbulbifer sp. MI-G, assembly GCF_030440425.1. Lineage (NCBI taxonomy): Bacteria > Pseudomonadati > Pseudomonadota > Gammaproteobacteria > Cellvibrionales > Microbulbiferaceae > Microbulbifer > Microbulbifer spongiae. Next base: position 3,622,021 of record NZ_CP098023.1, read on the forward strand.
CCTGTGTCCTCTCTCACCAACAGTGGCAGAATTTTGCTTAAGGCATTGTTCGGAAGCTGTTGTCCCTGAATTTCTGAAACCACTATTGGCGTTGTACCGATGTAGGTTGACTCTGATCGCTGTAATCCCACATCTTTGATCGCCTGTATTGTCAAAGTAGCCAGCTCCACTGCACCATGTTGCCGGATCACTGAAAATAGTATTGCCAGGGAATCAGAGTTATTAAGCTGCGCATCAAGACGTAAACGGATAGCAGCATCATCAGTCAGTATCGCCGGTTGGTATCGTAATTCGCTGATCAACCAACCATTGACTCCCGGCATAAATCTGGCTGCACTACGACAGGCGGATTCCAGTAGCAAGTTAAGCGACAGACAGCGGAATTGTTCCTGATTGAAAATATAGCGGTCTGGTAATTGCAACCAATTTTTTTCACAGCTTATTGTTGTTTTCCTTTGACTGATATCACCGAGAATATCATCTACTATCGTATGCTGTTGTTGTGTTACAAACCAATGTCTTTTACCCTGGAAAACATAGCCCGGCAAACGAAGTTTATCGGGAATTTCATGGTAATCGCCACTAAAATCTATGATTTTTCCTGCACACCACGCTCTGGCCTTATCCAGAGCGGTTACTAGCGATTGATCGTAAGTCACTACCGGCGAACCAATTACTTCACCACTAATAAAAGTTTCCGAGGTATGCTGTTGCTGTAACCAACAATCCAGTCGCCTTATTAGCTGGGAAAAAGAACTGGCGGCGAATGCCAACCGATGCCGCAAAGCCGCTCTTGCAGTTTGCAGAGTGTAAAGAAATGCTGCAAAGTGCGCCTCTGATTGTTGCTCTTCAGCCCAGGCTTTTATTGCTCTAACATTGGCTTTTAACGCCTCGGGGGTTTTTGCCGATAATACCACCACACCCTCACCAAACAAGCTGCCAAACCGCAGAGGAGCAGCGTAGTTTTTTAATACCACATGGGCATTAGCGCCACCGGAACCAAAGCTGCTGACCCCTGCCAGTAATGAATGATTGTCACTGTGCCAAGCTTGTGCGCGACTGGCAATGGCCAAACCACTATCCTGCAATTCAATCTCAGGGTTGAGCTGCTGAAAATGTAATGAAGCTGGGATCTGCTTATGCTGCATCATCAGTATAACTTTCAATACCCCAGCTAAACCTGCCGCTGACTCCAAATGACCAATATTGGTTTTCACTGAACCCACCAAACAGTGACAGCTAGCAATGCTTCTGCTATTCGCCATTGCACTGCGTATAGCTTCGATTTCGATCGGATCACCCAGTGAAGTTCCAGTGCCGTGGGCTTCCAGATAACTGAGTTGATCGGCAGTTATTCCTGCATCCTTCCAGGCAGCATTAAGCAGTTCTTGTTGTCGGATGGCATTTGGGACAGTTAAACCACCGGCTAATCCGCCATGATTGCTGGCACTGCCAGGGATCAGTGCATGAATTCGATCGCCACTCTTTTCAGCATCTGCCAAATGTTTCAGCGCCAACATGATAATACCTTCAGAGCGCACATAACCATTGGCTTTGCTATCAAAGCTTTTACAGCGCCCATCACCGGCCAGCATTCCGGCCTTGTTATAGGCCAGGCTCAGATAGGGGTGACAAATCACATTTGCCCCCCCTGCCAGCGCCAATTGACAGTGGCCCTGCCGTAATCCGGTAATAGCCTGATGCAACGCGACCAGTGAGGAAGAACAAGCAGTATCCATCACCATACTAGGGCCGCAAAAATCGAAAAAATAAGATATTCGGTTGGCCGCAACTGACAAAGCGCTCCCGGTGGCAAAATAGGCGTGTACACCCATGCGACTATCCTGCATGGCTCTGCCGTAATCGATATTACTGATCCCGATATAAACCCCGGTCTCACTACCTTGTAGTGTATCTGGCGCTATACAGGCATCTTCCAGGCAATGCCAAGTAGCCTGCATTAACAGGCGTTGTTGAGGATCCATAGTAACGGCTTCAACAGGTGAAATACGAAAGAAAGCTGCATCAAACCTATCTACATCTTCGATAAAACCGCCCCACTGGGTCCCTGGGTACTGTTCGGCATTGAGCCACAGTCCACGGGACTTGGGATATTCACCGATGACACACTGCTCGCCTTGTAAAACCTTCCAGAATTGCTGCGGATTATTGATACCGCCGGGTAACTGACACGCCACACCCACCACTGCAATAGTCTGCTGTGACACTATGCCAGACGGATCAGTACCGGTAGTGGTTTTTTTGTACGATAGCTTATCACAAACACTGGACTTGCCGGTCAACTCACCGGCCACAAAGTTACTCAACTTTATCAGGTTATTGTGTAGGAAGAATACTTTTGACGATAAACGAAGCCCGTATTTGGTTTCAAGCTGCCCTTGCAACTTTAATAAATCTGCTGAGTCCAGACCCATTTCCATCAATGGCTGCTCAGGGTCTAACTGTTGCTCATCCAGGTCCACAATAGTGCCAATCAAGATGCTTAACTCCTGACGAATATCCGCTTCACTAAACGGGTATGCTCGATTGGCAGTAGTTGGGTTGGTGAAATTTCTTGCCACAGTGCGCTGATCAATATCGTAAGATACCAGCACGCCCTTATGCTGATTTCGGCTGTCCTCTGGGCGATAGTTGGCAACTGACGATACTATCTCGGCACCATGGGCTCGATGAAAGGCCAGTATAGTATCCTGATTGACATCTCTACACTGAATATACTGCGCAAAATCCCGATGTTTAGCCGCCGTATAGTTTTTACACAGTGTGACACCAACCACACGATCAACACCCTGAGTCAGCGCTGCTTTTTGTAGGGTAAACTCCAGCAGCTGATCACCCAGCATCAAGTGCTGGAAATCAGGGTGCAAATTAATCGCCAGTAGCTGTACTATATGCCCAGAGTCATCATGTAACTCATGTACCGAAAGATAATTTTGCTGGAAAATTGCCGAAACTCGATTTATACGCTGACTGTAAACTACGCCTATCACGGCTCCCTGATATTCCAGAACCAGTTGTCCCGCCGGGTATCTAGCAATACGCTGTGCCAGCAATTCATTGGGGATCTGTGAATGATCCCAACAAAGCTGCTCCAGTACTGATAACCGCGGGATATCGGTGTAGCAGGCATTGCGGATACTATAATCTCGCAGCTCCATGGTATGCAGACTGGCCTGTAACCAGCTGCCGCTTGCGGGAATACGAACAGCGGTGGTTTGATCAAACCAACCTCTCCCCGCAGCCTCAATCATCCATTGCCCGGAGCCAGTAATTCCAGCATTGGCTAGTAAATCTGACAGACTTTTCGGCACATTGTTCGCCATCACCACAAGGTGCACATTGTCCCGGGCCAATAAAGATAACCTAAATAGTTCAGCCTGTGGCTGGCCGGTTAAATCAACCAGCACCAATTGCCGTGATGCATCCAACTGTACCAAAGGCAACATCTCGGTAGTTACGACAATACAGCTGACCCCCATGGCCTCAGATAATACGGAGCGAAAAATGTCCAGTGGCAACTGTGTCGATCCACTCAGCAGAAGCAATATCAATGGCGATTTTTCTCGACATATCCTACCCAGTTGCTGGGCTATTTCGCTAGTAAATGATATTAGGTTCACTGCGCTTAAATCAGTGCAATGGGATGATAACTGAGTGGCGAAGCTGCTCAGATGACGGCGAAAAGCAATTAAGGCTGCCAACTCTTCCGCACTGTTTTCACTGAGTGGAAGTGGTGTTTGCTTGCTTAACCAGTCCATCAAAGATTGTGGCAGAGCCGTCAGAGCAGATGATGATTTTTCCTGTTCAATAGTACCGGACAATGCAAGCTGCATATTAATAATAACTGATAAGCTTTGCGTTATTATTTGTACCTCGACGTTGTTATGTTGCTTTGGCAGTGTGGAAGAAAGTTCAACAATAGCTTTATCGCCGAGCTTTTCGGCTAACTGCTCAGGCTGGCAATGATACAGTTCCGTCAACAGGTCAATTGCTACAAGCTGCTGCAGCCTTTGTCGTAAACGAAATCCTTTATCCAGCTGCTGTACGACCAGCCCCGTATTCTCTAACAACTCCAGTAGCCAGCTTAAGCGACTTTTCCCAATGGCAGTAGCTTTTACCAGACTGTCCAGGGTTTGATAACTATTAACTCTCAAAGCAGAAAATAGTCCGCATTTTTGACTCGCGTCAAGCAGAGGCAACAGCAAGTAGCCAGCTAAATTCTTATGAAATATTTCATTCATTTTAAAACAAACCAGGGATCTGAAATGATGCTTTTGGTGAACCTGAAACAACATCATTAGCAGAAGTTCATCAAGGCTCCTGAATAAAATCAACTGTGGCATCTTTGTATAACTCACGATCCAACAATGATTGCATGTGATACATGACTCGATACATATATTTTTTCATTACTGAGTTAACCAAAAACCCGGGCATATTACCGCCGAAATCCTCGTCAAAAACAAACTCCACTTTGACCTGACCGTTCTCCATTGGTGTCATCGTCCAGATATTATGCTTATGGGTGGTACGCAAACAGCAGGGATCTCTTTCGGAGCGATTTGGTGCAGCAATAATATTGGTCACCACCTGGCCTGTCTCAGGATTCTGCTGTGTGTGAATCATTACCAGCTTTTCCCGCCGCTTGAACCACAAAGGCATATTCGTTTTGTAGCTGGAATACTGTATATTATCGGCGACCTGTTCAATCAGCTTACCATCATGACAAAAACTCCCACAGGCATTGGGATCGTGGATCATTTTCACGAATGCTCCCAATGTAGCATTGACCTTAGTTGAACTTTTAAAACGCATCAGAGTGGTTCCTGGCTCTTTTAGTGAATACACCTGTACTCCGTTGTCTTCACGAATCAACTGCCATTCACCGGTACCTGAATAGGTGAAGTAAATCAACCATGCTATTGCCACAAGCACTATGACAAAAAAAATAATACCAATATATCTGCCTATCTTTTTTAGTATTACTAGTGGTTTTACAGTACTTTTTATAATTTCAGAACTCATAATCATTCCTGCTTCTATTGATATTTATAATTTACAGAGAAAACAATGCCTCGACATTCAATCAATGCAGAATCTGCTCTTGGGAGATATGATTAAAACTATCTTCACTCAACTTTAAGTATTGAAATCTAAAATTAAATTTCATCTCACGTTATGAGAGATTATAAATATTCTTCAAGAGAGCGCAACATTATTGACAATGGGATGCTACAATCTAACCGGTGTTATTTATCAGCTCGATGTTTTTACTGGAACTGCGACTTCGTTAATAACAGTTCAGGGTTCTCTTTGTAGGCGCTTCCAGAAAATCCTGAGCATATAGCCAAAAAATATACCGGATTTATCGTTAATTACGGAATAAGATCCTTTATTGAAAATCCTAATTTAATAAAATCAAGAATAGAAACACAAAGGAACGGATGTGCAATGATATTTAGGACACCGTAATAAAATCGAAATGAGCGTTCCGGTATTTTTCTCGATCAACAAAACTCTGGAAACGGCTCAACACCCTAAATGCGCCATTAACAAAAATTTTGTTCAACATAAAATCAGGAAAATACACACCCGGGTTGAAATCGCGCTGCATTTCTATCTCAATAATACCATTCTCTTTTGGGATAAATCGGTAATGGACGTTGAACTCTGTAACTCTGAAACAGCAATCATCTACTGGCAGCACGTGAGGGGCAGCAGTATGATAATAATAAACAATACCCGTGCCAGCATCCTGCACAAATTGCGACTTAACCACAAACTGTCTGACACTGTGATTCATGGGAAATGGGTACTTAAACTCCGAATAATAGAGCTGGGGACTTTTGCGGTCAATAATTTTTGCTTCGAGACAACCAAATTCCGGGCAGGTGGTTTGATCCTGAAAAAATGCAATGACGCTATGCATGTTTGCCTGCACATCCACATGTGCCTTTACTCGTTTGAGGCCTTTTCCCGGTGACTTCATGGAGTACACCTGAACGCCATTTTTATCAATCTCCAACTGCCATTCGCTGGAACCTGACATCTTCCAGTAAAACTGTATGACCTGCATTAATGCCAACAATATTGCAATTGTCCCCAATAAATAAACAGTGATTTTACTAACTATTTTTCTGCCATTCACTCCTTATCTCTCCTATGCAAATAAATAATTAAAGTGTTTTCTTTTGCCAAGCACCTGCTCTCCACATTTGCAGCAATATAATCACCAGTAACAATCCATACAAAGTTTGTGCCACCCAAACTTGCAATAATCCAAGCTGTAAATGAACAACCATTACCCAGGCTACAGGAATGAACAAACACCAGCGCAATAAAAATGATACCAGAGCTACTTTTTTTCCGTAGCCGACGCTGAATAAAGTATTGCTTAAAATAAAACTTATTCCGACCACGCCTGTGGTGGCTGCGATAACTTGTACAGGCACTATAGCCAGTTGCACAGTCGCAACATCGTTAAGAAATAACGCCAAAAATTGTTCAGGAAAGAACAGCAAGGGTGCCCCCAAAGTACTGATTCCTAACACTCCTAATAAAGTTACATCCCAACCCCATTGCATGGCATCATCAGGGTGTGAACTACCCAGCGAATTCGAGGCCAGTGTGGCTAGTACTTTGCCCAGAGCACTGGCAAATACCAGCAGCACCATGCTGGTTCTAATTAGCACGGTAGCAGCGGCCATTTCGGCCGCACCAATCAGGCCATAAATCCAGAACATCACTACTGAGCCAAGCGAAAATAGCCCCTGCTGGAAGGTTACCGGAAGTGCTATTCTGCCCAGCGTCATCAACTGGTTTTGGTCAACCACCATGCTGCTAAGAAACACCTTTCGGGTTTGTACTATGGTGATCAGTAAATAACATAACACACCGCTATATAAAGCAATTACAGTAGCCAGTGCGGCACCTTTGGTTCCTAAAGCCGGAGCACCCCAGTTGCCCTCAATCAGGATGAAATTACCAAGCAGTTTCAAGCAGTTAATCAACAAAAGTACCAGCATAAACCACTTAATCTTGCCCTGACCATTCCAATAGCCATCAAAACTATTGAGCATGCCCTGAGCGACTATTGCCAATAGCAGTACCTGTAAATAGGGCAATCCCTGTTCAACAATACCGGGGGCACTCGCCAGTCGGCCATAGACATATGGCATCACGCTATAACAGATAATCAGCATTGGCAGTCCCAGTACTACTGCCAGTAGCAGCCCTGAATGCAATATCCTTAGCAGCTTGTCTGGCTCCATGCCCTGCCCCTTGCCACGTGCAGTCAAACCCTGTACCGCCGGCACTATGCCCAGCATAACCGCCAGGATTAGGGTGTTTAAAAAGCCTGACAAACCTACTCCAGCTATAGCACTGTCGCCCAGGGCGCCCAACATGGCTAAATCGATGAATACTGTAATCAGAGAAGATCCTAACGCAATCACCAGAGGCAAAGCGCGGGTTATAATTGTTTTGAAACGCTGCATTCTGCCCGCTAAAACATTGAGATCAGAGGCTATAGAATCTGTTGGCATAAGGAATTAATAATTATCCAGGACTTCTGACAAATCGGAACAAAGCAGTTACATAAAAATTCAAAGGGTACAAAAGCTGAAAGCAGGGGCCATTGTAGAGATTGGCAACGGATGAACTGTGATGCTCCAGGCTGCATCGCTCGCCGGCGTTTTCGCCTACCTTCACATCCCCTACCGTCGAGCAGGGTCCGCTACGACCTCGATGAGCCATTGATTGTCGAAGTATGTGGAGCCCTGGCCCATACTGGCACTTTTCTCAAGATCTGATTGCCTAAACCTTAGGTCTACCGCGCACATCTTCTCGGACTCAGTCCAGCTTCATGCGATTGCACTGCAAAACCAAGTTGGTCTGCGCCAGCATGCTGTTGTGATCGCCTGATACGGTTAGCAACTTAACCTGACCTCGACATAAATCCTGCCAAGCAAGGTGATTAGCCTGTTGCTTACCGGCAAGATTTCCATCCTGAGCAATGATCAGATTGATATCAATGCTCTGCAGCAGGCTTTCCGGACGATAATCCCGATAAGCTCGAATATCAGCACACACCTGTTCCACTAGGCCCTGATAATCGCTTTTGTTTATGCCGATCCGTTGTCTGGAGCAACAATCCATAAACAGATCCAGCAAATCATTGCCAGAACCTTGCTGCGTAGCCTCTACAATAAATTCATGCGGTGATGCCCCAAGACCATTCATTAACTCAACAAACATTGACTTTAGCAGACCTTGTGTATCGCTAAATAATACTTGCCACAGCAGTGGTGCAGCAGTATCCAGTAACGTCAAACTAACCACCTGTTGGCCAGCCTGTTGTAATTGCTGCACCATCTCAAAAGCCACTACACCACCAAAAGAGTGGCCAATAAGATGAGGTAGCTCTGAGCCGACTTGCGTAGATATAGCATTAATATAATTACCTGCCAGTTCTTCAACCGTCAACGACTTCGCTCCCCAATTGCCATTGTGCACCACCCAGAAATCAGTATTGGGCAGCCTTTTTGCAATGGATTTCCATGACTGGCTATTACCGGCGATACCTGATACGGCAAATACTGGTGGCTTTCCCTGTTTTTGCAACGGCAGCAGTAACTCAGGGATAAGCGGTTGCTGCAACTCAATCAAAGCTCCGAGCTTTTTCGGAGTATGATGTGATAATACTGTGGTAAGCGGATAATCAAGTTGCTGCTGCTGATTAACCTTGCTCATCAATTGAACAGCAAGAATTGAGTGTCCACCCAAATCGAAGAAGCTGTCATGAACACCAATTGTATCAACCGGTAGATCAAGCACCTCACCCCAAAGTGCTACAAGCTGTTTTTCCAGCTCGGTTCCAGGCGCCACATACTCCTTGGTACTCGGGATCTCCACGGACAGGCTTGCCAACTTATTCCGATCCACCTTGCCGTGATCTGTTATGGGAATACTTGCCAGTGGATGAAATATCGCAGGCAGCATATAGCTGGGAAAGTGCTTCTCCAGATCAGCTCGTAACAATGCATTCAGATCGTCAACCGCAATGTCCCTATGGTTTCTGCGGCTGTAAAACGCCACCAAGTATCTATTCTCCCGAGAGCCTGTTTGCTGCAATACAACCGCACAGGATTGCACATCAGGGTGGCGACTTAACTGGACTTCAATTTCCTCTACTTCAATACGATAGCCCCTGATTTTTACCTGGGTATCCACCCTGTCCAGATATTGCAAACTGCCATCATCCAGCCACCTCGCCCTGTCACCACTGCGATACATTCTCTCGCCTGCAACAAATGGATCCACCAGAAATCTCTGCTGCGTCAGCTCTGGCTGATTAACATAACCCCTGGCCAACCCCGCCCCTGCAATATATAGCTCACCCGCTACTCCTATCGGCGCCAAACGGAAATAGTCGTCCAATATGTAAATACGGGTGTTGGCGATGGGTTGTCCTATAGACACCCCGCCATCCGGCAACAGCGCCAGATCATCCATACCAAAGCTTGCTGTAGTACAACCAACGGTTGCCTCCGTAGGTCCATAAATATTAACAATCTCAACCTTTGCCGGATACGCTTGTAAAAATACCAGTTGCTCTTTGCTTAGGGCTTCACCACCAATAATAAGCCGCAGCGGCTTGCAGTCACTGGTGAATGTCGCACAGCGCAGGATAGACAAATGTGCTGGAGTGAGAGTAATAAAGTCATAGCTTTGCTGTAAAAACTTGCCGGAAGCAAATAATTCAGTACCATCCAGTTCACTGATATTTACCAACCTGCCCGATACAAGCGGAACAAACAGTGCGGTAATTGATCCGTCAAACGTAAATGCTTGATGTGCAATGCTGGACTGCCCTTCATCACTAACGTTCAGATACTGGTTTTTACAGTAAATTAAATAGTTCACTAAACTGCGATGCTCAATGGCAACGCCTTTTGGCTGACCTGTCGAGCCTGAGGTATAGATAACATAAGCAAGCCCGTTAACCTCCGCCCGCCGGCCCATAGCCGTGCCAGTGACGCATTGCCCACAGTCCTGACGGTCCTCATCTAAACAAATAATTTGCTGTTGTCTAAAACCCATTTCATGTAGTTCAGCGGCATGAGAGGACTCAGTAACAACCACATTGATCCCACTATTGGCCACTACATGTCTAAGGCGCTCTGCGGGATGCGCCACTGACAGGGGCACGTAGGCACAACCAGCACTCATAATACCCAGTAAAGCCACCATCATATTGAGAGAAGGCTGCAGATACACACCAATCAGTGCCTCAGCCGACAAATCATGCCCAGCTAAAACAGCGGCTAATTGTTCCACCCGCTCGGCTAACTGAGCGTAACTCAACAGCTCCCCGGCACAGGAGACTGCCGGGGCATTAGGCAGGGTTTCCACCTGCTCATAGAACAAATCAATAAGGGTTTTATCAGCAGGAAAATCCGCATCTGTGTTATTGAAATCCTGAAGTAGGCGAATGCGCTCCTGCTCTGGCAGATAATTAAGCTTGGCCAAAGGTTGTTCGGCCTGCCTCAGTACCACATCACACCAACCGGCAAAGTGCTGATACAGACGATCTATGGTTTGCGTGCTAAACAGATCCGTGCTGTATTCCAGGTTTAAGGTTAATCCTTCGGCCTGTTCAATAAATTCCAGGGTCAGATCAAATTTGCTCACCTGATGCGGTAACTGCAGTGGCTGAATATGCGCATCCAGTGCCACCTGCTGGGTATTCTGCAATACCACCATTACCTGAAACAAGGGTGTGGCTGACAGGTTACGCTCCACCTGCATCGCCTCAACGATTTTTTCAAACGGTGCATCCTGGTGTTCATAGGCCGACAAACAGGTGTTCTTCACCGCTGCCAGCAGCTCGCTAAAACTGGCCTGTGGCTGCAGCTTGGTCCTCAATGGCAGGGTGTTTACAAACATACCAATCAACCGCTCGGTTTCCACAAAATGGCGGTTGGCAATAGGGCTACCTACACAGATATCGGTCTGGCCGCTGAATCGCCACAACAATACCTTGACCACACTCAGCAGCGTCATGAACAAAGTCGCACCCTGCTCTCTGGCAAACTGGTTCAGTTGCTGCAGTTGCTCTACCGGTAGGTGATAACTGCGTCTTGTGCCGACAAACCGCTGCACTTTGGGCCGCGGGAAGTCTGTCGCCAACTCCAGCAGTGGTGGTAGTCCCGCCAATTGTGTTTGCCAGTAATCCAACTGCTCGGACAGTAGTCCATGCTGCTCCAGGCGACGGCGTTGCCAGATACTGTAATCCGCATATTGGATTGGCAGTTCCGGTAGCTGTGGCTCACGCCCCTGCTGGTAAGCATGGAGTAATTCGCCCAGTTCACTGAGTAATACACCGGTCGACCAGCCATCACTCACAATATGATGCATATTCAGCAGCAATACATGTTGTTGAGGGGACTGTTTAATCACCAGCCCGCGCACTAACGGCCCTCTCTCTAAATCAAAGGGCTGCCGTGCTTCCTGTAGGCACAAGGCCTCGATAGCCTGCTGTGGCTGCTGATCCACAGACAGGTCCTGATATTGAAACGCGAACTCCCTACTCTGCAGAACCCGCTGTCGGGCACTGCCATTTATATTCGGGAATACTGTACGCAATACCTCGTGGCGTGCAATCACCTGGTTGATCGCTTGATTGAGCGCTTCAATATCCAGAGTTCCCTGCCAAACAACAGCAAACGGTATATTATAATGACTGGCGCCAGGGTCGTGATGGGTCAAAAACCACAACCTTTCCTGGGCATAACTGACCGGCAGCAACCCTGCCTGTTGCTTTGGCCGAGGCTGTAACCCCCTGGCTCTAACAGGCATTTCGGGTTGCGTGTTTTTAGCAATATAACTCGCTAACCCGGCTATGGTGTTGTGCTCAAAAATCAACTTCAATGGCAAATCCAGCGATAATCGCTGCCTGATAAGTGAAAACAACTGGGTAGAGGTCAGTGAATGTCCACCCAAATCGAAGAAGCTGTCATGAACACCAATTGTACCGACCGGTAGATCAAGCACCTCACCCCAAAGTGCTACAAGCTGTTTTTCCAGCTCGGTTCCAGGCGCCACATACTCCTTGGTACTCGGGATCTCCACGGACAGGCTTGCCAACTTATTCCGATCCACCTTGCCGTGATCTGTTATGGGAATACTTGCCAGTGGATGAAATATCGCAGGCAGCATATAGCTGGGAAAGTGCTTCTCCAGATCAGCTCGTAACAATGCATTCAGATCGTCAACCGCAATGTCCCTATGGTTTCTGCGGCTGTAAAACGCCACCAAGTATCTATTCTCCCGAGAGCCTGTTTGCTGCAATACAACCGCACAGGATTGCACATCAGGGTGGCGACTTAACTGGACTTCAATTTCCTCTACTTCAATACGATAGCCCCTGATTTTTACCTGGGTATCCACCCTGTCCAGATATTGCAAACTGCCATCATCCAGCCACCTCGCCCTGTCACCACTGCGATACATTCTCTCGCCTGCAACAAATGGATCCACCAGAAATCTCTGCTGCGTCAGCTCTGGCTGATTAACATAACCCCTGGCCAACCCCGCCCCTGCAATATATAGCTCACCCGCTACTCCTATCGGCGCCAAACGGAAATAGTCGTCCAATATGTAAATACGGGTGTTGGCGATGGGTTGTCCTATAGACACCCCGCCATCCGGCAACAGCGCCAGATCATCCATACCAAAGCTTGCTGTAGTACAACCAACAGTTGCCTCCGTAGGTCCATACATATTAACAATCTCAACCTTTGCCGGATACGCTTGTAAAAATACCAGTTGCTCTTTGCTTAGGGCTTCACCACCAATAATAAGTCGCAGCGGCTTGCAGTCACTGGTGAATGTCGCACAGCGCAGGATAGACAAATGTGCTGGAGTGAGCTTAATAAAGTCATAGCTTTGTTGTAAAAACTTGCCGGAAGCAAATAATTCAGTACCATCCAGTTCACTGATATTTACCAACCTGCCCGATACAAGCGGAACAAACAGTGCAGTAATTGATCCGTCAAACGTAAATGACCAATGTGCAATGCTGGACTGCCCTTCATCACTAACGTTCAGATACTGGTTTTTACAGTAAATTAAATAGTTCACTAAACTGCGATGCTCAATGGCAACGCCTTTTGGCTGACCTGTCGAGCCTGAGGTATAGATAACATAAGCAAGCCCGTTAACCTCCGCCCGCCGGCCCATAGCCGTGCCAGTGACGCATTGCCCACAGTCCTGACGGTCCTCATCTAAACAAATAATTTGCTGTTGTCTAAAACCCATTTCATGTAGTTCAGCGGCATGAGAGGACTCAGTAACAACCACATTGATCCCACTATTGGCCACTACATGTCTAAGGCGCTCTGCGGGATGCGCCACTGACAGGGGCACGTAGGCACAACCAGCACTCATAATACCCAGTAAAGCCACCATCATATTGAGAGAAGGCTGCAGATACACACCAATCAGTGCCTCAGCCGACAAATCATGCCCAGCTAAAACAGCGGCTAATTGTTCCACCCGCTCGGCTAACTGAGCGTAACTCAACAGCTCCCCGGCACAGGAGACTGCCGGGGCATTAGGCAGGGTTTCCACCTGCTCATAGAACAAATCAATAAGGGTTTTATCAGCAGGAAAATCCGCATCTGTGTTATTGAAATCCTGAAGTAGGCGAATGCGCTCCTGCTCTGGCAGATAATTAAGCTTGGCCAAAGGTTGTTCGGCCTGCCTCAGTACCACATCACACCAACCGGCAAAGTGCTGATACAGACGATCTATGGTTTGCGTGCTAAACAGATCCGTGCTGTATTCCAGGTTTAAGGTTAATCCTTCGGCCTGTTCAATAAATTCCAGGGTCAGATCAAATTTGCTCACCTGATGCGGTAACTGCAGTGGCTGAATATGCGCATCCAGTGCCACCTGCTGGGTATTCTGCAATACCACCATTACCTGAAACAAGGGTGTGGCTGACAGGTTACGCTCCACCTGCATCGCCTCAACGATTTTTTCAAACGGTGCATCCTGGTGTTCATAGGCCGACAAACAGGTGTTCTTCACCGCTGCCAGCAGCTCGCTAAAACTGGCCTGTGGCTGCAGCTTGGTCCTCAATGGCAGGGTGTTTACAAACATACCAATCAACCGCTCGGTTTCCACAAAATGGCGGTTGGCAATAGGGCTACCTACACAGATATCGGTCTGGCCGCTGAATCGCCACAACAATACCTTGACCACACTCAGCAGCGTCATGAACAAAGTCGCACCCTGCTCTCTGGCAAACTGGTTCAGTTGCTGCAGTTGCTCTACCGGTAGGTGATAACTGCGTCTTGTGCCGACAAACCGCTGCACTTTGGGCCGCGGGAAGTCTGTCGCCAACTCCAGCAGTGGTGGTAGTCCCGCCAATTGTGTTTGCCAGTAATCCAACTGCTCGGACAGTAGTCCATGCTGCTCCAGGCGACGGCGTTGCCAGATACTGTAATCCGCATATTGGATTGGCAGTTCCGGTAGCTGTGGCTCACGCCCCTGCTGGTAAGCATGGAGTAATTCGCCCAGTTCACTGAGTAATACACCGGTCGACCAGCCATCACTCACAATATGATGCATATTCAGCAGCAATACATGTTGTTGAGGGGACTGTTTAATCACCAGCCCGCGCACTAACGGCCCTCTCTCTAAATCAAAGGGCTGCCGTGCTTCCTGTAGGCACAAGGCCTCGATAGCCTGCTGTGGCTGCTGATCCACAGACAGGTCCTGATATTGAAACGCGAACTCCCTACTCTGCAGAACCCGCTGTCGGGCACTGCCATTTATATTCGGGAATACTGTACGCAATACCTCGTGGCGTGCAATCACCTGGTTGATCGCTTGATTGAGCGCTTCAATATCCAGAGTTCCCTGCCAAACAACAGCAAACGGTATATTATAATGACTGGCGCCAGGGTCGTGATGGGTCAAAAACCACAACCTTTCCTGGGCATAACTGACCGGCAGCAACCCTGCCTGTTGCTTTGGCCGAGGCTGTAACCCCTGGCTCTAACAGGCATTTCGGGTTGCGTGTTTTTAGCAATATAACTCGCTAACCCGGCTATGGTGTTGTGCTCAAAAATCAACTTCAATGGCAAATCCAGCGATAATCGCTGCCTGATAAGTGAAAACAACTGGGTAGAGGTCAGTGAATGTCCACCCAAATCGAAGAAGCTGTCATGAACACCAATTGTACCGACCGGTAGATCAAGCACCTCACCCCAAAGTGCTACAAGCTGTTTTTCCAGCTCGGTTCCAGGCGCCACATACTCCTTGGTACTCGGGATCTCCACGGACAGGCTTGCCAACTTATTCCGATCCACCTTGCCGTGATCTGTTATGGGAATACTTGCCAGTGGATGAAATATCGCAGGCAGCATATAGCTGGGAAAGTGCTTCTCCAGATCAGCTCGTAACAATGCATTCAGATCGTCAACCGCAATGTCCCTATGGTTTCTGCGGCTGTAAAACGCCACCAAGTATCTATTCTCCCGAGAGCCTGTTTGCTGCAATACAACCGCACAGGATTGCACATCAGGGTGGCGACTTAACTGGACTTCAATTTCCTCTACTTCAATACGATAGCCCCTGATTTTTACCTGGGTATCCACCCTGTCCAGATATTGCAAACTGCCATCATCCAGCCACCTCGCCCTGTCACCACTGCGATACATTCTCTCGCCTGCAACAAATGGATCCACCAGAAATCTCTGCTGCGTCAGCTCTGGCTGATTAACATAACCCCTGGCCAACCCCGCCCCTGCAATATATAGCTCACCCGCTACTCCTATCGGCGCCAAACGGAAATAGTCGTCCAATATGTAAATACGGGTGTTGGCGATGGGTTGTCCTATAGACACCCCGCCATCCGGCAACAGCGCCAGATCATCCATACCAAAGCTTGCCGTAGTACAACCAACAGTTGCCTCCGTAGGCCCGTACTCATTAACAACCTCAACCTTTGCCGGATACGCTTGTAAAAATACCAGTTGCTCTTTGCTTAGGGCTTCACCACCAATAATAAGCCGCAGCGGCTTGCAGTCACTGGTGAATGTCGCACAGCGCAGGATAGACAAATGTGCTGGAGTGAGCTTAATAAAGTCATAGCTTTGTTGTAAAAACTTGCCGGAAGCAAATAATTCAGTACCATCCAGTTCACTGATATTTACCAACCTGCCCGATACAAGCGGAACAAACAGTGCAGTAATTGATCCGTCAAACGTAAATGACCAATGTGCAATGCTGGACTGCCCTTCATCACTAACGTTCAGATACTGGTTTTTACAGTAAATTAAATAGTTCACTAAACTGCGATGCTCAATGGCAACGCCTTTTGGCTGACCTGTCGAGCCTGAGGTATAGATAACATAAGCAAGCCCGTTAACCTCCGCCCGCCGGCCCATAGCCGTGCCAGTGACGCATTGCCCACAGTCCTGACGGTCCTCATCTAAACAAATAATTTGCTGTTGTCTAAAACCCATTTCATGTAGTTCAGCGGCATGAGAGGACTCAGTAACAACCACATTGATCCCACTATTGGCCACTACATGTCTAAGGCGCTCTGCGGGATGCGCCACTGACAGGGGCACGTAGGCACAACCAGCACTCATAATACCCAGTAAAGCCACCATCATATTGAGAGAAGGCTGCAGATACACACCAATCAGTGCCTCAGCCGACAAATCATGCCCAGCTAAAACAGCGGCTAATTGTTCCACCCGCTCGGCTAACTGAGCGTAACTCAACAGCTCCCCGGCACAGGAGACTGCCGGGGCATTAGGCAGGGTTTCCACCTGCTCATAGAACAAATCAATAAGGGTTTTATCAGCAGGAAAATCCGCATCTGTGTTATTGAAATCCTGAAGTAGGCGAATGCGCTCCTGCTCTGGCAGATAATTAAGCTTGGCCAAAGGTTGTTCGGCCTGCCTCAGTACCACATCACACCAACCGGCAAAGTGCTGATACAGACGATCTATGGTTTGCGTGCTAAACAGATCCGTGCTGTATTCCAGGTTTAAGGTTAATCCTTCGGCCTGTTCAATAAATTCCAGGGTCAGATCAAATTTGCTCACCTGATGCGGTAACTGCAGTGGCTGAATATGCGCATCCAGTGCCACCTGCTGGGTATTCTGCAATACCACCATTACCTGAAACAAGGGTGTGGCTGACAGGTTACGCTCCACCTGCATCGCCTCAACGATTTTTTCAAACGGTGCATCCTGGTGTTCATAGGCCGACAAACAGGTGTTCTTCACCGCTGCCAGCAGCTCGCTAAAACTGGCCTGTGGCTGCAGCTTGGTCCTCAATGGCAGGGTGTTTACAAACATACCAATCAACCGCTCGGTTTCCACAAAATGGCGGTTGGCAATAGGGCTACCTACACAGATATCGGTCTGGCCGCTGAATCGCCACAACAATACCTTGACCACACTCAGCAGCGTCATGAACAAAGTCGCACCCTGCTCTCTGGCAAACTGGTTCAGTTGCTGCAGTTGCTCTACCGGTAGGTGATAACTGCGTCTTGTGCCGACAAACCGCTGCACTTTGGGCCGCGGGAAGTCTGTCGCCAACTCCAGCAGTGGTGGTAGTCCCGCCAATTGTGTTTGCCAGTAATCCAACTGCTCGGACAGTAGTCCATGCTGCTCCAGGCGACGGCGTTGCCAGATACTGTAATCCGCATATTGGATTGGCAGTTCCGGTAGCTGTGGCTCACGCCCCTGCTGGTAAGCATGGAGTAATTCGCCCAGTTCACTGAGTAATACACCGGTCGACCAGCCATCACTCACAATATGATGCATATTCAGCAGCAATACATGTTGTTGAGGGGACTGTTTAATCACCAGCCCGCGCACTAACGGCCCTCTCTCTAAATCAAAGGGCTGCCGTGCTTCCTGTAGGCACAAGGCCTCGATAGCCTGCTGTGGCTGCTGATCCACAGACAGGTCCTGATATTGAAACGCGAACT
This sequence comes from Microbulbifer sp. MI-G, assembly GCF_030440425.1. NCBI lineage: Bacteria > Pseudomonadati > Pseudomonadota > Gammaproteobacteria > Cellvibrionales > Microbulbiferaceae > Microbulbifer > Microbulbifer spongiae. The sequence continues at coordinate 3,640,064 of NZ_CP098023.1, forward strand.
CCCTACTCTGCAGAACCCGCTGTCGGGCACTGCCATTTATATTCGGGAATACTGTACGCAATACCTCGTGGCGTGCAATCACCTGGTTGATCGCTTGATTGAGCGCTTCAATATCCAGAGTTCCCTGCCAAACAACAGCAAACGGTATATTATAATGACTGGCGCCAGGGTCGTGATGGGTCAAAAACCACAACCTTTCCTGGGCATAACTGACCGGCAGCAACCCTGCCTGTTGCTTTGGCCGAGGCTGTAACCCCCTGGCTCTAACAGGCATTTCGGGTTGCGTGTTTTTAGCAATATAACTCGCTAACCCGGCTATGGTGTTGTGCTCAAAAATCAACTTCAATGGCAAATCCAGCGATAATCGCTGCCTGATAAGTGAAAACAACTGGGTAGAGGTCAGTGAATGTCCACCCAAATCGAAGAAGCTGTCATGAACACCAATTGTACCGACCGGTAGATCAAGCACCTCACCCCAAAGTGCTACAAGCTGTTTTTCCAGCTCGGTTCCAGGCGCCACATACTCCTTGGTACTCGGGATCTCCACGGACAGGCTTGCCAACTTATTCCGATCCACCTTGCCGTGATCTGTTATGGGAATACTTGCCAGTGGATGAAATATCGCAGGCAGCATATAGCTGGGAAAGTGCTTCTCCAGATCAGCTCGTAACAATGCATTCAGATCGTCAACCGCAATGTCCCTATGGTTTCTGCGGCTGTAAAACGCCACCAAGTATCTATTCTCCCGAGAGCCTGTTTGCTGCAATACAACCGCACAGGATTGCACATCAGGGTGGCGACTTAACTGGACTTCAATTTCCTCTACTTCAATACGATAGCCCCTGATTTTTACCTGGGTATCCACCCTGTCCAGATATTGCAAACTGCCATCATCCAGCCACCTCGCCCTGTCACCACTGCGATACATTCTCTCGCCTGCAACAAATGGATCCACCAGAAATCTCTGCTGCGTCAGCTCTGGCTGATTAACATAACCCCTGGCCAACCCCGCCCCTGCAATATATAGCTCACCCGCTACTCCTATCGGCGCCAAACGGAAATAGTCGTCCAATATGTAAATACGGGTGTTGGCGATGGGTTGTCCTATAGACACCCCGCCATCCGGCAACAGCGCCAGATCATCCATACCAAAGCTTGCCGTAGTACAACCAACAGTTGCCTCCGTAGGCCCGTACTCATTAACAACCTCAACCTTTGCCGGATACGCTTGTAAAAATACCAGTTGCTCTTTGCTTAGGGCTTCACCACCAATAATAAGCCGCAGCGGCTTGCAGTCACTGGTGAATGTCGCACAGCGCAGGATAGACAAATGTGCTGGAGTGAGCTTAATAAAGTCATAGCTTTGTTGTAAAAACTTGCCGGAAGCAAATAATTCAGTACCATCCAGTTCACTGATATTTACCAACCTGCCCGATACAAGCGGAACAAACAGTGCAGTAATTGATCCGTCAAACGTAAATGACCAATGTGCAATGCTGGACTGCCCTTCATCACTAACGTTCAGATACTGGTTTTTACAGTAAATTAAATAGTTCACTAAACTGCGATGCTCAATGGCAACGCCTTTTGGCTGACCTGTGGAGCCTGAGGTGTAGATAACATAAGCAAGCCCGTTAACCTCCGCCCGCCGGCCCATAGCCGTGCCAGTGACGCATTGCCCACAGTCCTGACGGTCCTCATCTAAACAAATAATTTGCTGTTGTCTAAAACCCATTTCATGTAGTTCAGCGGCATGAGACGACTCAGTAACAACCACATTGATCCCACTATTGGCCACTACATGTCTAAGGCGCTCTGCGGGATGCGCCACTGACAGGGGCACGTAGGCACAACCAGCGCTCATAATACCCAGTAAAGCCACCATCATATTGAGAGAAGGCTGCAGATACACACCAATCAGTGCCTCAGCCGACAAATCATGCCCAGCTAAAACAGCGGCTAATTGTTCCACCCGCTCGGCTAACTGAGCGTAACTCAACAGCTCCCCGGCACAGGAGACTGCCGGGGCATTAGGCAGGGTTTCCACCTGCTCATAGAACAAATCAATAAGGGTTTTATCAGCAGGAAAATCCGCATCTGTGTTATTGAAATCCTGAAGTAGGCGAATGCGCTCCTGCTCTGGCAGATAATTAAGCTTGGCCAAAGGTTGTTCGGCCTGCCTCAGTACCACATCACACCAACCGGCAAAGTGCTGATACAGACGATCTATGGTTTGCGTGCTAAACAGATCCGTGCTGTATTCCAGGTTTAAGGTTAATCCTTCGGCCTGTTCAATAAATTCCAGGGTCAGATCAAATTTGCTCACCTGATGCGGTAACTGCAGTGGCTGAATATGCGCATCCAGTGCCACCTGCTGGGTATTCTGCAATACCACCATTACCTGAAACAAGGGTGTGGCTGACAGGTTACGCTCCACCTGCATCGCCTCAACGATTTTTTCAAACGGTGCATCCTGGTGTTCATAGGCCGACAAACAGGTGTTCTTCACCGCTGCCAGCAGCTCGCTAAAACTGGCCTGTGGCTGCAGCTTGGTCCTCAATGGCAGGGTGTTTACAAACATACCAATCAACCGCTCGGTTTCCACAAAATGGCGGTTGGCAATAGGGCTACCTACACAGATATCGGTCTGGCCGCTGAATCGCCACAACAATACCTTGACCACACTCAGCAGCGTCATGAACAAAGTCGCACCCTGCTCTCTGGCAAACCGGTTCAGTTGCTGCAGTTGCTCTACCGGTAGGTGATAACTGCGTCTTGTGCCGACAAACCGCTGCACTTTGGGCCGCGGGAAGTCTGTCGCCAACTCCAGCAGTGGTGGTAGTCCCGCCAATTGTGTTTGCCAGTAATCCAACTGCTCGGACAGTAGTCCATGCTGCTCCAGGCGACGGCGTTGCCAGATACTGTAATCCGCATATTGGATTGGCAGTTCCGGTAGCTGTGGCTCACGCCCCTGCTGGTAAGCATGGAGTAATTCGCCCAGTTCACTGAGTAATACACCGGTCGACCAGCCATCACTCACAATATGATGCATATTCAGCAGCAATACATGTTGTTGAGGGGACTGTTTAATCACCAGCCCGCGCACTAACGGCCCTCTCTCTAAATCAAAGGGCTGCCGTGCTTCCTGTAGGCACAAGGCCTCGATAGCCTGCTGTGGCTTATCTGCTCCAGAGAAATCGTAAAAAGCAAATGCAAATGACCATTCTGACAGCAAATGCTGACTGAGCTGATTCTGCTCTGTGTATATAACGCTACGTAATACTTCATGTCTGCATAAAATCTGGTTGAAGGCTCTATCGAAATTAGCCAGCTCAAAATCACCGCTGATCGTTACTGCTCGCACACCATGGTATTCCGTATTATCAGGTTGTAATTTTTGTAAAAACCACATGCGCTCCTGAGCATAACTGAGTGGTATCGCTTTAACATGTCGACGTAGTACTGGAATTTTTTCGTCTCCACTGGCTGCTTCAGTACTGATAAATGCTGCCAGGGACGCAATAGTAGGATGGGAAAACAGACTCATCAGTTGCAATTCGATCGCCAGTTCCATTCTGATCCTAGACACCACCTGAGTCGCGGTTAATGAATGACCGCCCACCGCAAAGAAATCATCATTAATGCCCAGTTCCGTATCCGGTAATTGTAGTGCTTCACACCAGATCGCCTGTAGGCTGTGTTCAATCTCGTTGCGGGGAGACACTTTTTCGGTTGGCGAATCACTTACTATCCTGATTTCCTGTAAGTGTTTACGATCGATTTTACCGTTGCCGGCCAGGGGAAACTGTTGCAGATGAGAGAACGCTGCTGGACGCATAGGTTGGGCTAATCGCCGGGCAAGCCATTGTTGGATTTCTTCAAGTTCCTCGCTGGTCAATGCTTTTTCACGTTGATAAAACGCCACCAGTTTTTGATTTACTCCTTCCCCTTGTACCACCACAGCCACTTCGTCAAGCAAAGGATGTGAAGATGCTGTCACTTCTATTTCAAAGATTTCAATTCTGTATCCACGAAGCTTTATCTGGTTATCCAGTCTGCCAACAAAAGCAATAGTACCCTGCCTTGTCCAGTAGGCTTTATCACCACTACGATAAAGTTTTTCACCGGGAATAAATGGCGAATCGATAAATTTTTCTGCACTAAGCTGTGGATTATTTAAATAGCCCAGTGCCAAGCCCGCACCGCCAATGAAAAGCTCTCCGGCTACGCCTTCCGGCACTGGATTGAGTTGCTGATCCAGCACATACACCTGACTATTGCTCAGGGGTTTACCCAAACTAATTTCTACCTCAGCTGCACTTAGGTCGTCACTAGATAGCTTCGAAACTGTGGTTTCTGTCGGTCCGTAATTGTTATAGATACGACATCGTGGATTGGCGTTTCTCGCCTGTTCAAGTAAATCTTTGCTGAGTGGCTCGCCTGCGAATACCAAGACCTGCTGGGGCATAACACACTGGCTATGTGACAGGGTGAACATGCGAAAATGAGACGGGGTGAGCTTGATGCAATCTATATTGTGACGATTGAAGTAGCTGAGTAACTCCGGCGGATTATGCACCAAATCTGTGTCAATGAGATGCAGAGTTTTGCCAAACAACAGGGAGACAAATAAATTGAAGTAACCCAAATCCGCTGATAATGTCGAAACATTGGCAAATACAGCACAGGACTGCAATTGCAATCTATCATAGATGCTACAGCAATAGTCAATCAGTGCACCCTGGCTTATCATTACCCCTTTTGGCTTACCAGTAGTACCTGATGTGTATATCACATAGGCTAAGCTATCACTGCCCGATTGCGCAACTGCGCCTGTGCTAAGCAGTGCAGCTGTATCTGCCAGGGTCACATCAATATCAATAACGGTTACATCAGGTAATTGTTTTAGTACCGTACTACTGGCAGACTGCACCATCAACCAATGACAGCCGCTATCTTGTAGAATCTTTGCCAGTCTGTCATCGGGAGTATCGGGATCAATTGGCAGGAACGCGGTACCAACCCGCCATGCAGCCAGCATTGCTGCCACCATAAACGCACCGCTTTCGGCAATAATAGCCACCAGTCCACCCGCCGGCAATTCATTTTTTTGCAAACTATAGGCCAGCTTTCTGACCTGCTGTTCCAGCATAGCAAAACTCAGTTCTTCACCACGCCATACAAGTGCGACACGATCCGGATTAAGGCTTACCTGTTTACTAAATAATGAATAAAGCCCAGCTTTAGTTGGATACTCTCTCTTGGCAGTCTGCCCTAAACTGAGTAGTAATCTTTGTTGCTCAGGTGTACAGATCCGCAGATTTTGCAATTGTAGATCTGGCTCCTTGCTGATCTGCTCAAGCAGATAGCTGAAGTGTTCTGCTAACTGCTGCACCAATACCGGTGAATACATGGATTCGTCAAATTTGAAACGTAAGGAAAAATCCTGATTTTTTTCAAACACTTCAAATGCAAATTCAAATTCACCCTGCTGATGGATATCTTCCACGATAGCCATATGCAATTGGTCATACATAGCCAAACCAGACAAATCACTACCCTGAGTAAAATTTTGGTACGCATAGGCCAGCTGAAATACCGGGTGACGATCTTTATTCTCGATATCAACCCCATTCAACAATAATGGAAACGGATACTGACCATTAAACAGACCATCCAGCATGATTCGCCGGGCTTCTTTTAACAGTGCTGAAAACGCCATCTCGCTATCCACATTCATGCGTATAGCCAGCATATTGATAAAATACCCCAGCGTATTGGCATAATCTTTACTAGGTCGCCCCAAAGTCGGCATACCCAATACTATGTCCTGCTGACCACTGTATTTATGTAACAGCAGTTGGAACATTCCCATAAAGAAAACAGATTTGGGTATTGACTGCTGTTCACAATATTGCGTTATCCAACTGACTCTTTGTTGCTCAAGTGCAAACCAAAGAGTCTGGTTTTGGGCCTGTCGACTAGATTTCTTCAGGTTGGGCACCAGTTCAAAGCTGTATAATTCATCGGCAAGTTGTTGGCGCCAGTACTGTTGTTGGGATCTGCCTTGCTGCGAGGCTATGAATGTCGTCTCCCACTGTACATAGTCGGCAAAATCAGCCCCCTGGTTCTCTGTCACATATGGAATGTCTTGAAGCAGACTTTGATACCTAGCAAATAATTCTTGTAGTAATAGAATAGCTGATGTGCCATCAAGTATAATATGGTGAATAATAATCAGCAGATAGTGTAATTTGCTGCTATCGGTATAGTAGTCGATTCGGGTTAACGGCGCATTATTCAGTGTGAATGGTATTTCCACAGCCTTTCTAATGGCTGCCAACATAGCATTTTTATCGGGCAGTAGTACATGGGTTCTTAATTCACTCAACCCCTGTTGTTCAACGTTATTTACCAATCCCTGAGGTGTTTCCTTAATTCTGGCCATCAATATTGGATGCTGCTGCAACAGCTGCTGCCACGCCTGGTTGAATACTTTTGTGTCTATCGCTGCATCTAATGTAAGACATACAGGGATGTTGTATGACACAGACTCAGGATTCTTTTGTTGAATAATATACAAACCTTTTTGTGCAATAGATAACGGAAAACTGACCGCTGCCTGACGCACAGACGACTGAGTCTCACCTGCCTTTTTAACATCTCTTAGCAACAAAAGTTGAATAATCTCAGCTTTGTGGTGAATAATTTTTTGCTGGATCTCAGCTGTCACTACCCCTGGTTTGGCGTAACAGCTGAGTTGTTGCCCTTTGACAGCCAGTTTGATACCTGAAGACGATAATTGCTTCAAAAACTGAATTACAGTATGCATAATGAATCTCAGGAAATCATTTAAAATGTAAATTGATCCACATCAGAAAACTCTGACTTATCAGTTTGTCTGATCTCATCAATCAAATCATTTACTTCCAGATTATGCTCCATCGCTGTCAGGCTGCTTAGGCTGGCCCGGGTTTTTACCAGTTGCAATGACATGATTTTTTTCGGATATTTATCCGCAAGCTGCTTCGCCAGCGATAACACGGTAGAATAATTAAACAAATCGCCAACGGACAGCTTAATGGTCAGTAATTCGCTCAGTTCCAGCGCAAGACTTGAAATTTCCAGCGATGTCATTCCTAAGGCAATAAAGTGCTGATGATGAGAAATATTCTCCGGACTGGCAGTCAGCGTTTTAGCAATATACTGACTAATAAATATGATCATTCTTGTAACGGCATCTAACCGTGTTAGCGACTGAATATTTTCGCCAGCAGGGAAATTACGATAAAACTGATAGAATTCAAATTTTGTTTCATTCTGTAACGGGTCGTTACTGGTGTCTGCCGGAGTGAAAATCTCAGCCATATCTGCCCAATAACGATTACGGGCAAAAGGATAGCCAGGCAAAGATTGCTTAAGAGGCAATTTATCTTCATAAATCTGCTGCCAGTCTATGTTTAGCCCACGGCACCAGAACTCCATCAATTTTTCCGGTTTATCGTTATTCACCCAACTCGTGATCAGGGATGCGGCCACTTTAGGATCTTCCTGGAGTAAGCGAATGCTATCTGCATCCTCGGCTATATTGGCATAAAATAGCGAGCTTGAATCAAGATTTCCCGTTAAATACGCTTCCAGCCCATCACAGAGTTGTGCATGATTCTGTGCAACAATTGCCAATCTGTGGTCAAACGCCTCTCTACCCATTTGTAAGGTCGCTGCTATTTGCTGCAAGGAGACATTATCTAACTGTTGAGACTGTAACCAAGTAAACAGGTTGTCAGCTGTTTGCAGCAACTGTTTTTTGCTTTTTGCTGACAACGGGAAAATCAACTGATGTAGGTGACTTGCGGTAATGCCTTCGTACTGCGCAGTATACTCTTCAAGCAGTATATGGGCATTAGTGCCTCCAACACCAAATGCACTGACACCAGCCAGGCGGGGTTGAGAATGATTTGATGGCCACGCAACAGGCTCGGTCAGTAGCCGAAAAGGTGAATCGGCAAGTTGCAAATCGGGATTAATCTGCTCTAGGTTCAAATTAGCCGGAAGCCATTGATGACGCATCGCCATCAGCACCTTAATCAGCCCCAGCATACCCGCCGCTGCTCCGGCATGACCTGTGTTGGATTTAATCGCACCGAGATAACAATAGTTTGCTGCCAGCTGTTGCCTCTGTTGTGCTGCCATCATGGTAAACGACCGTTTCAGTCCGTCGACTTCTATGACATCTGCCAATGGCCAGCCAGTGCCATTGGTTTCTATGTAACTAATGGCGTCGGGTGAGACACCTGCTTTAGCATACACTCGGGAAATCAGATCTGCCTGGGCGTGTGGACTGGAGGCGAACAATCCACCTGATTGCCCTTTGTGATTGACACCCGAACCGCGAATAATACCATAGATGTTGTCACCATCTGCCTCGGCCTGTGACAGAGGTTTTAGTAACACACTGGCGACTGCCTCCGCGGGCACTGAACCATCAGCATTTTTATCAAACGCTCGGCATTGCCCACTGGCAGAAAATAACATGCTGCCGCTGACAAAATCAGGCGGCATCGGATTGATCATAATGTTAACGCCAGCAACTACAGCGGCCTGACATTCACCCTGCAATATAGAATCCACGGCTCTGTGTATTGCCAACAATGCGCTGGAGCAAGTGGTATTAATGGTTTCGCTTGGACCGGTTAGGTCATACATATAACTGATTCTGTTTGCTAGCAAGCTGTGTTCAGTATTGAGCGGATGCAAGTGCGTCGCCGCAGGTTTGTGTTTCGCCAGTACTCGCTGGTATTCACCTGAGCTTCCGCCCACAAACACACCCACTTTCCTACCTGCGAAAGCACTGCTGCGATATCCTGCATCTTCGAAAGTGTGCCAAACACTTTCGATCAATAAGCGATGTGAGGGCTCCATTAATGCTGCGTCTGTTTCTGAAATAGCAAAGAACGATGGATCAAACTGATCAATTTCATTGATAAAACCACCGCGAATCGTCGCACTTGCTGAAATGGTATTATCAATCTGTTGCGCTAATTGATGCCGCTGTGATGACAGTTCACTGACCACAGAACGACCATGAATAAGATTGTCCCAAAACTCATCGGCATTGGCCGCACCCGGAAAACGACCAGAGATGCCCACTATAGCAACTTTATCTCTAAGCGTCGGCACAGCTGTCGAAGCTGCTACCGACTCAGGTCCAGCCCGGGATTTTTGCCGGATATTGAGTTCATCAATACGCGATTGGTAGTGGGCACTCAATTCTGTCGCATATTGCTCACTTATATGAGCCGTCAGTTCGTTAAAGGTTGGGTATTCGTAAAAAGTGGATGGAGTAAGGTTAAACGCATAGGTATCTGCAATGATCTTAAATAGTCGGGTCAAACTGATGGAATCAAAGCCATAATCACCCATGTTGATGTCACGGGCAAAGTGTTCCCTGTCGACTCTGAGCACGTTTTCAACCAAACTCATAAAATCGTCTTCAAACCACTGGGAAACCAAGCTTTGCATATCTTGCTTTGTCAGTGGATTTGCAGCATCATCTTCAACTTTACTGCCACTCGCTGTGTGGCTGCTTGCAGCTGATATAAAAATGGGGGTGATTTTGCCAGCTTCACCAAAAGCAACCGTAATCTGTGGATGATGTGCTGACAGGGCCGCCTCAAATGCTGCAATACCCTGTTCGGTGGTGAGTGGATGTAGCCCAGCGGCAGACTGCAACATGGTTACAATATCGTCACTCACCTGCATACCACCGTCCTGCCACAATGGCCAGTTGATAGCCAACAGTTTACCCAGTCCGTTATGCTCTGCGAGGTGATGGGCCAGTTTGTCCATAAAAGCATTGGCATAGGCATAATCGCTTTGTCCAGCATTGCCCGTTGTGGCCGTAATGGATGAGAACAGCACCACAAAGTCGGGAGTTTGCTCAGCAAATTGCTGGACCACGTTCACTGCGCCGTGTGTTTTAGCAGCAAGTACGGCCTCAATATCTATCAGCGATTTATTGTTGAGGAGAGCATCACGGGTGAGTCCAGCACTGTGTATGATGCCGTCAACAGATCCAAACTCGGATAAAGTTGTTTTCCGCAAACGGATAACATCATTGATATTAGCAATATCGGCACTGACGTAGCGTACCTGAGCACCCTCTGACTGAAGTTTATCGACCAACCTTGTAATTCTATTGTCTTGTTTGGAGCGACCGGTCAGTACCAGCCTGGCCTTCACATATTGCGCGAGATGGGTAGCAAAAATAAGCCCCAATCCACCTGTACCGCCTGTGATCACATAGACACCCTGCTGCTTAAATGGCTTTAGTGCTGGTGCAGCCAGAGGTACGTAGCCTGCCTCCCATGACAACAGCTGTCCATTGTCAATAACCAGCTGTTTCATCTCCACATCAATACTGGTTAATGCTGCACGTAATTGCCTCATATCAGCCTGTGATAAGCTGTGTTTACCCAGAGCATTGCGCACGGCAATGTGTTTAAAACGTAGCGGCAAACCTTCCTTAACCAGACTTTTAAACAAAGCGCTCACAGCCCCATCAACAGGAGTTAAGTTATGGCTTTGACTAACCGTCAGATAACTAAACCCTAGTGAGCGTCTAGTCTGTGCTGTCATCGCCTTAAGCAGTAACATGGTAGCGATTGGTGCCAAAGTAAGTTGCGGAGTTAAATCGTCTTCAACACCAAAATCAGTAGTGTATGACCAGTGATAAATAATGGTATCTGGCAACTGGTCCGCATCAGCTAGCCGCTCGAACAACTGCTGATAGTGATCTTCACAATTCACCTCTAGGGTAAATTCTTTTGACCGTTGCAACGCGTACTTTTGTCCCGGCCACAGCCAGATAATATCTTGATCTACCAGAGGCTCCAGCAACTCAGCAACTAATTGTTTGCCTGCTTTGCTATTGACCAGGGCCAATACTCTGCCCGGATTGTGCCACTGCTCAGCAACTGTTGTGGTCTGCCAGGTATGTTGGTAGCACAGCAGCGATAGCTGTGGTTGACTACCGTCGGTAGTGATAAACTGCGGCATTACATTGTCATCACCAGTCATTTGCTGCAACCACACGCGCTGGCGAGCGAAAGGATATCCAGGTAGAGAAATACGTGCTGGAAGTTGTTCACTATAAAGTTGCTGCCAGTCCACAGAAGCACCATGTACCCAGGAATTGACTACAGAGATCAGTTCGGACTCGACACTATTGGCCGTCACTGTGATTTGAGAAAACTGCTGGGACCAGGCTTTATCAGCTTTTTTATCTTTGTTCAGTTGGTAGGTGTAAATGGAATCAGTTGACTCAGTAATTGTTGCAATCTGTCGTAACTTATCACATACATCTTGTATGGAGCTGCTGACAAATCCTGCTCGGAAATCCATAAGATCACGGCCAACCGCCAGAGTATAGGCAAACTCCGTCAACTTTGGTTGATGCCTTTCAATAAACTGCAACAGATTACTGGCGTATTCCTGCAAACGTTTAGGATCTTTCGCTGAAATCAGGATTGGATGAGCGCTAAGCGTAACATCTGACTGCCAAGTAGAGCGATATTCCTGCAAAACAGCATGCGCATTGGCTCCACCAAAACCAAACGAGCTAATTCCGGCACACAGGGGTAATTCCTGATTACTTGTATCTTTTCTGCGTTTCCAAGTCTGAGTTTTATCCACCACATAAAATGGGGTACTGTCAAGATCGATATAAGGATTCAATTTCTCGAAGTGCAATGATGCCGGAATTTGCTGATGTTTGATCGCCATCAATACTTTAATTATCCCGGAGATTCCAGCAGCAGTTTCAAGATGACCAATATTGGTTTTTACCGAACTCAAACCAATTAATTTTTCGGTTGCATATAAATTTTGATGATGATGAAATAACTCTCTAAATGCACCTTTCAGTCCTTTGATTTCTATCGGATCACCCAAGCTGGTTCCGGTGCCGTGGCATTCAATGTATCCTACTGAAGTTGGATCAATATCAGCTTTTTTGTATGCTTCAATCAGCAGATTGACCTGGGCCTGAGGATTGGGCGCCGTTAAAGTGGTCACTTTACCGCCATGATTTTCTGCAGTTGCACGAACCACTGCATAAACCGGGTTTTTATCCCTTTCAGCCAAATACAGGGGTTTTAACACTACAGCACCAGAACCTTCACCGCGTACATAGCCATCTGCACGTTTATCGAAGGTTTTACATTTACCATCAGTACTCAACATGCCTGCCTGACCAAAACAAATGTAAGCAGATGGTGATAACATGACCTGCACTCCGCCAACAATTGCCATCTCAGAGCTGCCAGTATGGATGGATTCAATGGCGCGATGTAAGGCAATTAATGATGATGAACAGGCGGTATCAATCGGTGCACTGGGACCTCTCAGGTTTAGTAAAAATGAAATTCTGTTTACCAGTACAGAGTGAGAGTTACCTGTAGAAGTATAGGCATCCAGAGGTAACTTCATATCTCTGATCACATCGGTATAATCATTAGTGGCAACGCCAACAAACAAACCCGTTTTGCTGCCGGACAAATCTGCTATTTTATGTCCGGAATCTTCAATAGCATGCCAGACAGTCTGCAAGAAAATCCGCTGTTGCGGATCCATCATCTCTGCTTCTCTGGGAGAGATTCCAAAGAAGAACGCATCAAATTTATCCACTTCCTTCATAAATCCACCCCATATAGAGTTGGATTTATTCATTTCTGTCATAGGATCGCCAAGAAATTCCTGCCATGACCAACGTTCTTTGGGGATCTCGGTAATCATGTTTTTAGCATCGCGCAGATTCTGCCAAAACTCTTCAACATCTTCTGACTGAGGCATAGTGCCAGCAACACCGACAATGGCTATTGGCATATCGACAAAGCGGTTTGCCGGGTTAATCTGAGCTGCTTGTTCTGGTATTGCAATGGCACTGCCCAGATATTTCGCGCTGGCCTGTTTAGAAAAGGTGACTGGATGCCCAGTGGCTTGTAGAGGTTGCACTGTCTTTGGGTGCGGGTCCGCAATACTGTCGTTTTTTTCTCTACCGACTTGTTCTGGATAGGTCTTTGCCAAATGACCTGACAATTCGCGAATCGACGGATATTCAAAAAACAGTACCGGAGACACATCCAGCTTGTAAATTTGGTTAATTTTATTGGCAAAAGTGGTTAATCCAATGGAGTCAAACCCCAGATCCAGAAGGATCTCATCAAGATCGATGTCTTCTTCTGCCAATTCCAGAAAATCCATTACCACCCGTACTAAACGCTGCGACACCTGATCTGCAAGTTTGCTCTCATCCGCATTGACAGCGGCAGTTTGATTAATGCTACTGTCTGTTGCAATAGCATGCGGTTTACGTATACCCCAAGCATTTTCAATTTTATCTGGAATGCCCTGTAGAACAACTAACTGATTCAGCTTGCTGGTCAGCCCAAGCTCAAATGCCTCCAGTCCTACATCGTTCTGTAGCGGAGTGATACCAAGGACATTGCGGAAAAACTGCTCTGTCTGATCATCCAACTGCATACCACCATTACGCCAAATCGACCAGTTAAAACTCAACGAATGACCATATCTCAATCCTCGTTGCTGTAACACATGGCGTCTGTGCATATAACTGTCCATAAAATGGTTAGCATACGCGTAGTCTGACTGTCCTGCATTACCACCCACCGCAGCCAACGATGAAAATACCACGAAGAAATCCAGCTGATCCTGTTGACAGCTTTCATCAAGATGAAGTGTGCCTTGAATCTTTGGCGCCAATACAGCATCAAGCTCTTCAGTTGTTTTATGTTGCAATAACGAATCACGTAACACCCCAGCGCTATGAATAACTCCATTAATCGTGCCAAAGGTATCTCGAGTGGCCTGGGTAAGTTTGGAAACATCAGTAATTTTGCTGACGTCAGCTGCAAAGTAACTCACCTCAGCACCAGCGTCTCTGAGTGCTTGTAATTTCTGATCAATTACGGCAGATGATCGTGAACGTCCCGTTAGCATTAATTTAACTTGATAACGTCTTGCAAGATGCTTAGCGAACATTAGCCCAAGTCCACCAACGCCGCCTGTAATCAGGTAAACGCCACCCTGTTTAATTGCGATCTCCCTTGGCTGCATAACTTCCGGGGCAACGACGGCCATTTGTCGTTTAAATCGTTGTCCATCAATATAACGGATAACACCATCTTTTTGACTCGCGACAAATCCTTCATATTGTAATAGTGCCAGTTTTTGAGTCATTGTCAGTGCTGTATCCCAGCCCAAAGTTTTAATTTTTATTTTCCTGTTTTCTAACTGAGCGGTAATAGCAAAACCATTAATAGCCTCAATAACAGGATTAGGTAGACCACTAAACTGATAAGGACACAATATTTTTCCTGTCCACTTTGCCTTCGACAGGGCTTTAAGAAGTGTTAACAAACTATAAATACTTGACTGTAGCTGCCTATCCAGCTCCACAGGCTGACTGTCAAATTCAGTCGAGTGCCAGTCGAAATAGATAACATCAGGAGTGCGACCCTGTTGTTGTAGGGTTGTTAGTAGTTGTTGGTAATTTTCTTGCTCTGAGGGGTTTATACAATAATGGTGGGTGTCAACTTTACTGAAATGATTACCAAGAGACGCCAGTACAACCTTGTCAAGACTGATCCCTTGTTGATTTAATTTTTCCTGGTAGCTTGCAAAATTATCCTGGATTTTGGATAAAAACAACAACTGCCCAACCTGCTGTTGTTGCACGTCACTGGGTTGCTCATCGGCCTGTTGCCAATAGGGAGTATACAACAGGCGCTGAACATCCGTGGTACTTGATACGCGTTTAGCATGTACATCCAGTAAGGGAACTCCTGTTGATTCATTGATCTTCACCAATACCCTGCCCGTTGCGTCCACTATCCTGATATTGGCCTTGGAGACTCTGGCATTTTTTTTGGTGATATTTTCTACGTAACTAAAACAATTCGGCGATAAGGGATGAAAAATTTCCACTTGACCAATTGAGTAAGGTATATACATTTCACCACCACCATCACTAACGTTGGCTCCCATTCCCGCTTGTAACGAACTATCTATTATGGAGGGGTGCAGCCAGAACTTTTCCAGCTCTCCGCCTTTGATCTCAGGGAGATTCAGAACACCCAGTATTTCTTTTTCATGGTGGCGAACTTGCTGCAAAGCCTGGAAACTTGGACCCAAACTCAACCCCAATGAGTTGAATAGTGGATAAATATCGGCAGCATCAATCACTTTTTTGCAACGTGCTTCTATTGCTGCCAAATCAATAAACTCATCGACTGGCGGATTTTCTGGGCGATATTCGAGTTTACCTTGACAATACAGTAGTTTGCGACCTTCCTGTTCGCTGAAAACTTCAAAGCTGACACTGCCCTCCTGAGGCATCAATTCAACAAATGCTTCTGTACCACCCGCCTTTTCCACTGTGAGCGGACTTACCCAAACTACATTACGAAGTTTCTGTACCTGCCGACTTGCCGACAGCTCTGCTGCTTTTCGTACCAGCTCTAAGTAGGCAACACCTGGTAATGTTGGAATATCAGACACCAGGTGGTCGTGAATACAGAAGTCCTGTTCGGTAAATGTTTTTCTGAACAGTTGCCTTTCGAAGGTTGATGCGTTGACGTCTATTAACGGGTGCAAAGCAGCTGTCAGGTTTACGCTCTGTAATTGCAATTCAGAATCAATCCAATGTCGCTTGTTGGCAAACGGATAAGTTGGTAAGGCAATACGTTTTGCTGTAGTGAGTTCTGTAAATCCCTGCCAATCATTTAGTATTCCATCAACCCACATCCTTGCCAGCTTTTCAGGTTGTGGTTGCTGCAGCAATATGTTCAACAATTCTGTTTTTTCAGACTGTGTCATATATTCGGTCAATTGCAGAGAATTCTTACTATTACCACGAAGAATTTTCTCATCTGTGGCGCCAGAAACAACTAACTCCAAAAGTTTGGTCAAATCTACAAAGTTATCGCTCAGTATCGCCACCCTATGTTCAAAGGATTTACGGCCACACTGCAAGGTAAATACCAGATCAGAATAATCAGGCAGACTATCGTTGTCTGTCTGTTTTAGTAGATAGCGGTGTAATCTGTCGGCGATTGCCATTAACTGTTTTTCATTGCGGGCTGACAGCGGCACAATTGTGTGATTGATACGGCTTTGGCCATTGACTGCAGCGACTGAATGTGGCTTGTACTGTTGCAGGATGAGATGAGTATTAGCACCACCAGCACCGAACGAACTGATCCCAGCAATAAGTGCTTTGCTATCATTTAATTTCCCAGCCGCTGGTGTCCATTCGGAGTGAGTTTGTTGTATATAAAAAGGAGAATTATCAAAGTCGATCAGTGGATTTGGTGCCTGAGAATGTAAGGATGGTACTAACTGTTTCCGTTGCATTTGCAACGCCACTTTATGAACACTAACGATTCCCGCCGCGGCCTCTAAGTGGCCAATATTGGATTTTATAGAACCAATCGGAATACTGCTGGATATCACATTGGTTGAACCAAACGCCATATTTAACGCCGATATCTCTATCGGATCGCCCAGTTCAGTGCCAGTACCGTGAGCTTCGATATAGTCGACCTGTTCTGGCGTGATCTTAGCTTTGTGCAATGCTTGTTTGATCAAGTCACTTTGCGCTTTGGGGCTGGGCACGGTGTAACCGCTGGTTTTACCGCCATGATTAACGGCAACTGCTTTGATCACGGCATAAATTTGATCGCGATCCTGTTGTGCCTGTGCCAATGGTTTAAGTAACACTGCCCCAATGCCTTCTCCAGCAACATAGCCATTTGCCCCTTCGCCAAAACTGCGGCAGACACCATCCGGGGAGAGTGCCCGCCCATTCCAGTTAATATCAAATTTATGTTGGTGCAAATCTAAATTAACCCCGCCCACCAGTGCCGCGCTACAGTCCCCCTGATTGATGGCTTCACAAGCCTGATACATGGCAGTAAGACTGGAAGAACAGGCGGTATCTATCGTTAAACTCGGGCCAGAAAAGTTCATCCAATAAGAAACCCGGTTGGCGATGCTCCACAAAAATGAATTACTACTGATTTCACGCCCGGAAATCTTTTGTTCTGAGCCAAGCAGCTGGTACATAGTCCATACCGCACCCACAAATACTCCGATATCCCTAGGTTGATCTTGTTTGACGATATTTTCTGGATAATATCCGGCGTCTTCCAAAGTCTCCCAAGACACTTCCAAAAACAATCGTTCCTGAGGATCCAGAACTTTGGCTTCACGTGGTGAAATATTGAAGAAGAGGGAATCGAACTTATCAATATTATTAATGAATCCCCCCCGATAACGAATGGTATTGGCAAAATGCGGACGTCCGTAGTATCTGTCCTCTGGGATGACTTCTACACAATCTCTACCGGTAATCAGGTTATCCCATAACTCTTGAAGATTGTCAGCTTTAGGATAACGTCCAGCCATACCTATAATGGCAATCTCCTTATTGGTGGCTTTGGCTGAGGATAAATTCTTTGCTGGCTGCGTGGCTGATGTTAACGGAATGGTTGTTGCTATAGCTGAATTAGTGACGGCCGTGGAGGGCTGAGGATCGTTATTTACGGTAGATTGTTCTACATTATACCAATCTTTCACCCGATAACGGCTCATCAGTTCTACTTCGCTCTGGAACTCATGGGTTCGCACCAGCTCTGCAATATTGATTGGCTGGTGCAATGCCTGCAAGAAGCGCTCAGTAGTATCATTAACTTGTTGTGATGTCATTCCCAATGGCACGGCAAGCCGAACCAGTTCATTGATTGATGTAGCTGTTTGCATGCCTATATTGTGCACACTCACACGAATCCCAGTTTGATTGAATAACCAAGCACAAAATGAAGCAGCAGGCTCCGCAAAATCTGCAAATGGCTCTAGCTGTTTAACATCCAACAAGACGCAATGACCTCCGACAGGCGTGACTATCGGCAGCTGGTGCGCCACGAATTCGTCTGCCAGTTGAGCGACCTGTTGGATACGATTTCTGGCAGCATTCATCCAGTAATTCTGAGTTTGCATGGCATTGACTAATGCCTTGCGATCAATTACATCCAATCCCAGTGCCTGATTTTGAATGACGGCTTCAACCTGGTTGATCAAATCTGCGTCATTGCTGGCAATTATGCCGCCTTTGTTGATTGCGAAGTCTTTCGCCAAACTCGCCACTACCACGTCAGCGAACATTAACAATTCATTAACCTGAGCCAACACCGCCTTATTGTTTTGTGGTTTGTCACAAATCAGCAAAGCATTATCTAATATCCTGGTAGCATCCATTATCAGGGCTATGTCAAATTTATCTAGTAGTGCTTTCAGTTTGGCTAAGTGCCCACAGGTTATCGGGCTGCCACCAGCAGCGTTATTACTAATTTCAACACAAGCAAAAGCTACCTCACCGGCATTTGTTTGCAGATATTCTTGCAGTGCTGTCAAATCGATGTTACCGCGCTGATAGAGGTTCCCATGCTGGTTGAAAAGTTCTGGCACAGGCATTTCTAATGGTGTAAAGCCCTTATCGATTTGATGGAAGAGGCAAGTGGGAAATAGGATATTTTGCGGGATGACCTTGCCCTCTTTGCCACACTCAGCCCATGCCCGATAAAATGCATCTTCCGCTGCTCTACCTGAGTCAGCAATAGCAAAGTAACTAAAGGGAAAAATTGTCCGGATTACCTTTGGCAGAGAAAATTGTAATCCGGAAGCTTGATGTAGCTTGGCAATTCTATTACTGATTGTATCACCGGTTAGCTGCGCCCATGAGTCAGTTTTTAAGTCTACGAAAACCTGATCGGCAGCAATATTCAAGGGGTTATATCCATGCTCCTGTAACAAAATTCCATTCTCACCAAATATCTGCTCATCACCGGTAGTCAGAGGGTAGTAAGCGCTTTCAGTCTGCTGTGACGTTATAATTGAGTTGGTTTGGGAAATTTGTTGAATTGGATAATTGAAATTTTCATCATCTGGTGTTTGTAGTTTCTCCGGATCAGCGATCATCATCACAATATCTATGATATTGTCAGCACGTCCTGCTCCCTGCTCACGACAAAGGTAAATACTGCTATTTTTTGGTCTGAATTTATTTTTGAACTGTAAATTGCCTTCATCATTAAACAGATTTTGTTCGCGTAGCTCGTCAAGTAAATGATCTATCTCAACATCAGCATTAGCATTAGCATTAGCACTATCATTGAGTTTAGGACCAAAAGTTGCTCCCAGGCTAAGCAAATTGGAGCCTTCTGCAGCCAGAATTTTGATAATTTCAACAATCGCAAACTCTAATCCGCCAAACGGCATGTCTTTGGGATAGAATTCCAGATCCATCAGATAACCCTTGTCCTCTCCCTCCATTGCAGTGATGATAATGACGTTCTGTAACAGGTTATCTGTTCGGGTCAGGAAAATCCTGTGTTCAGGACTGAAAGTCCCTGATATTATTTGTTCTCTAGCGATGTAGACAAGCGGATTGATCATGACGCGTTCGGAACACCAATCATCAATAACTGCAACAATTTCTTCATCCACTGCCGAATCATTACCACATTGGTATTCAATAAGCTGTGCTCCAGCCTGTTTTTCAAATTTCTGCACCAAATAACGTAGACGACGCATTTTCCCTCCCTCTAAGGAAAAATTGCGTATATTTCTGATTCGTTGCACGACACCAAAAGGTGTGGCACTAAAAGCAATATGCCCCACCTGTTGTAATGGTACATCACAGATCACATTGAGCTGTAAATCTAGATTTATGCAGTGGCTATAGAATTCCTCAACAATTGTTTCGAAATAATACTCCGGACCGGTATAGGCATAAGCCAGAATGATACTATTACTGCGACTGTAATTGATAAAGCCCTTGCGCTCTCTCCCCAAAAAAAGGTTAGGTGCAATATTACGCATACCGCGTGAAACGGAAGCTTCGTTTTTGTAAGCAGCATAAATTGGCGATAACAGTTCTGCTATGGCGGATTGCTCCAGTGCTTGCTTAAAGGACATCAAAATTGGCTCTGCAGGCAGACCTAAAGGGACGGTGCAGGAGGAGTTTGTCACTCTATTTATATCAAGTCCTGTACCTGTAGTGTGTCTCTGGTCGTTGACAGCTGCTGTCGTTTTGCCACCTTGCATCGACACTGTATCGCTCGCACTCAAAAGACGACTAACTGTAGACGGGTGCCTTTCAATAAAGTACCTGGCAAGGTCACTGATATTGAAATTCTCAAACAGTAATGTTTTCGGTAAATCACCAAATTCTTCTTCCAGGCGTTTAATAATTTTTAATACATGAAATGAATCAATCCCCAATTCGCCAAATGGCACGTCAGCATCTAACGTAAGCGCGGCTTTGTTAGAAACATCGGCGATTAACGATTTAAGATACGATTCAGTAAAGGGCTTAAGTGCTTCCTTTTTTTGCATGTTTAACTCTTGGGTTGCAAATTTGAATGAACTACATCAGTCGCAGAGAGTACAGTTCGATTGAAAAAAGTGCGCTTAAGAAATACGCAATTGAAGAACAACAGTCATCAAAAAGACCACTGTTTTACCATGATTAGTATTTTTACATGCACTGTGTGGTTGTTTATTAAACGCTATTAGTGTTTAAAAGGAGGTCTCATTTTGGCTGCCAGCCGAGCCACAAAATTAGATTGGGTGTATATTGCTTTGGCATGACTAAAGCGCTTAAAGCCATGGATACCATGATAGGCTCCGATCCCGCTGGCGCCAACGCCGCCAAATGGTAGATCTTCTTGGGCTGCATGTAACATGGCATCATTGATCGTCATGCCGCCACTACAGGTTTCTTTAATAAGCTGACGCTGTTCTACCTTGTTTTTACCAAAATAATAGAGAGCCAGCGGATTGGCTCGACTATTTATATAGTGAATGACCTGCGATAGTGTTTGATAAGATTTAAGTACTAAAAGTGGACCAAAAATTTCTTCCCTCATGACATCCAGATTCTCTTCAGGATCCACGATCAGATGTGGCACCATCAAGCATTGTTCCTCTTCTATCAAGAAATCATTATTACTTGTCAATGCAATAATTTCGCTATTTTCCTGTTGTGCTTGCTTTAACAGAGATAATACTCTCTGCATATGACATTTATTGATAATAGCAGTGTAGTCACGGTTACCCTTGATGGTAGGATACAGTTGCTTGACAGCGTTATGACAAGCCTGGATAAAAGGCGCGATATTTGCTTCTGGTACAAACACATAATCAGGGGCCAAGCAAATTTGTCCAGCATTCATGGTTTTTGCTGCCATTATTCGTAGCGCAGATTCTTGCAGGTCTGCATCAGCGCCAACAATTACAGGTGATTTTCCTCCCAACTCTAAAGTAACCGGTACTAACTGCTTTGCAGCACTTTGCAGCACTTTTTGTCCTATCCTGCCGGAGCCGGTAAATAATAAATGGTCAAATGCTAATTGACTAAACTGACTAGCCACCTCAGCACCGCCAGTAATCACGGCAATTTCCAGATCATCAAAATGGCTAGCAATAGCCCGCTTTAACAACTCTGTGGTAGCGGGGGTCAGTTCAGAGGGCTTCAACATTACCCGGTTGCCCGCTGCAAGGATACCGGCCAGTGGTTGCAAGGCTAGCTGGATAGGAAAATTCCACGGTGATATACACCCTACAACACCGATTGGCTGATATTCAATCGTTGACTTGGCACCCAGAAAATCAAGTGGAAAAAGCGACTTTCTGCGCTCTCTTTTTAACCAGCGAGGTAAATTTTTTATTGCATGCTTAAAGGCACTTGCAGTGGCGTTGATATCAGTTAATCTGGTTTGATGAGGAGATCTCTGTCCAAAGTCATGAATAATCGCCTCGACTAACGGTGCTTTATATTCTTTGAGCATGGTAATCATACGTTGAAGACGATGCTTACGAATATCCAGGGCTGGCCAGGGATTTTTTCGAAAATCTTGTTTTTGCGCTTCTAATAGACACTCCATATTGCTGACGTCAGTGCGTTCTTTTTGTTGAAAATTGGAGATGTTCAAACTGTTCACTATTGGTTCATTCCCGTTAGATTGGTTTTCATGTGTCTGACATATCATCTCCGCAGCCTTGGATGCGATTGCCATTACAGGTGCATTAATGTTGCCGCCCACGAGAGTTGGCATTATCGAAGCATCTGCGATGCGAATACCTTCTATACCACGCAGTTTCAACTGATCATCGACCACTGCCAACTCGTCATTGCCCATTTTGCAGGTTCCTGCCGGGTGAAAGATATGGTAGGTTTTGTCTATTAGTTCTGCTCGCAACTGCTGGTCAGTTTTCACTAGTTCCCCAGGTATCAGCTCCATTTTATAATGACTTCGATATGCAGGCTGAGACAAGATTTTGCGAGCTATACGTATTCCGTTACACAAGTCTATTTGATCCTGTTCCTCGGTCAGCAGATTTAGCTGGATCTGCGGCGGATCTCTAAAATCAGATGACTTTAATGTTACTCGACCACGGCTTTTAGGGCGCAACAAAGATACATGTAAACCAAATCCATGGCTTTTCATAACACTTGTATCAAAACCGTGTTTGTTGAATAAGTTTATGGTCCCTTGCAATTGAATATCCGGAATAGGCTGCTCGGATGATGATTTAACAAAGCCACCAGCAGCAGCAACTGGACGAGATAGAATACCCTCTTTACCACGCATATACCGGTAGAAACCATGTGCCAGTTTAGATATTCCCATAGGTGTAAATGTCAGTGTATCTTTGATGCGACTCGCAATCGTTACAGTAAAGTTTGCATGCTCTTGTAAGTTGGCACCGACTCCGGGCAAGCAATAATGAGGTGTAATATTATGCTGCAACAAATCCCGTTCTGGACCAATACCAGACAACATTAATAATTTTGCAGTATTATATGTACCTGCACACAATAACACCTCACGACTGGCTCTGACGGCAAAATGGCTGTTATTATGCTGAACTTCTAACCCTGTTACCTTTAAACCATCTATGATTAATCTTTTGCTATGAGCGCGGGTTAATACAGTGAGGTTTTCTCTGTGCCTGACCGGATGAAGAAAAGCACTAGCAGCGCTGCACCTTTGAATCCCATCTAAAGTAGCCTGATAATAGCCAAAACCTTCCGGATCCGTACCATTAAAATCATTATTGAAACTATATCCTGCCTGTAATCCGGCCAGTATCAAACGTTCATCATGGGGGTGCAGATAGTCAGGGCTTCTCACCTTTAGCTCACCTTTACTACCATGAAAATGATCATGTATATGCTGATTATTTTCACAAGCAACAAAATGGCGCAACATATCTTGATAACCCCAGCCTTTATTACCAAGTGCCAGCCAGTGGTCGTAATCCCTCTGATGCCCTCGAGCATAGACCATAGCGTTAATGCTACTACTGCCACCTAGGCCCATTCCCTGAGGGCAGTAAATTTTACGATCATTAAGCTGTTCATCTTCCTGACTCCAGAAGCCCCAGTTGTAACGTTTCATATGATAGAGAGGAAACACGCCAAAAGGTAAGCGAATCAATGGTGAGTTGTCTTCGTCACCTGCCTCCAATAACAACACCTTGAATCGAGGAATTTGACTCAATCGATTCGCCAATACACATCCTGCACTACCTGCACCAACAATAATGAAATCAAACACCTCTTTGATCATATTGGCATATCCATTGTTTCTAATTTTGAAAATGTGCAGAGGATCCTGACTAAAAATTACGCGTCCTTGACTTATACATATTTTTTACAATGTGATGTTTTCTGGACAACCGGGATTACTTTATTTGTTAGCGATTTATTTCCATATATTACTTATTACCTGGGTACGCTAACCTGTATTTACACTGATTGTGTGTGGAAGCTTTTTTTATTTTCCTATCCTTGCAGTAACCGGTATCTAATTGCAGGATAAAGCTGAGAAGCAAGATCTATATCAGCCTTATGCCGAGATAGTTAAATGATTTTTATACTTGGTGTCTTTTCCTTGGGATTTATCATAAATATCATGCAGTATCTGTAGTGATACTCAGATTATAAATTCCAACCAGTTTGGCTGTAAATTGTATAAATTTCGAAGTACTATGAGTTTAAACACTATACCCTCATTAGATGGTTTTCTGACAATATTGCTTTTATGTTCTTATATTTAAACTTTGCTCAAATTGACAAGCAATATTTTTCAAGCAATCAGTTATTTCATCGCCAAGTTAGGGTTGCACTTGCTCGGTGTAAAATCATAGTCCTCGTATTAGACTATGATCGTGGAATATTCAGAAATAATAGCACTAAGCAAAACACTAATAGTTTTTGTCGATGCTAATAAAATGATACAACTAGGAATATTTCATCAATATTGGCTTGTAACTAGGCAAATATGCCCGCAATAAAATCGCCGAACAAACGAACACCACGGTGAAGGCGTAGTACCAGTGCAAAACCAGTAAATAATACATGCAAAGTACCGCTGAAATAGGCATCAGCAAAGCGAAACCGAGAGCTGGTCGATAGTTAAAAAGCAAACTAAATGCTCCAATCGCCTGGATTAGCTTCATAAAAATCCAAAAAAACAGCGTTCCTTTTAATGCAGCTAAAAATGGCTCAGTGGGATTCCCAGTGATTTTTATATCAAAAAAGATATATAAAAAACCATCTATTGCACCGAATAAATAAACAATCCCCAGCATATAGCGGGCTATTTTTTCATGAATTTTGAGTTTGGTTATCTCTCCCACTACCATTCTCCTGAACATTGATTTGAGTAATATTCTGCAAATGCAAATCTCAGCTTTAAATACTGGTGCTTTTTGCCGATCACTGTAGCTCCTGGTCATGGGGCATGTTACATACACTTCATACAATAGATCCTGAGACCAGCTAGATGCTCCGCAAAAGGACTATTTAAGCTGAAATAGCACTATTCGTCACGTAATGATTCAATAGGCTCCATTTTCAAGGTTCGTATAGTAGGCAAGTAGGTTGCGTACAACACGATGGTAGCAATCAACGAGAATACTACTATCACGGTGATAATTAACACGGAGGAGCCTCCTGAGGCCAATACTTTGGACATGACAAAACCTAAGCCGCCACCAACCAACAGCGCAGGTATGCCCCCCCAAAGCAGATGTTTGGAAGATTTTGAAAGGTAGTCTTTGATAATGCGTAGATCAGTGGCACCCAATGCACGCTTGACACCGATTTCAGTGGCTCTCTGATTGATAGTGTTGGTCATAACTCCATAAATCCCACTAGCCGCAAGCACTGCAGCAGCAATACCAAAAATAAAGAAAATACTAGTGATAAATATTAGTGGCGCTACATTACGATTCATTCGCTCTACATAGGGCTCGACTCGGAAAGCTGGCAACTCCTGATCCATCGAAGAAAGCACTTTCCTAAGCTGTGCGATCATTTGTACCTCATCAGCATTCATCTGCATAGCAATCGTCATTTGTGCTAAGGGAGCCTGAGTAATAGGTCGAAATACAGTTGGTACAAACCTACTGGTGCGATTGGCCAAGCCTTGAATGGTATGTTCAACCACACCAACCACAGTTAACCATTGCTGATTTTTAACAGTTTCGTCCACCACCTTTATACGCTTACCTATTGGATCTGCATTGTTGAAATATTTATCCACAAAGCTTTCAGTAACAATTGCAGTTTTGTTGTTGAGACCATCATCACTACTGTCAAAATATCTACCGTTTACCAAGGAAACACCCAGATCTCTTAGTGTACCCGGCATAACCGCAACATAGTTGAGTCTGGGATAAAGATTGTCTTCTTTACCCTGGCCATACTCCTTCCCTTCAATGGCTACTGGCATCACAGTAGCAAATTCCCCCGGCAATGCCGAAGCCAGCATTACTTTCTCTATCTCTCTTTTGCTGGAAAGATTGGCTTGTAATGATTTATAAAACTGAATCCTGGCTTGATCATTCTGATATTTTGCCTCGTTCAGAGTGATTTTGGCCGTCAGAATATTATCCGGATCAGCGCCGTAATCTGCATTTATTGCTTTTGCTGCACCTATAACTGCAACAGTAGCCGCAATCAAAACCATAATAGCGATAAATATTTCACTGATTACCAGTAGCTGGTTTAACCGACCTGACTTTTTACTTAGTGCTCCCCGAGTACCATCGCGTAATACAGCATTAAAATTGCTCGCAGAATTTTTCCAAGCTGGTACTAATCCGGTAACCACAATCGCGCTGACGACAAAAATACCAAATAATATTAGCGCATAACTATCTATACCAAATTGCCACCAGAAACGAGGTCTATCCGAAAAAAAAGATCCTATAATACCCTGGGTAAATTCAAGACTTAACCACAATGCTATTAAGCCTATCACACCACCAGTTAAGCAAATCATGATGCTTTCCCAAAGCATTTGAGCAATTAAACGCATGCGCGGAGCACCCAGTGCTACTCGAATGGCCGTTTCTTTATTTCTCTCAACAGCCCGGGAAAGCAATAAATTACCGACATTAACCGAGGACAGAAGTAAAATCAAAATTGCAACTACATAAAGGGCATATATCACCGATATGCCATCACCAACAGTTGCTTTTTGAATGGTTTCCACGTAAGCACCAAAGCCACTATTGGTTTCTGGATACCGATGCTGTAGGCGCTGCATAACTAATGCAATCTGCTGGTTCAACTCTTCTATAGTTGCATCAGACTGCATATGAGCTATGCCCCAAACATTACCTGCATCACCTCGATTAATCCGGGTAGCATCTTCACGAAGAGGAATCCATAGTTCTGCGTTGTTGGGGAAGAAATATCCATCTGGCATAACCCCTATAATACGGGTACTAATACCATTTATACGAATGATTTGATCAAGAATATCCGCCTGTCCACCAAATTGGTTCTGCCAGATTTCGTAGCCTATAATGGTCACATATTCATTCCCAGGTAAATTATCAGCTGGGATAAAGTCCCTGCCTAGAATTGGCTGGGTACGAGTTAAAGAAAAAAAATTGTGCTCAGCTTCAATTCCCACATAGCGACGTGCACCATCACGGCCAGAAACATTTAAATTAGTAGGGCGATAGGCGGTGAACTCTATCAGTCCGTCGACATTATTTCTGATTTCATAGTAGTCATGTAATGAAATTCTACGATTGTTTTTCTTTCCATTTTCTGAGCCACTAATTTGAACAATGCTAGCACCATCCTGAAATGGTAACGGCTTAAACATTATGGTGTTAAGAAATGAAAACAGGAAAAGACTAAGACCGATTCCTATCGCCATAACAAAGACTGTTAACAGAGTAAATCCGGGTTTTTTCAATAACAGCCTTAGCGAGTATTGTAAATCTGCGAAGTTCATTTAGCTCTCCTCTTTACTCACCTGTTCTTGTTTTTGTATCGGTTTATTGCTTTCCGCAGAGCTATTTTTTCTTATACTGGTCACTGAGCCATCAAACAGATGTATTTCTCTTTCAGCCAAAAATGCCGAGCGCGGATCGTGAGTGACCATGCATATGGTAGTGCCCTCCCGGTGTAGCCTTTGCAACAAGGACATCACTGATTGAGTATTTTTACTATCCAAATTACCAGTTGGTTCATCTGCCAATAACAGCGATGGACTGCCCGCTATAGCACGTGCAACAGCAACTCTCTGCTGTTGGCCACCAGATAATTGCGAAGGAAAATGTTTACTCCGATGGGACATTTCAACCTTCTCCAGCGCCTCCTTAACCAAGCGTTTCTGGGTAGCTTTATTTATATCAGAACGATAAGTTAACGGCAGCTGTACGTTCTCTTCTGTAGTCAAATCACTAATTAGATTAAATGACTGAAAGATAAAGCCAATTTCCTTATTACGGATGTACGCCCTATCATTCCTGCTTATATCGGAAACATTATGACCAGCCAGAATATAGTTTCCTGCTGTAGGCGCATCTAATAATCCTAGAATTGACAGCAAGGTTGATTTTCCACAACCAGAAGGTCCAGATATTGAGACAAATTCACCTTTGTCAATGCTGAAGGTAATACCGGCTAGCGCCCGCGTTTCTACTTCATCGGTATGAAATACTTTTTGAATATCTTCCAGTTTAATTATATTAGTGTTACTCATGATGTATTTCTTATCCCCACTTAACTATCGAACTCTAAATTTTTGATAACTATCAAAGCGACTGGGGTCGGATGTTACAATTTTATCCCCGGCTTCCAATCCCAAGATAATCTGTATTTGATTAACAGACCCCAGCCCTAATCTAACGTCTATTCGCTCAGCAAATTGTCCATCCCCTGTTAATTTATAGAGCGTTGTACTGCTCTTACTTTGTGAAAACAATGGACGTTTTACATAAAGGGTATCTGGTATTTTTGCAATAAAAATTTCACCATCCACACTTAAATCCGGGCGTGCATCAGACGGTAATGGTTCGGAAAAGGTTACATCAACCTGTACGTTACCATTATTAACCGTAGGTTCCACGCGAGAAACTACGCCTTTAACCTTGCTGTTTCGCGTGTCTATTATTACAGGCTTACCCACTTCAATATCTCTGACCTGGATTTCCGGTACCTGCAGCTCTGCAATTAATGTGTCCTTTTCTGCGAGCTTGGCAATGTTATCTCCCAACCTGACTCGCTGACCTGGCTCTAAAGGTATATCCAGTACGATACTATCAATAGTAGCTACAACCTTCAGATCAGTAACCTGTTGCTGGATCCGTTCAAATCGCTTAATAAACTGCTTCAGCCGTGCTTCGTTAGCATTTTTCTGAGCTTGTACGTTATCTTTAATTTTTTCCAGCCGACTGACAGAAAACTCCCAACGTCTTTTAGCCTGATTCATAGCAATTTCTGAACGCACATAATCTAGTTTTGGCACTATCCCTTGTTCAATAAGATCAGAGAACGCTTTATATTCGATACGACCTTGATCATAGGCAAGTTCGGCATCTAAAACTGCAGCCTCTTGCTGTAAAATACTGGTATCTAAACGGACAACCTCAGCCATATAATTGGCTTTTTCAGCCTCCAGCTGCCACTCGGCCTCTTCTAATTGCTGTGATAGTTGCTGGTTACTCAGCTCTACCAATAAATCCCCTTTTTTAACACTATCTCCAGGTTTTACGTAACGTTTTTTAATTTCTGCTTCAACTGACGCTGACAGCCATTGGATATTTTCAGGTACTAAAATACCAGTACCGCGAACAGAAATACTGAAATCCCCACGTTTTACTTCACCAAAAACCAACTCATTTTTGTCAATACTCAGACCTGTCTGACTAAACAACCATAAATACCTAACAGCGTACAGCATCCCCATTAACGCTATAACATATAATAAATATTTTTTCTGGAAGGTTTTCTTTTTTGGTGACGTTAATTTGATATCCAACAAAAACTCCTAGTTTACATTTACATGAGCTTCATTATAAATAATGAAAACTATGAATCTCCTATCCTGTTCACTATTTGACTGACGCGTAATCTAGACAGCTTGTCCAGTCGCAATAAAACACCAAAACACCCAAGCCTGTTAATCTTTAATATCCGTAAATCAATCATCCCAGATCGTCAATCATATCACAATAATTTATAGTCGATTTATCTTACCGAATGACTTTTGTTTGATATATTTTCAATCTTGTTAGTGGAAATATTTTGAGTAGTTTCGAGAGTTAGAAGCCTGGACCTACAAGCCTCGAGTCACAAAGAGAACTGCTTTAAAGCAAATCCAGATGGACAGTGAACGACATGAAAGTTAGCATTCATTTATCGACTTCCGAAGAATACCGACCTTACCAAATTGAATACCTTTCCGGAGTATTGTAAAAGCAATCTAGACCATATCACTTCAGCGATATCAGCACCTATCAGTATCACCACTTTCTTGTCCGTTGTTTTCTTTTTTGATATCCTATGTTGAATGTTGCAATTCCTAATGAATACTTGTAAAGCCTTGCCATCGTATCCTCAACTATCACATTGGAGAAGACAAATTTAACAGTTTTCAATAACTTAGATTGTGAGCCTTATCCCGGTACAATTCAAAAAATACAGAAAACCATGCTTTATTTTAAGGCCGCTCATTTTCAGTCAGTTTTGATGCCGATTCTCTTTCTCCAACTCAAGCCCTTGGCATTGGAGTGCTTTTAAATTGCTGACTCTTTTCTTGCTTCATTAGAATCACTCCAGACACAAGCTCTATTATCAAGGAAAAGCTCCACTATAAAGCAGGGTTGTGAAAGTTCACGGCAGTCACGGCAACGCTATGAATCTGATTGATTTTACTTTCTACACTGATGTAAGCCTTCCTACTGAATTATCACTCATTCCCATTACATGCTTTCTGTATAATTTAGGCCCCATTTTGCCCTTGCCTTGATGGAGCTTAAGCATTGATGATTGCCCCTGGATAATCATAGGCCACTCCCATACAGAGATACATTCGCCTTATAAATAATATTTCCTAATCTTTTTCACTATGAAGTGGCAAAATGACCAATAGTGATCTCATCAGGAACGCGTTAGTTACTGAAATATATATCAACAAGATTGCGTATCCATAGAGAGGCGCAGATACCCTTTTCGGCAATAAAACTAGACAAATTAACGCAATCTTGAAGGCAGTAAATGTACAACATTCGACTCCGTGTCAGATTGTCGACCACGGTATCTTGGGGAGAAAGGGATTGGTGCTACAGACAAGCCCTCCCCTGGGGAGGATGTCATTTAGCTCTCGAAAAATCACTCTTTATACACATTTGCACCATGCTTCCAACGCTATCCATTTAAACTGTTGTCACAAGAGATCCTGTCTTGCCGCTTTAATCAGTTGGCACTAGCAATACAATTTTTATAAATTAATAAGCATCACAATAAATTTGAGAAAGGCTCCGCCATTTTGACGAACTTTACACACGTCAAACTAAAAATAGAGCTAAACTTTACACTACCGTAATTATAGCCAGCACCCTGGCTGAAAATCTCAACTTACTTTTTCTAACAAATCGATATGCACCTCCAGCACTTTACTTTGTTCCAGCCAATTAATCAATACAAAGACCCTCTCTTTAGAGCTCAATTTTGATACGGTTCCTAGGATTTCGTGAAAACCGTCGGCATTAATATTTACAAAGTCGCCTTCTCGCAAATAAGCATCTTGCTTTTTTTGGCTAACCCAATTCTCTCTGAACTGTCGAATCTTGCATATTACGTCATCAGCTATGGATGCGTAACCGATTCCGAACTGTACAAATTTAACAACACCTGGATAGTAACGGATTTCATCTATTTTTTGAAAACAACTTTCGTTTAATCTAATGAAAACATATCTGGGAAACATTGATTCCTTTCTGATTTTACCAACTTTACCATTTGCTTTTTTATTCCCTTCAATAACTGGACGGTAAACTACAAATCCTTTATTTGATAAACCTGACTCCACCAAAGCATCTCTTCCAGCTTTGCAGAATAATACATACCATTTAGCAGTACACACACCCTCTTCAAACACATCGCCTCTCCTTGCTTGTATTTTTTCGCTTCCGAGCTGGTGCGTGCTCTGGGAATAAACTCTATGCTGCCACTTCCCTAAAAATTTCTCAGGGTATTAAAGAAATCAATATAGTATTTTCGTTAATCCCATACCCTACACCAATAACACAGTGTGGTGGGGCAGACTTGGAAGATTGGTTTGTCAGTCCGCCAGATCACCAAATTTGTTAGAGCGCTTGTAAGAGCTTGCCATCCATACACGGATCCGGGTAGGTTGGAGAAGTCCGGCCTCTGTGTAAAGCTTGTTGCCGTGAAGACAGCGTAACCGTACTTCCTTTTCATGCAGATCCGTGTGCAGCATCTCCATCTCCTCAGCGACCTAACTCAACAAGAGGATTTAGCTCCTTTATTGGATTTTATCGGCAACCTATCCAGAGCATAGATAAAACATGTTACTCATTTAGGGGCATTCATTTTTTTCATCCAAACAACTTCCTTGTATGCCTATGTCCTTGCCATCGACAATATGAGCCGAACTATAACGACGAGATTCACTGTTTAAAAAAATCAACTACGGTTTAGAAAGCAATCTCTACCCTAACACTTGACTCTCCACAATCACCACCAAAACTGCTAGTAGCAGAAATGTATAATCGTTACCACCGCCTCCACAAGTGGACAATTCGAATCTCGCCCCTATAAACCCTCTTCGTAGAATTGTAACAAGAAAATATATTTTTTATCTTCGTTTTCCTGTAGAAGAAGCTGTTCATAACTCTACATTACAGCGCAGCTGTCAAACCTGAAGTTAAGTAAATTGCAACTAGTTGGCTGCAAATTTTTCTCAACTTACAACCCTATCGCAAAAAAGCGACAGCAGCCGTGAAAATCCAGAGCACTTTTCATAGTCAGACAGCATCCCTAAAAGCTTCTTGCTTTTAGTGACAGAAGTTAGCGCAAGTGGACTTACTGACTGGCTAAAATAGTTTTCATCATCAAAATAGGTTCTCTCCTGAGTTTAAGCTACACCCATCTCTTTAGAAACAATTGAGCAGCACATCCCTGCTGCTGCAGACGCCCATGTATGGCTTCAACACGCAAGGGGAGTTTGCCCTTGCAGCACCAAATCAGTTGACGATCAACGCAGCTTTCCCGTCACCATCGGCATAGACTACGATTAAGTGTTTCATAGTCTAGTGACAGATGCGATTTGTCCTATATTGTAGAATGCCGCGCCCACCTCATGCAATAAGTAAGTCGATTGAATTTTCTGTTGGACGCCTCTGATAATAAATTATTTTTGTAGAACACTATCACCCGAGCAAATCCAAGACCGTAATGTAACCCAATCCTTTTTTAGTTAGAGAACCATCACTATGTGCTGAATAAACCTGATCCTTTCGTCGAGCTGATCAGACTGATTATTTTAAGAGACCCTAGTACCACTTTGGACAAAGTTTCCACAAAGAAACATAAGAACAATACCGATAGACAGACAAGCGCTGTACCGATAGTATTTAAGTTCCCATTACTGCAAAGCCTGTAAAACTTGTCAGTTGGTACGCTGAAGCTTCAAATCCAAGATTTTTATAGCCTCTGCTGCCTCTTGAAATTAAAACGCAAGAATAAGGCAATCGATACAAAAGCCATTTGACCACTTGTGGTGCAACTGGCCACTGCAGGCTTGATGAAAACTATGTTTCGAGAATGTGACCTGTATTTGATGCTAGCTTTTTGAAGCTCAAAGACGGCGTGACACCCCTAAGGGACACAAGGAGATCGACAAAGGCGAAATCTGGCAGGGTCTTCAAGCCAATAAAACGCGCTGTGGCAATTAGGTTCCGGAACATCGCCAGAACAGGAAAAATAACGAAACACTCTAAGAAACTTTCTAAACTGCGCTCACGCAAACAATCAATATATGTTGCGCAGCTACCCAATGCGCTTCCCTGTAGTTCACGATTTCAACCTATTCCAAGTGCTGCTGGTTGAAGGCAGAAGCTGCCCACTACAACTAAAACAGAGAAACCACTTTAAGTTTCATAGTTTACGAGGCAATATTCACAGGAAAAGTTGTCGCCAGCAGTCACTGACTGAACAAGAGGGGCAAAAAAATCGACATCAGCCTGAAATCCGTATGCGTATTGGGCATGCCTTTGATTCTATGAGAAACATACAGGGCGGTGTGTTGTGAGAATCGTTGGATTTGCGGAGGCGACCTTCAAGGCTACGATGGACGTGAGATGCTATTTATATCGGTTGGTCAGCCTTCACAGGCAAACCGAGTCCACGTAGTGAGAAATCCAAGGAATTACATCTTTTGCGAACCAACTTATTTCTTTTTTCGGCAAAAATTTCAGTTGTGACTCTACAGGTAAAACAAGTCACCAATATATACAAATAATATTCTCAAAAATTTAGCGCAGAATCCTCGGTAACTTTTTGAAATTTATAGAGGTGCCCTATAGTACATCCTGAACAGAACACAGATACCACTTGTTAGCATTACTTCAGGCTTGCCTTTCAGAAGAATTTCCCGCCACTATCAAAAACTCGCTATCGAAAAAAAATTTTGAATTGGCGTGGAACAGGCTGGCGGTTTTCAGCATTCTGTGTCATATCTTTGCCAATAGCAAAAAAGGTATGTGCTATAACCAAACCTACTTTCTTTATGGATGCTACTGCATGGTATTGTGTGAGGGCAAAGACTGCAGTGGCAAAAGGAGCATATTGTTTCCTCTGATCAAATCACTCACTGAAACTGTCATAAAATCGCAGCTAGACTAGCACCTCGCTAGTGAGGACAACTTTAACTGCAACAATTGTACTACAATCAAAACCATGAAAAGTCCCGCAGGCAGCTTCGAGACACAGATTTGTCAAAAAGTACCAACCCAGCTTAGCCTAGCATGGCCTCCCTGGGACCATTCAGAGCTTCTATCCCAAAGTCGAGCTGTGGCTAAGTCACCCCTGGCAGTGGGCTGCCACTATGATGCCCTAGTGAATACCCACAGTTGACACAATCGCGGCCTTTGGTCAGCGCCGGTAGTTTTGGGGTCCGAGTGGGTTGCAGGTTCACGCTGTCTCCTTGAGTATTTCCGATCCAAACAGTGAAATCCACAGGCACAGCTTGTCTTCCAATACACCATCAGACATGGGTAGATACACTATCTTATCCAACCACCCGCCTTTATTAAGTCCAGATTGTGGGGCAGATCCTCGCCCGGTACGGGCTCGAGGTCATCCAGACGGCCCTTGTGCGAGCCTTTTACTTTACACCAACACCGGTAAATCCTTCCTCCAGTGCGATACTCAGCAGTTCCCAGGCGGACCGGACCCGAGGCACAGAGCCACCCACCGCCTGCCCGATGGTGTTTGGCATGGTAAAACCTTGACTCGCGCTATGTCCTGGCAGCGATCACCCGAGTCAATCGCCACCAGCTTGTTGAACCCTCCCTGGTTCAGATCGACAGACGCAAGGTGTCATTCGAGAAGGGATATTTCCCGCTACAACAACAAGACAAGCTCTATTCCGTGAAGTAGTTGTGGTTGGATATTGTGTCACCAGTTACGAAAAAGCCCGCAATGAGCGGGCTTGGGAGGATTCGAGGTGTAAAACTGCAAACCTCAAAGCTGCTGGAGCAAACTACCGGCCTGTTGGGCGGTATGGCGGTATATAGCCGCGTTAGATATAGAGACAAACCTGCAGGGAGCCACCTGTATTTCATCGGTTTGCACTAAATCAGTACCAGCAGGTCACTGCCATTAACAGCTTAATAGTTGACTCACCAGCTGCCGTTCATTTCCTGAACCGGCCCTACAAAGGAGGCGATGCCCTCCTCACGAAGGGAGTCGAGAGCCTCATCCAGGGCCTCCTTGTCTGTCTCGAACACATCTTCCCATACGGTGGAGTAGTTATTCTCGTCGACGACCTCGAGCAGCCAACCACCACCCTCACCTTCGTATATATCGATCCGGACAGACACGCCTCCCTCGCGATAGCTCTGGCTCAACTCAGACTCTCTCGGTGCATATTCTTCGTCCATGGAATTCGCCTCACTGTGGCCCTGAAATTTCAGCCAGAACTTTGACAAGTTGCGGCCTTCGGGTCAACCACCGGACAAATCCGGTGCAAACTGCCAGCCAAAGCTACGACAGGCTGTTTTTTTGCGATAAACTCCACGGTGATTTTTTCTGCTCCGGATTTACGCTCCGGCCCGCAAAATAAGGTAGTACCATGGATCAATTCGTTGTCTGCGCACTCTACAAGTTCGTCACCCTGGAGGATTTTGAGTCCCTACGCTCCCCCCTGCTGCATGTTATGCTGAAAAACCGTATACGCGGCACTCTGCTGCTCGCCCGCGAAGGGATCAATGGCACTGTTGCCGGTCCCCGCGGTGGCATAGACGCACTGCTGTCCTATTTGAAATCCGATCAGCGCCTGGCCGATCTGGACTACAAGGAGTCCTTCACCGGCGAGATGCCCTTCCTGCGCAGCAAGGTCAAGTTGAAAAGGGAAATCGTTACCATGGGCGTGGAGGGTATTGACCCCCTGCACGTGGTGGGCACCTACGTCGAACCCAAGGACTGGAATGCTCTGATCAGCGACCCGGAGGTCGTTTTGGTGGACACTCGCAACGACTATGAGTTCCAGGTGGGCACATTCAAGGATGCCATCAACCCGAGGACCGACACCTTCCGCGAGTTTCCCCAGTACGTGAAAGACAACCTGGACCCGGCCAGGCATCGGAAAGTCGCCATGTTCTGTACCGGCGGCATTCGCTGCGAAAAGTCCACAGCCTATATGAAAGAACAGGGCTTTGAGGAAGTCTACCACCTCCGCGGCGGTATCCTCAAATACCTCGAAGAGGTACCCAGGGAGGCCTCCCTGTGGGAGGGTGAGTGCTTCGTCTTTGATGAGCGGGTCACAGTCAACCACGAGTTGGAGCGCGGCCAATACGGCCAGTGCAACGCTTGCCGTATGCCAATCACCAAAGAAGACCAACATTCCCCACTATTCGAGCAGGGAGTCAGCTGTCCCCACTGCCACGACAAGGTGGAGGAAGCCGACCGCGCCCGTTTTCGCGAACGGGAAAAGCAGATCCAACTGGCAAAACAGCGTGGCGAACAGCATATGGGGCAGGATGTCCGCAATCTGATAGCCAACAAGCGCCAGCAAAAACGAGAAGAGCGTCGCCGCCAAGCACAAAGCCAACTGGTACAAATCCAGCAACGGGCTTATAGCGATTGAAGCACCACAGGCCTGGGGGCGCCCTTGATTCGGGAGAGCCAGGCCTCGGCTTCGGACTCGGCAACAAACTCCCTAGAACTGTGCCAAAATAAACAACTCCGCCTCGCCAGTGGCACGGTGCAGCGACTGCGCGGGTGCAACACGGCAATATAGGCACGCCGCAGCACGGGGTGTTCCGCAATATAACGGGTAAACTGCCGCTGTTCCTCCAAAGTGACTTTGGAATGTGCATAACGCAGATCGAGCAGCACGCGCAACCGCGCCCTGTGGCGGTATTTTTCTACCAAACGGGCCGTGGCCTCCATTTTCTCCGCGAATCCCACTGTCCCATAAAACAGCACCCGCACTACGCCACCCACCGGTCGATAACTGATATGAAAATTCATTAATTCCAGCATCCATGCTTTCGCCTGTATTTCATGAATTACCGCTTCAATAACGCCTGTTTCTTACCTCCGCACCATATTTTCCAACCAGGCTGGTCAAACGCTTTTCCGGTACACCCCTCACACTATCACTACAGATCATATAAGCCCTGGCCCGCCAGTATATTATCCACGATACACAGAAAACTGTGCGATGGGAGTTTACCAGCTTGTGTGTACCACCCAGGGCAGT
This sequence comes from Microbulbifer sp. MI-G, assembly GCF_030440425.1. Classification (NCBI taxonomy): domain Bacteria; kingdom Pseudomonadati; phylum Pseudomonadota; class Gammaproteobacteria; order Cellvibrionales; family Microbulbiferaceae; genus Microbulbifer; species Microbulbifer spongiae. The sequence continues at coordinate 3,677,470 of NZ_CP098023.1, forward strand.
AATTCCGGCTACCGCGAGGGATTAAATTCCCAGACATCCCTAACCGTCACGACAAGAATACAGTATCAATACTGGAATTTTCCGATAACGTCGGGGCAGCAGCAATTGCGGAGTATCAATCCAGGTTCACAAAGACCAAAAATGGTTGACCAATGAATAGCGCAAAACCAGCAGTGATTATTTTATCTTTTGTATTCTCTCCCAAATGCCGGCAGTTGAAAAACCGCGGCCGGACTCGTGACCCGGCCTCGGCTTGACAACCCTTGCACGCAACTGGGATTCCCGCTAGTGGCGCACCGGGAGCGTCAATATAGGGACAATTCGTTGCGCGAAAAACCCCCCAAAAAAAAGAAATTACTTCTTTGTGACCGGCATCGCGATTGCGCTCAACTAATTTCGATTTCCGGCAGTGCCTCATCGCCGCTACTGTTTAGCCAGATACCCGCTGCCATTCTGCGGGCTATTTGCCGATAAAAAGCGGCGATCTCCCCCTCGGGATCCGCAATAACACTGGGACACCCACTGTCTGCATCCTCACGGATTTTCTGTGCCAGCGGAAGTGCTCCAAGCAGATGCGTGCTGTACTGCTCTGCAATGCGCGCACCACCGCCAGTGCCAAAAACAGGTTCGCTGTGGCCGCACTTGGAGCAGGTATGCAGTGCCATATTCTCCACGATACCGAGCACCGGCACCGACACCTTGCGAAACATCTCCACACCTTTTATGGCATCTTTCAGCGCAAGGTCCTGAGGAGTGGTTACAATGACAGCACCGGCCATAGTAGTTTTTTGTGCCAGTGTCAGTTGGATATCCCCAGTGCCGGGGGGCATGTCAACAATCAGGTAATCCAACTCACTTTTGGCATTACACCAAAGGGTTTGAGTCAGAATCTGGTTGAGCGCACCACTGGCCATAGGGCCGCGCCAGACTGCGGGGGTGTCCTCTGTCATCAGGTAGCCCAGGGACATGGTCTCAATGCCATGAACCGTTACCGGTACAAAACATTTTTGTTCCTTAACCTGCGGGCGCACCCCCTCGGTACCGAGCATAGTAGGCAGGCTCGGTCCGTAAATATCCGCATCCAAGAGCCCCACACGGGCACCTTCTGTCATCAGGGCCAGAGCCAGGTTTACCGCAGTGGTAGATTTTCCCACACCACCCTTGCCAGAGGCCACCGCAACAATATTTTTTACACCACGCAAGGATTCAGGCGCATTTGCAACGGAATTAGCCGGAATATCGCTGAACAGTTCAAACTGCACGCCACTGCCGGCCAAAGGCCCCCCTTTCAACAGGGGTTCGCACGCTGTCAACACCCGCTCGCGCCAGCCTGCCTCTTCGCCCGCGCAAGGGTACCCGAGGGTAATACCGGCAAAGACCCCGCCCGCTTCAAAACCCACTTCTATTTTCGCATCCAGCTTGTCCAACGCTAAACCGCTGACCGGGTCGTGTAATTGACCAAGGCATTCAGCCAGGCGCTCCAGGTCTGCCTGAACTTCCTGTGATAGCTCTTCATGGTCGTGATAATGATCGCTCACGGTGTTCCCCTCTCGGTGCTTCTTGTCAGACTCGCATTGTCTCGAATGAACCACACCAAAGCCAGTGAGCGAATCAATCCGGCCATGCCTTGGACATGCACTCCCATCTCCACGGCATTGTCCAAATCTGCTATATTCCGCGGTCTTTTGACAAGCTCCGTCCCCTCCAGCGGAGCCTCTGGTTTAAACCCCTCAGCGATGGAAAAACCGATGTCCGATACGCGCAAGATCCTAGTCACCAGCGCACTCCCCTACGCCAATGGCTCCCTGCACTTGGGCCACGTACTCGAATATATTCAAACTGATATCTGGGCGCGTTTCCAGCGCGCCCGCGGCAACGATTGTCTGTACCTCTGCGCCGATGATGCACACGGCACTGCGATCATGCTCAAGGCGGAACAACTGGGCCTTACCCCGGAGCAGCATATCGCCCATATGCAGGCAGAACACGAGCGGGATTTCGCCGACTTCCTGATCGCGGTGGACAACTACCACTCCACCCACTCCGAGGAGAACCGCGCGTTGTCCTCAATGATCTACCGGCGCCTCAGTGACAACGGTCATATCGCCTCGCGCACCATCACCCAGGCCTTTGATCCGGAAAAACAGCTGTTCCTGGCGGACCGCTATATCAAAGGCACCTGCCCACACTGCGGCACCCCCGACCAATACGGCGATAACTGTGAGGTCTGCGGCGCCACATACAGCCCTACGGAACTGATCGATCCGGTCTCCGCAATCTCCGGCAGCACTCCGGTAGAAAAAGAGTCCGAGCATTTTTTCTTCACTCTGCCTGTCTTTACCGAATTCCTACGCAACTGGACCCGTTGCGACACCCTGCAAGAGGAAGTGGCCAACAAGCTGGCCGAGTGGCTCGAAGAGGGCCTCCAGGAGTGGGATATTTCCCGGGACGCCCCTTATTTCGGCTTTGAAATCCCGGATGCTCCGGGTAAGTACTTCTATGTCTGGCTGGATGCCCCCATTGGCTACCTGGCCAGCCTGAAAAACTACTGCGACCGCAATGGCAGGGACTGGCTGGAATATTGGAGGAGAGACAGCACAGCCGAGGTCTACCACTTCATCGGCAAGGATATCGTTAACTTCCACGCACTCTTTTGGCCGGCAATGCTCAACTCCGCGGAGTTGCGCACCCCCAGCAAAGTGTGCGTGCATGGCTTCCTTACCGTCAATGGCAAGAAGATGTCCAAGTCTCGTGGCACGTTTATCAACGCTCGTAACTACCTGGATCATCTCAACCCGGAGTACCTGCGCTACTATTTCGCCGCCAAGTTGACCGCGGGCGTGGACGACCTGGACCTGAACCTGGACGACTTTATCGCCAAGGTAAACTCGGACCTGGTAGGGAAGGTCGTCAATATCGCCTCTCGCACTGCCAAGTTTGTAAGCAAGTCCGGCGGCAAGCTGGCGGATGCACTGGCCGATGCACAACTCTGGAACCAGTTTGTGGAAGCGGCGCCGCATATTGCCGACGCCTACGAGCAGCGAGAATACGCCCGCGCCATGCGCAACATCATGGCCCTGGCCGACACCGCCAACGCCTGGCTTGCCGACAAGGCGCCCTGGTCTCTGGCCAAGGCGGACAACAGTCAGGCGCAGGTACTGGCCATCTGCTCCCAGGGCATGAACATGTTCCGCGCTCTGATTACCTGGCTGGCGCCGGTACTGCCTGTCACCGCACAAAAAGCGGCGGAGTTTCTCAACAACGAACTGGATTGGAACGGTGCCACAACCCCGCTGACAGGCCACCAGATCAAGCCGTTCAAACCGCTGCTGCAGCGTGTGGATAAAACCCAGGTGGACGCGGTGATGGATGCCGCCAAAGAGTCCCTGGCACAACTGCAGGCCGAGGCTAAAACAGCCACAGGCCCACTGGCCGAAAACCCCATTGCTGAGCAGATCCCGTTTGACGATTTCGCCAAAGTGGACCTGCGCATCGCCCTGATTACCAAAGCCGAGTACGTGGAGGGTGCCGGCAAACTGCTGCGGCTTACCCTGGACCTTGGCGGCGAAACTCGCCAGGTGTTTGCCGGTATCAAAAGCGCCTACACACCGGAGCAGTTAGAGGGCAAGCACACGGTAATGGTCGCCAATCTGGCACCGCGTAAAATGCGCTTTGGCATTAGTGAAGGCATGGTGCTGGCCGCGGGCCCCGGTGGCAAGGATCTGTGGATTCTCGAACCCCATGCGGGCGCCAAACCGGGCATGCGCGTGATGTAACGACACGGGCTGTCTCCTCTAGCGCAGAGACACTGCAATCAAACCGGCACACACCAACCCCACGCCCAGCAGCTGGGGCCTGTGCGCCGGTTCCTTCAACAACCAGATCCCCATCCCAACCCCCAGTGGAATACTGAGTTGGCGCAAGGCCACCACGTAGCTCACATTTTCAGTCATGGTCATTGCCAGCAGTACCAGGCCGTAGGTCACCCCCATCATCAGGCCGGTCAGGGCCCCTAGCTTCAAATCCCCCAGACCCAGTGCCAACTGGGCGCGCCCACGTTTGCCCAGACAGCCCAAAAGCAACCATATGCCACAGGCAAAAAACTGCATGCCCAGGTAACTGTAAGCCATTGCCAAAGGCGTCACGGCACCTTCGAGTGCCACCTCCAGATACATCAGTGCCCCTTTATCTGCAAGGGAATAGCCAACCGTACCCAGCGCCGACACCAGTGCCCAGGCACAATCCGCACGCCAGTAAGCCCGCCAGTGCCATTGGCGGAAATACACCAGGGGAACCAGCAGACAGCCGACAGTAACCAGCAGCATCCCCACCCAGGCCAACCCCGGCAGCCGCTGCCCCAGCAGCACTGTGGCCACCGCGACCAATAGCACCGGCAGCGCCCGTGCTATGGGGTACACAAGTCCCATGTTGGCGCGCTGGTAGGCCAGCGCCAGGCTGCCCATATACACCATTTGGAAGAAACCACTGCCCACCAGCAACAACCAGAAGGCGCTGGGCAGTGCTTTTGCCTGCAACAGTACCCAAATATTCAGAGGCAGCAGTGACAGGCCCACACTGAGCGTGGCGATACAGAAAAATGCCGGGGAAGGAGTGCGGGACTTTCCTAGTAGATTCCAACCCGCGTGTAGAAATGCCGATACCAGAACCAGAGCTGCAGCGGTTATCGATATTCCCATAAAAGCCCTTTTCAATCCCAACAGAAGGGCTCACGAACGCACCGTAGTCATGCACACCGGACTCAGCGCGCCATACTCGGGAGTCGCCATTGCATTCAGCGCCCACTGCCATAGCATATCTGTACCTTATGTACAGATACCAAGGAGACCCCATGCGCGGCGTATTTCTGGACGCGTTGACGATGAAGCTCGAGGAACTGGACACATCGGCCCTGCAGAACAGTCTAGACCACTGGGATTTCTACGATACCACTTCCGCCATGGAAACCGCCGGGCGCATCGCCGGTGCCCAAGTAGTGATCACTAACAAGGTGATCCTGGATCGCCCGCTTTTGACACAGGCATCCCAGCTCAAACTGATCTGTGTCTGTGCCACTGGCACCAACAATATCGACCTGGAGGCGGCACGGGATCTCGGCATTGTTGTGCGCAATGTCAAAGGCTATGCCGGCGCCTCAGTGCCACAGCACACCCTGGCACTGATCCTGGCCCTCGCCTCCCGCTGGTACCGCTACCACCGGGACGTGATGGCCGGGCGATGGAGCCGGTCTGAGATTTTCTGCCTGCTGGATTACCCGGTGATAGAGCTGGCCGGCAAGACTCTCGGGATTATCGGCTACGGCGCACTGGGACAGAGCGTTGCCAGACTTGGACAGGCTCTGGGGATGCGGGTGCTGATCGCCGAGTCTCTCCGTGGAAAACCCCATAATAACCGGGTGTGCCTGGCACAATTGCAGGCGGAATCGGATGTGATCAGCTTGCACTGTCCCCTCACCGCGGAGACAGAAAATTTGATCGATCACCCCTTCATCGCAGCCATGAAACCCGGCGCTCTACTGGTGAATACTGCCCGCGGCGGCCTGGTCGACGAGGAGGCCCTGGCCGGTGCGCTGCGCAGTGGGCACCTGGGGGGGGCCGCACTGGATGTACTCAGTGAAGAGCCACCGCCAGCGAACCACCCCCTACTGGACTCCAGTATCCCCAACCTGATCATCACGCCTCACACCGCCTGGATCAGCCGCGAGAGTCGCCAGCGGCTACTCGATGGCGTGGTAGACCATATAAAAACCTGGAAACGGGATGCAACCCGTTAAACTACACACAAGTTCACACGGTTGCGCCCGAAGATCTGGGGCAGATACCCCATTGCTGATGAAAACCCCATTCGATTGCCGAACCAATCCCTGTGAGGCCAGAGGGGGGTTATCCATTCTGGGTTGATTTACCCCCTGAGCTGTGCACCCAATCAGAAACCTGTCCTCGGGATAACCGCACTTCAACAAGGATACCGCAGCGGTCCAGCGAAGTCCTGATATAACTTTTCTTGAAAACATCGACAGTGATTATTTTCTATTGTCCTATAAAAACTATTTATCCGAGTGGGAATTCGCCGACGGGACTATACAATGCCTCGGCAATTAACCCCTGAAAAGGAGAAACCCCAATGGCAACCGCAAGAGCTCCACATACCAATTCCAGTAGGAAAAAGCTGCAACAGGCCTATAATCTCGCAGGGGAAGCAGCCTCAGAGGCCGCCGAGAGCCTAAAACAGAGAGCCCGGTCTTCTGTTGAAATCCAGAAACAACGCGCTACCGATATGATGCAAAAGGCGGAATCCTCGGTCAGGGCGCGCCCGATTCTGGCAGTAAGCTGTGCTTTTGTGGTCGGCTGGGCCATTGCCAAGCTTCTTAAATAATCCTTTTACTTTTTTCCAACAAGGAAGAACATCCGCAACATGGGAACTGAAAAAAAATCCCAGGCATCTGGTACGCATCCCGATCCGGCAGCGCAGGCGCATACTCGGAATCAATCTGCCGGTCAGGATGGCCACGGTGAGGGGGCTGACAAGCGCCTGGAAATGACTTTGGCCCGTGCCGAAGCCATGTTGGCCCTATTGACTGCCTGGCTGGCCAATATCCAGAAGCTGTTCCAGTTGGAGCTGGATAGAACCTTAACTGCCGGTAAACGCCTTGTCCTTCTTCAGCTGATGTTGGTGCCTCTGGGCACAGCACTACTCGTAAGCCTTTGCGGGGGCATGGGTTTAGTTGCCTATTACTTCTCCCAATCGGTGTATTTCGGGTTCCTGGTTTTCCTGTTACTACAGGTGGTTATCTTTATCGGGGCCGTGATCTACCAGAAAAAACTGCGCCCACTGCTTGGCTTCGCAGAAACCAAACGTCAGATCAAAGAGGCTTTGAACGATGTCGCTGAGACAATTAAATAAGCAGATCCAGCAGTGCAGCCACGAGGCTGAGAAACAGCGACAAAGGCTGCGGCGCATAGTTAATCGGCAGCGGCAGCAAGTCTACCGGCGCCTACGGGCAACCCCTCTACCCGTTCTGTTGGGTCTGGCGTGCCTTGCCGGTTTTGCCACCGAAAAGCTGTGGCGATTCCCGGGAACCGCGCAGATGGTACGACTGATGCTCTCTCTGCGCGCTTTTTAGTTCTGCCCGGCAGCGCTACCCGATACCACAAGTGACGCAATGCGTGTTGCAGACCGAGCGACAGATCGCTAACGACCCTCCTGGGGCATCTTGTCCTGAGTTTTTGTCACAAAATCACTGGCATCATGGCGTTCATGCAACTGTTCACTGGGTTCGCCCCAGGTGCGGTTGACCATACACCCCCGCATCACCGCCGGCCGCGCAGCAATCTCCACAACCCACCGGTTCAGATGCTGATAGCTCTTGCTATCGAGAAACTCGGCGGCATCATAGGCCTCATTGCGCACCAGTGCGCCGTACCAAGGCCAGATGGCCATATCCGCAATGGTATATTCCCGCCCGGCAATAAAGGGGTGTTTTGCCAGCTGTCGATCCAGTACATCCATCTGCCGCTTTACTTCCATCGCAAAGCGGTTAATGGGGTATTCGTATTTTTCCGGTGCATAGGCGTAGAAATGCCCAAATCCACCCCCTAGGTAGGGGCCCGCGCCCACTTGCCAAAACAGCCAGTTAAGGGCTTCAGTGCGCTGTTCCGGGGTGTGCGGCAGGAAAGCGCCAAACTTTTCAGACAGATAGAGTAGAATAGAACCACTCTCAAACACACGAATCGGCGGTGTGGTGCTCTGATCCACCAGAGCGGGGATTTTTGAATTGGGATTGATTTCCACGAAACCACTGCCAAACTGGTCGCCTTCGGTGATGCGAATCAAGTGAGCATCGTACTCCGCACCTTCAAAACCGAGTGCCAGCAATTCCTCCAGCATAATCGTGACTTTAACCCCATTAGGGGTCGCGAGCGAGTACAACTGTATGGGATGCCTGCCACGCGGTAACTTTTTTTCATGGGTAGCGCCCGCCACTGGGCGGTTGATGTTGGCAAACTGCCCCCCGCTTTCCGTATCCCATTTCCAGACTCTTGGCGGAGTATAGGGTTGATCCGACATTGCACGACTCCAACTGGGGTTACACGACAATCCAACAATAGTTATGGATCGACCAATTTACCCTAAACCGTGATCCTCGCGCTTATCGATAAAGCACAACCAGATTCACACTTGCTTACGGCATTCTGTCGATATTGGCGTCGCTGTGCAAGCGGTTGACAGAGTGGAGTGAAAGTCTACAAACTTTGTAGCGCTTTTCTCGACAAGCATCCCAATGATGCCTGGATGAAATTTATACATGCCAGCCACGAGAACAGCAGGAAACGAAAGATTGTGCCTTATGCAAGTCAAACTCAGTACCTAAAACAGATTATCAACAACCCTTTTTTATAGTGATCACTGCCCCTGCAAAGTAGAAAAACCTCAACTCCCTCAGATTCTGAAACCTCAAGCCTTGTGTTATGTCAGGGTGCCGGCTCGCCCTGCTAATCGAAATGCATAGCCAGCGCTTCATTTTGTATTGTCATTACGGTCGCACCATAGGTAACCTTCATGAACCGGGCCCTATAGAGAAACATAATGTCATGTTCAGATGCCGGGGGCAGCCTGCGCGAACCACTCCCGGTGCAGGATTAATAAAAGACCGGTGCAGAGACATAGCTCCAAAACAGCACGGTACCCACCATGATCAGCACGGCAACCACCAAAGAAACCGTGACTATGGCACTGGCAAAGAGAAAACCCCGCTCCTCGGAAACACCCATCACTATCGGGATACCGAGATACAGCAGATAAACCGCGTAGGCTACGGCCACTGTGGCCAAGAGAATATCCAGCCACAGTAGTGGATAGACACCGGCAATACCGGCAAGGAAGATCGGCGTCGCGGTAAATCCGGCAACAACCACGCCTTTCATTGGGTGGGTTTCTGCTCCGTAGGTCTTGGCCATCCAGTGGATAAAGTAGCCAATTGCGACAACCGCCAGCACCATGGTGCAGTAGAAAACCGCGACCAGCTCAAGGGCGCTCTGACCAGTAATCTTTACCGGGTCACCACCACCGATGCTCCAGCCAATTTTGGTTGTGCCAAAATACCAAGCCACCGCTGGCAACAGGGCCAGCAGAATCACGTAGGGTATTTGCCGACGTAAATTTTTCTCGGATAAATTGCCAATCAGTTGCCACTGCCTGCGCGGCTGCATCATAAGGCCGAACATATGGATCAACATCCCGTCTTCCTCACGCTCTGTAAGGAACCCTGAGTGCGACCTAGCTGCTCAAATTGATCTTGGAACCACTGGTCAAAATGAGAGATACCACTAAAAGGTCATCCTCCAAGTTCCAGCTCGTTTCTTCTAGTACCAGGCTAGTTGTAGAATCCTTAGTCGTTGAAGTCAACAGCAAGAAGGGGATTGGCGGGAATGCCCATAATGACGTTTCCCCTCGAAACAATAGGTGACATTCAAGTGCTACGAATTAACCCGGTACGATAGTGACAAAACCGGGTAAGCCACTGAAACCACATTCCTGGAAGATTGTCACAGGGCTTTTGCGCGAGTCCTCTGTTCCCAAAACCCCTGGCTGCTTACCCGGGGTAGGGTGTAGCCAGATTCAGATATTTGTGATGGCCCCCAGCAGCTGCATCCAGCCATAGCGATCCTCAGCCCGCCCCTCCTGGATATCCAACAGCGCCTGGCGCAAACTCTGGGCGACAGGTCCTGGCGCCTTTGATAAGCGGTAACTGCCACCTGCATCTCCTATCACACTGATGGAGCTGACGATCGCAGCGGTACCACAGGCAAATGCCTCTGAGCAGACACCGGAAGCCACCTGTTTCAGTAGCTCATTGATATGGATCTCTCCCTCTACCACCTGATAGCCGCGGTCTCTGGCCAGTTCGATCAGGGATGCCCGCGTCACTCCCTCCAAAATGGAGCCGTTGAGTGCCGGGGTATAAAGTACCTCTCCCATTACAGCAAAGAAGTTCATGCCGGAGAGTTCATCCACGCTGCTGCGGTTGGCAGGGTTGAGCCACAGGGATTGATCGTAGCCGCGTTCCCGGAGGCGCCCAGTACTCAGCAGGGAAGCCGCATAGTTGCCGCCGACTTTTGCGTCTCCAGTACCGCCCACCGCAGCCCTGGTGTCATCGCGTTCCACCCAAAGGCGCATATTACCAGCGTGGTAGGCCTCCGATGGACTGGCGATCACGTAGAACATATAAGAGGCACTGGCCGACACCGTCAGGTCGGCCTGTGTGCCCATCAGGAAAGGGCGCAGATAGAGGGACTCACCACTGTTGGCAGGCACAAGATTTGCGCAATACAAAGCGACTGTGCGCACCCCATCGAGAAACAGGGATTCAGGCACGGGGGACATGCACAGGCGCTTGGCGGAGTATGCCATGCGGGCAGCGTTTTTTTCCGGGCGAAACAGAGCGACTTCGTCATCCGGGGTACGGTACGCCTTCAATCCCTCGAAGCACGATTGACCATAGTGCAGCACTTTAGCCGCGGGATCCAAAGATAGCGCAGTATAGGGAACCAGTTCGCCTCTGCTCCAGCAGCCATCCTGGCAGACAGCACGAAACATCACAGGCGCTATAACGCGCCCAAAACCCAGTTTTCCGGGCATTTCGTACTGGCGCAGACGCGATACGGCATCAGGATCAATATAAATGCTCACCAAAATCCTCCTCTTACTCCAATTGGCGGATTATGGTACCTGAGGTGCTGTAATCCAAATGCAGTTTTCAATAGTCCCCAAATCACCGCCATTCTCTCACTATCAGCCAGACTAAACGCCCTTTTTCCTCCCGCTGCGCCTCATATCACGATCGATCCCGCAACCGGAAGCAAGCGCCATCTGCGCGTGCAGAAGAAAATTTGAATCCTTCTGCGCAAACTTTTGGCATCTGCTTGCTGAACCCCGGAACTCCTTGCCCCTCCAAACTGCTAAACCAAAAGGGTGACCCAAAGCATATTGGTATTGCGACGGTTGGTTGAAGTCTCCGTCACGGTATCTCTGATGACAGTTTATGCTGGCTATACTGTTTAATACTCGGCCAGAAAAGCGTATATCAGCGTCAGGGAGCGTTTTAACTGAAGGCCTTTCAGAGCGAGCAATCGCCGGCACTCAGGATTGGATGGAACCATATTTCAGGAGAGAGCTTCCGCCATATTGATGCCGGTCAGGCCGGCAGGCGGAAACGAGGACACATACCCGCGCAATAGCACAGGTGCAATTCGCAGGTGTGGGTAAAGCAAATATGGAACGGAAGTGGTTCAATTGTGACACAGACAGATACCGGCAACTCCCTCGCTATCGGCTTGATGTTTACAGCCACAGCATTGCTGAGTAGCAGTGCTCTCGCGACAAGTGGCACCCCTGTGAACCCGGATACCGCCCCTCCCCAGGCGTTTATCGAAGCTGCCTCCAAGCCTCTAAAGAAAAAACAGCGACAGCTGCGGCCCTCTGAAGCCGTGCAGAATTATCGCGAACGCATCGAGGAGCTGGAGGCTCAGCACGGCGCCTATGGCGCTGGCATTGACGAACAACTGCTGGGGCTGGCCACAGCTTTGCAAAAGGCCGGAGCACACCGCGAGGCTGCCGGGGAATTCCGGCGGGCAATGTTGGTCAACCGGGTCAATGAAGGGCTTTTCTCACTCAACCAGATTCCAATGATTGAACGCTTGATCGAAAGCCAGATCGCAATGAATCAGTGGGATGAGGCCAATGACAACCAGCAATACCTCTACTGGTTGTACGAGAAGAATTACGGCGAAAAAGACCCGCGCATGTTACCGGCAATTGACAACTTGAGCCGTTGGCACCTGCAGGCCTTTAAGGAGGAAAAAGGCGATACAGTGGTTGAGCACCTGATCAGCGCCACCAAACTGTATACCCTGGCAGTGGATATCATCAGCAAAAACTTTGGCTCTGCGGACCTTCGCCTGGTGGATGCGCTTCGCGGACTGACAGCCACGAACTATTACCTGGCCACCTACAAAGGCGAACCACAAGCGCCCGTGATTATCAACACCAGTTTCAGGCATATCGGCCCCGGCGTGCACCAGAATACCAAACTGGATCAGTACCGGGCGAAAGGATTTAATACCGGCAAAAAAGCCATTACCCGAATTGTCGATGTCTACCAAAAAAATCCGCAGTCCCCGCCGGCAGCCTCGGCGAAAGCCAAAGTGGAACTGGGTGACTGGTATATGATGTTCAACAAATGGCACTCGGCGCGCAAAACTTATGGCGAAGCCTACCAGGCCCTGTGGGACAACGGCGCCTCCAATGATGAGATCAGGGCTATTTTTGGCCGCCCGGTCGCTCTACCGGCACTGCCGATATTGGACTCGGAAAGCAAAGCGCTGGCCAATGCCCATATTACGGTTACCTATGACGTTACCGCCTTTGGCAAAGCGCGCAATATCAAAATTCTGAGAGCCTACCCGCCGGGCAAACTGCACACCGGTTCCAAGGTTCGCAACATTTTAAAACGCGCCAAGTTCCGCCCTCGCTTTGAAGATGGCGAAGCGGTGGAAACTCGCGGCATAGTACAGCGCTTTGTCTTCGACTGAAGATTTTGCTTTACAGCACTCCGATATTTGTGTGGAAATCGTATTTACCATGCAATAAGGGCTATTTTTAAGATTCCACACTGAGGCATGTCGGGTTGGCACTACTGATCAGTTTTCACCGCCAACCCCTTTGCCCCGGTACATCACCGGGCAATCTAAGGAGAGTAGAGATGACATCTCGGGAAGCGGTCAGCAAAAGCCACCGCCGGGTCACAGGCTGGCACACCCTGTGCTCTGCCGTTCTAATGGCCTCAGCGATTGCCGGGTGCAAAAGCCAGCAGACACAATCCCAGCCTCCGGCAGTGCCGTCGATGCCCTCGGCCAGTTCCCCCGCTCAGCCACAATCCCAGAGCAGCCCGCCATCTACTAGCCGCTCACAAAGTCCCAGCCAACCCCAAACAGCAGGCAGCGGCCAATCGCGCAGCAGTTCTTCCAGCCAGCCAGGCGCCAGGCCACCAGCAGCGCAGAAAAGATCCCGTCGCGATCCGCAAACAGCCGCCAATAGCGACGAACAGTCATCACAGGCGCGCCCGCCGGAGGACAATTTACCCACATCAGATTCACGCAGTCGCTCCCGCTCTTCACCGGTGTACAGCGATTTCGACCAGACGCCAAAAGATCGCACAATGCCGCCGGATCCCTCCTCAGGTGAACAGGGTCCCCCGCCTGAAGACATTGATTTTTCCGAAGAGGAGCAATCAGCCGCCTCCGCCAACACCGCATCCAGCAGTTCTGCCAGCACCTCCGCTTCCAGTAGCAGTGCCACATCGGGGCAGCCACCGGCGGGCGCTGCCCGCCCGGACAGTGCCCCCAACGAGATACCCACCTCGGCTGCAGATCGGGTTGCAGAACTGGAGGGACGTTTCGAGTCCACGATGGTGAGCTACGACGGCATGATCCTGCGCGAGCGGGACTATGTCCGTAACAAGCCTGGTTCCACCTCCGCCGAGGCTGGTGAAGAAACGATGGATGAGCCCCCCGCGGGCGAATCCCTGGAAGATCTTATAGAGTCCGCCGAAGCCGAAATTCCCGCACCTCCAGGTGGCAGCAACTCTGCGGACGGCGGGCCGCAGCAGAATAACTCCAGTGGTCAGATTACCGGGCCCGGCCTGCCGACCTCTGGCCGTCAGGGGGATTACAATCACAGCAACACACAGGCGGTGATACCCGCCGACATCCCCAGTGGTACCGATGACGATGTGGTAGCGCGCCAGATTCGCGAGGCCGCCACGCGCGAAACCGATCCCGAGTTGCGGGAAAAACTCTGGGAGGAGTATCGGAAATACAAAAGTGCTACGAAATAGCACTTGAGGAAAACGGAATGTTATTTTCTAAGAGAATCGGCCTCAGTGGCCAGCTGCATTCGAAGTGCTTCGATACCTGGCTGGTTGTTTTTCTGGTTTTCTCTGTGCTCTCAGGTTGCACCACTACCGAAGTGCGAACCACCGCGTTTACCCCTCTGACCATTGAAGATGAAAACATCGCCGAAGAGCGCCTACTGGATGTAGGGGTTATCCAATTTAATCCCGGCCTCGACAGTGCCGAAGCCGGGGAGGATACGCTTGTTTTTCCCGAATTGCGTCAGGCTGAATCCCGATATATGGCGGTAACCCTGGCAGATTCACTCCAGTCCAGTTTGGGCTGGGGGGCTGTGCGGGTTATTCCCTCCGCCCGCACCAATATTGACGTCACTGTCTCAGGGCGTATTTTGCAGTCCGATGGAGAAACACTGTCTGTGGAGATCACGGTGACCGACTCCCGCGGCCAGCGCTGGTTCACCAAGGCCTACTCCGAAGCCGCCTCTCACTACGCTTATGACCGCAAGCACCCCACCGAAGGCGACGCCTTCCAGGGCATCTATAATCGTATCGCCAATGACATGCTCGCTTACCGGCAAAAACTGTCAAACCGGCAGATCGCCGAACTTCGCACAATTTCAGAGATGCGTTTCGCCCGCAGCTTTTCTCCAGAGGCTTTCAACCGCTATTTACGCCAAAGGCAGGATGGTATCTACTACCTGAGCGCCCTGCCCGCGGAAAATGATCCAATGCTCGAACGTGTGCGTAAAATCAGGAAGCGGGATCATCTGTTTGTAGATACCCTTCAAGAATATTACGGAACTTTTGCAAAAACCATGGAGGCCCCCTATCAGGAATGGCGCGCTAGAAGTTATGAGGAGGTGCGGGAAATGCGCGAATTAAAGCGCAAGGCCCGCAACCACACGCTTATTGGCGCTGCCGCTATTATCGGCGGCATTGCCGCGGCCGGCTCAGGAGCCGGTAGTGCCCGGGCCGCGGGCCAGGTTGGGCTAGGTGCGGGAGGCTACCTGATCAAAAGTGCATTCGACCGCCGCGCGGATGCCAAAATGCACTTGGAGGCCCTACAGGAACTGGGGGATTCCATGGAGGCCGAGGTAGAGCCACAAATCGTTGAACTCGAGGATCGCACAGTAACCCTCACCGGTTCCGTAGAGAACCAATACAGACAGTGGCGAGAAATTTTGAAGGAAATCTACAACGCGGAAACCGGCTCATCGACTTCCAGTATCTAGAGACAAATAGGATATCTTTACAAATCAGATCTCAACAAAGCCGGCAAGCGGGTAGACCGACTGCCAACTACGCCACTGCCTGCCCTGAGAAACAGGCGCTGCAGTGTGGAGCCGCTTGTCTTGCTGAGGTGCAACACGCCACCACACTAGCCCGGCCACCTTTTCAAAGCACCCGAAATTTTCACTGGAGACATCAATAACACGGCGGAACCACTATGCAGCCCCGCAACAACTCCAAGGAAGATTCAGCCCCCATTGAACCCGCCGAATTCACCTTTGGCGGTGAGAGAGCGCACAGGCCCGAAAACCCAATCGAAAGCGTTGACAATAACCAGCGGAGGCGAACTCACTGGCCAACAGCCATCGGCGTTGTATTGCTTTGTGCCCTGGTTGGTGTCTTTTGGGGATTGCCCAGAGTGGTAGACAAGCCGCAATTACGCCTGGGGGGTACAGACAAGATTTCTGTAAAGGCCGGCGGACCCACCAAATCCAATCAGGCTTCCCCATACAGCGATGCGGAGATTATGCAGCAGCGCCGAAGCGTACAGGAGACGCTACAGGATATTCTCGCCCTCAAGGAAGAATTGCTGGAGCGGCGGGTGGAAGTATGGGCTCTGGAGGAATTCACCGCGGCTGAGGGTCTGGCGCTAGAGGCAGACGGAATTTACCGCAACCGGCAATTCCTGCAAGCGCTGGAAAAATACAGGGAAGCCCTGCAGGCTCTGCAATCACTGCGTGAGAGTATCCCCGATCGCCTGGAAAAACATATCACTGAAGGAAACCAGGCTCTGGAAAAGGGCAATCGGGCGGCCGCAGTCGCCGCATTTCAACTGGTGCTGACTATTTCTGAGCACCACCCCAGAGGGTTAAAGGGGCTTGAGCGTGCAGATCGATTACCTCTGGCTTGGTGGAACTTTATTCATGGCAAAGCGGCTTATCTGGAAGGAAATCTGGATCTGGCAAAAAATACCTTGCAAAAAGCGCTCTCCGTCGACACCGAAACGGCGCCGGCAAAAGTGTTGCTGAAAAAAGTTCTAGAGGAAATTACTGAGCGGAATTATCAGGATGCCATGTCGGCAGGGTACGCCGCGATCGCGGGCAAGCGTTATGCCTCTGCAAAAAAATACTTTACGCAGGCACAGAAACTGAAACCGGATGCCAAAGCACCGGGCATCGGCCTGACCCAGGCCCACAATGGTGCCGAGAGAGACGAAATTGATCGGTTATTTCACCAGGCCCGTAAACAGGAGAACAGAGAAGCTTGGCATGCGGCTTTACTCAGTTATACCACTCTTGTTAAAAAAGATGCCAGCCTGGTCGCTGCAATCACCGGAAAGGCCCGCGCTACTGCCAGAGCCCAACTCGATGACAAACTGCAGGATCTTCTCAAGGATCCCCTGACTCTGGGTGAACAAAAGCGCAATTCCCTGGCCCGACAGGTACTTGCAGATGCACGCACACTCAACGCACAGACACCGCGCTTACAACAGCAAATCAAGGATCTTGAGCATGCGCTCACACAGGCAATGATTCCATTACCCGTACGCTTTAAGTCCGATAGCAGTACTCACGTCACTATTTATCATGTAGGCAGACTGGGCATCTTTGATAGGCGCGAAATTGCACTCAAACCCGGCCGCTATACGGCTGTAGGGACCCGTGAAGGCTATAGGGATGTGCGGCGCGAATTTATTGTTGTACCTGGTAAACCCGTCACAGAAATTGTCATCCAGTGTGCGGATAAAATAAACGGCGTCAATAACAGCTAGAAACAAGAACCCCACCCATGGCTATCGTTCTAAAAAATGGCGATATTGTTGGGTAGTGGCACCGGAATGGAAATGGTTGCCCGTTGCCGCGAAATGAAGGATTTTGTGACAAACAACCTGTCAGGTCCACTATCTGCAGTGCCTGCGAGCTAAGCTTTGTTGCACACCGCAAGGCATCCACCCCTGTTTTCGCGACACCGGAGTATCCGTTTCGGCACAGGCGTACGACGCCAGAGCATTTGCGATAAGTCCATAAGTGCGCAGCCATAGGGAAGCAAACATGGCAGTGAAAGAGGCAGTACCTGTCCGCGATGAAGAATCTGCGCTCGATGATTCCCCCTTCATCGAACCGATCGGTTTTACGCCGGTACAGCTGAACACCACCCGCGCCCGCCTATTGCTCTCCAAGCGCGCCCTGGTTGTGTCGTCCTGTCTGGTACTGGGTCTTCTCGCGCTCGTTTACCTGGTCAGTGCACGGTCTCTGATCTTCGATACCAAACCCGCCAATGCAAACGTCAGCATTAGTGGCCTCGCGCTTCCTCTGGGTGATGGCCATCTGGTATTGCCGGGCAGTTATCGCTATACCATCAGCGCCGAGGGTTATCTGCCTAAAAGTGGAGAGGTAGAGGTCACTGGCGATGGACACAGCCGCCACAGCGTAACCCTGGAAAAATTACCGGGTCGGCTGCAGGTGGAAAGTGATCCCGCGGTACCGATCAGAGTACTCATCAATGGTCATGAAGTGCCCAATGAAAATGGGCTGGTAGAAAAAATTCCTGCCGGGATCATGCAAGTGACCGTGCTGACTGATCGCTACCTGCCATTTACCCAGGAAATCGATATTCAGGGATTGGGCAATACCTATCGCCTGCAGGCAAAACTCCGCCCCGCCTGGGCCAATATACACATCAGCAGTAATCCTATCGGAGCCACAGTCACAGTCAAAGGGACCGTTCTCGGCACCACACCACTTACCGCTGAACTAATCGAGGGCAATCAAACGGTCTCTGTCTCACTTCCAGATCACAAGACAGTGGATATTCCCGTGTCGGTCACAGCCGGTGTGGATCAGACCCTGGCCACAGTACACCTGGGCCCGGCTGACGGGCTGCTGCGGGTCGTCACGGTTCCTGAGGGTGCCGGAGTCACTGTCAATGGCAAATTTCGCGGACACACACCCTTAACACTGGAACTGCCGTCAGGGGAAATACATCGTCTGCGTTTTTTCAAGGACGGCTATAACTCGATCGAACACACCATTGACCTGGGTGCCGGTATGGAGCGCGATCTCAGTATCAATCTGAATGCGATCTATGGCAGGGTGCGAATAACCAGTGTCCCCGTCGATGCCGAGGTATATATCGATGGACAGTATGCAGGGATGAGTGGCCAGACTTTTAACCTCCCCGCCAGAAATCACAGCATCGTCGTGCGCAAGGAGGGTTACGCAGCGTTTGATACCAATATTATACCCAGTGCCAAACTGCAGCAGACTGTGCGTGCGGTCCTCCTCACTTCCGAGCAGGTACGCTGGGAGAAGGTGCCGTCGGAGTTTCGCCACGGCGCGGGCGGAACCATGAAACTGATGCGTCCCAATACCGTGTTTACCATGGGCTCTTCCCGCCGTGAACAGGGTCGCCGTGCCAATGAGGTCATGCGCAAAGTATCCCTCACCCGCCCTTTCTATATAGGCACGACGGAAGTTACCAACCGCGAGTACCGCCAATACAAACGTATGCACAGCTCGAGCCATGTCAACGGCGTGAGCCTGGATAACGATAACCTGCCTGTTGTCAATGTCAGTTGGGCCGATGCCGCTCTTTTCTGCAACTGGCTGAGTCTGCGTGACGGTTTAACGCCGGTTTACCTGACCGGGCAGGGACGGGTTATTGGATTTGACTCTGCGGCAAACGGTTACCGCCTGCCTACGGAAGCAGAGTGGGCCTGGCTGGCGCGCTATGACAACGGCACCATGCGCAAATACCCTTGGGGCGATACGCTTCCAGTCAGAGATAACTCCGGAAATTATGCCGACAGCCATGCGGCAAAACTGCTGCCAACCGTCATGCGCACATACAGCGACCGCTATTCGGCAACAGCCCCCGTCGCCAGCTACAGCGCCAATTCCCTGGGCATTCACGACCTGGGGGGCAATGTATCAGAGTGGATACACGATCTCTACACCATCGGTACAGGCCTCTCGACACGCCATGAAGAGAATCCTACGGGTCCGCAGGATGGTGATTACCATGTGATTCGCGGCTCCAGCTGGCGCCATTCCGGGCTGACAGAATTGCGCCTGTCTTACCGAGATTACGGAGAGACACCGCGCAATGATATCGGATTCAGAATAGCGCGCTGGATAGACTAGGAGGGTCATATGTTCCGCAACAGTCTTATTCTTATCCTGTCCCTTTCACTGCCCCTTTTTGCCCAGGATAAACAGGACGCTGAAAAAGCATCGGACAATACCGTTGTACAACAAAAAACCGAGGTAGAGAAGAATAAAAATGCAGGGAAGCGCTCTGACGAATACAAGGCCTCAGAAGAAATTTCCGAGGACCTCTCGGTTTCCTATCCCGTGGATATATAGAAACGATTTACAAGAGTACAACCATGAACTTCAAGTCATCAGAGTTTGTTTTCCAACTATTCGCATTACTGGCTTCCATCATTCTTGTCCACGCGATCTATGTTGCCATTATCCGTCCCAATGCCGATGCATTAATCGAAGAGCAGTTAGCACGTGAAGCTGCTGGTGAGACCTACGTGCAACAGCGTTCAATCTATATTGTGATGCGCGACTACGAACAGGAAGCCTGTTTTGTGCTGATGCTCTGGGCGATGGCGATTATGGTACTGAAGGCCCAGCGCAGTATACGTGAACGGAAATTACTCGACAAAGCGCTGCTGAATATCAGCGAGGGTACATCAATATTACCCGAGGACACCCGTGACCTCTCCCGTCCGATACAGGCACTTCCTGAAAGTGAGCGCAGCTTTCTTGTCCCCAGAGCCCTTCTCACCGCTCTGCAGCGGTTCGGATCAACACAAAATGTGGCGGCGGTTTCCAACTCAGTCAAAGAAGTTTGTGAAACTGAAGGTGACCGGCTCGATTCTGAACTGGCGATGGTCCGCTACATTACCTGGGCCATTCCCTCGATTGGCTTTATCGGCACTGTACGGGGAATCGGCGAAGCGCTTTCGCAGGCACATAAAGCTGTAGAAGGCGACATTGCCGGCGTTACCGTAAGCCTTGGCGTTGCCTTTAACTCCACGTTCATCGCTTTGGTGATCAGTATTGTCATTATGTTTTTTACCCACCAGTTGCAACTGATGCAGGAAAGACTGGTTTTAGACACGCAAAACTATTGTGACAACCGCTTGCTGAGATTTTTAAAAATCAGTTAACTGTTCACCAAACATCAGATTTTTTGGGTAGCTGCTGCGAGGGATAATCCATGGAACAAGGTGTCCTCGAAATAAATGACTGTGGTTTGAGGGTTTTCTCCGGTACTGTGGAAGTGCTGGAAAGCCCAGGTATTGCAGTGATTGAACCGCGCAGTATCCACGTGGGTACCGCGGCTCAAATGCGCGCACGCAGCCACCCCACCCAGGTAAACAACCAGTTCTGGCACCGGTTGAGTCTTGAATCATTGAAATCCGAGAACCTGCGTTGTCGCCATCATGCGGATCTTGCCTACTGCCACCTGAAGGAGATCTGCGAACTTTGTGATATGCCCGACGAATTGGTTGTCGCCGTGCCCGGGAACTTTACCCGCGAGCAGCTCGCACTGCTGCTCGGCGTGCTCAAGGAAAGCGGCATTCATACCGTCGGCCTGGTCGACACCGCCACCGCCTGTACGGGAAACCTCTCCCCCGCCGGTGTTCAGCTTCATGTCGAATTACAACTGCACCAGACTCTGGTGTCCCGCATTGAGGTGAATCAGCGAGCAACCGTCACGGCTGCGGAAGCCATCGCTGATGCCGGTTTGCATCACTTCCAGGAAGCCTGGGCACGCGTATTTACTGATGCGTTTGTTATGCAATGCCGCTTTGATCCACTGCATTCCGCCGGATCTGAACAACAGCTCTACGATTTGATGCCGCAATGGGTAAATCGTGCTATGCAGCAGGGAGAAGTGCTAGCAGAGCTGGATGACCGCACGGCAAAAGCCACCCTCCGGCAGCTGCAGGATGCCACTACCCCGATACTTTCACGAGTGCGGGCAATGATCGAAAACCTTGAGGAAAGCACCAGTGTGAAATTTATTTCTCATCGCTGGACAGAAATCCCCGGGGGTATCCAACTGGCGCAACGCATGTATCTTCTGCCCAGGGATTGCATCGCACAGTCCATCAGCAGGCGTTGGAAGGAACTGCACAGCGACACCCCAGCGCTGCGTCTAATCAATAGTGTCAGTGCCCTGCCGGAAAGTGAGGTCACCGTGCAGGTGGATTACCCATCTGAGACAGGGGCAACACATCTTCTGTACGGACATCGCGCGCTCGCTGCACACCAACCTCTCTTCGTCTTCTGGCACGAGGATAAATTTCAGGTGACTCCCACTCCACCTGAGCACCCCGCCGCAACCGTTACCAATCACGCTGGCAGGCTGGCGCTGCGGGTGGACGCCGGTGTGTGCCTGATGCTCAACGGAGAGGAGATTACAGCGCCGATCAATCTAAATGCCGGCGACAAAATTGGGATTGCGAACAGGCACGATGCGATAACCGCAATCAGTGTGGAGCACTATGAGACGTAAACAGCGTCGTTTTTCCACCTTTAGCCTCTCTTTTCTCGACATCATGTCCTGTGGTTTTGGTGCCGTGGCACTGATTTTCCTAATCATCAAGCATGGCTCTGATCACGAAATTGAAATCGAAGCCGAGAACCTGAATGCCGAAGTCAATCTGCTGCAGGAAGAAGTTGAATTTGGCCGGGAACACCTGGTGCAAGCGCGCAATACCCTGGACACGGCCAGCGACGAGTTGGCCCAGGCACAGGGCCTCTCCCGCCGGATACTGGCGCACATAGAAGAGGTAAAAGGCAATATCGCCGAAGTCGACAGTGTCGACGAACAGGAAGACATCAAAAGGCTGCGAGACAAGCTGAAAAAACTGGAGCAGGCCAAGAAAAATCTCGAGGAGGAAAACAAAAAACTCGGCAATAATGTACGCAAGTATATCGGCGATGGCGATCGCCAGTACCTCACCGGTCTGCGCCTGGGGGGTAACCGCATTCTTATTCTACTGGATGCATCCGCCTCCATGCTGGGAGACGAACTGATAAAAATCATCCGCGCCCGAAATATGTCATCAAGGATCAAACGCCAAACAGAGAAATGGCGCAGGGCAGTCAATACGGTTTCCTGGTTAACGGCACAATTACCGCCGGATAGCCGATACCAGATCTATACTTTCAATACAGCATTTCGCGCCGCTATCGCCGGCACGGAAGACCGCTGGCTCAATGTGGATGATCGCGACCAGCTGGATCAGGCCATCAAAGAGCTGGATGAGATAGTACCTGAAGACGGCACCAGCCTGGAAAGAGTTTTCAACGCCATTCACGCCATGACGCCTCTGCCGGATAATATCATTCTGATTACCGATGGTTTGCCCACCCAGGGAATGAAGCCACCCAGGAGCAGCACCATTTCCGGCAGAAACAGGCGCAATCTGTTCAAAAGCGCCGTCAAGGTGCTGCCCAAGAATATTCCCGTCAACATCATCCTGGCACCCATGGAGGGAGATCCCTTCGCCGCCAGCGAATTCTGGAAACTGGCCATGCAGACTCAGGGCTCCTTTCTGGCCCCGTCGAGGGACTGGCCATGATAGGTTCAAGAAAAAAAAAGCGACAGGAAGAGTTCAGTATTTCCTTTCTCGATGTGATCTGCTGCGGATTCGGCGCCATCGTGCTGCTGTTGATGATCGCCAAAACTGCCGAACCCATTGTTCTGGAAGAGGTTGAGCTAGACCTGGAGGCTCAGGTCATTGAATTGCAGCAACAATTGATGGAAATCCGCGGGGAAACCACAGTGCTCAACCGCGATCTCAATGCCAAGCGCGAACAGATCGATATTGAGCGCAAGCGTATTGCCAACCTACGCGGAGAACTGGAAGCACTGCAGGCAGTGTATGCCAGCAAAACTGAAGGCCAGCACGAGGAGGGCAGGCTGAAAGGCGAGCTGACCATCGCCCTGCAGACCATGACCGAGGAAATGCGTCGGTTACTCGGGGAAAACTACCAGCGTAAAAATAATGTCATCGGCGGAATTCCGGTAGACAGTGAATACATTCTTTTCATCATTGATACCTCGGGCAGTATGTTTAATTACGGCTGGGAACGCATGATGGAGGAAATGGTCAACACGCTGGACCTCTATCCCGAGGTCAAAGGTATCCAGATAATGAACGACATGGGCGACTACATGTTTTTCAATTATCGCAACAAGTGGATTCCGGATACTCCCGGCCGCCGCCAGGCTATCCTCAAGCGCCTCAAGAGCTGGAATCCGTTCAGTAACTCCAGCCCGGTGGAAGGCATTCAAAAAGCGGTGCGAAGTTTTTACGACCCCAGCAAGAAAATCAGCATTTATGTGTTGGGTGATGAATTCACCGGCAAGTCTATTCGCAATGTCATGATGGCTGTAGAACGGGTAAATGCACGACATGGTGAAGGCAAACGCAATATCCGCATTCATGCGGTGGGGTTTCCAATACAGTTTTCCCGCCCGCCCCATTTGCAAACCACCGGACTTCGGTTTGCAGCCCTGATGCGGGAGCTCACTTACCGCAATGGCGGTACCTTTGTAGGGCTGAACGATTTCCGCTAGCTAACAGATAGTTGGAGAAGTTTATGAAGCACAGGATAAAGTGGAATTTTCCTGCCCCCCTGGTGGCAATGGCCGGTCTTTTGCTGCTGATGGCATCCTGCACCCATACAGTACAGGTGGCGGATGATTACCCTACACCCGTAGGGGAACAAATCCCGCTTTCCGTGGGTATTTATCTCAGTGAGGACTTTAAGAATTACACCTATCGCGAAGACAGTGAAGATCGCGAGGAATGGAATATCAATACCGGCAGGGCACAGAAGAATCTGTTTGAAACGGTGCTCGGCTCCATGTTCTCCAATACTGTTTCCCTGTCCCAGTTTCCGCAAAAAGTGCCCGCAAATGTTGAGATAGTCCTAGTACCCGAAGTGCGGGAACTTCAATTTACTATGCCGCGGGAAACCAGGGTGAATATCTTCGAGGTGTGGATAAAATACGATATCAATGCCTATGACCCCCAGGGAGAGCAGCTCGCCAACTGGGTGATTACCGCCTATGGGAAAACCCCCACCGCCTTTCTGAAAACCCAGGAGCAAGCTTTGGCCCAGGCAATCAATATTGCCTTGCGTGACGCGGGAGCAACACTCTATACGGGTTTCGAGAAAGTGCCTGAACTGCGGGCATTTCTTTCCGGAAAGCTCAGATCCGCGTCCCTGCAGGAGTTCAAAGTGAAATCCAGGAAGATGGAATAGAGGGAGTATGTCGTGCTCAAGCCAGTATTTATGACTACGCTGATTTTCCTAAGTGGTTGCACCACGATCGTTATCGATGAGTACCGGCGCAGTGACGGCGAACTTGCCATGGGTGACTCGGTTGTCATCCTGGGGCGCCGCCATTCCAGCGACTACGAAACAGAGCCCGACCTGATCTCCTGTGTCGGCAGCGAGCTGCACAACCCCGCATTGGGGGTCAATATTATTCCGGAAAAGGAATTTGTAGACATTATGTACCCCTGGTTTGAGCCGCGCACTGCGCCCATGCATGTGCGCTCGCTGGATCGCCTGCTGGAAAACGCAGGCGTGCGCGAGCGCATGGAGGCATATGGGGTGAAATATATAGTCTGGATAGACGGCTCTACCGAGACAACAGCCAGTGCCGGCTCCATCAGTTGTACCATCAGTACTGGTGGCGCGGGCTGTTTTGGTTTCGGTACTTGGGACAAGGAATCCGATTACGAGGCTTCTATCTGGGATTTTCGCGACCGGGAATTGTCTGGAAAATTAAGTGCGGATGCCAAGGGAACCTCCTATATGCCCGCCATTGTTATCCCGATTCCCCTGATTGCCAGAGTCAAAAACAATGCCTGTAAAGGAATGGCGGCACAACTGCAACAGTTCCTGGTACCATCGAGTGGTGCCAGTTCATAAACAGTATCGGTCGGGAAAAAGCAAACCACTGCCACGATACATTCGGTACCGGAGGGAGGGTACTACCACCAGCCACTGACCGGTACTCCTCCTTGAACTGCCGCAAGGATTGTACGCCAGGGCTCAAAGCCCAATAAATGTTGATCATCGAATCAACAAATACGCAGGGAGGTATAAGCCAATGAACCACCTTTACCAGCTGTTTGCCATTACACTGATGATAATCACTGCAGGATGTGCATTTAACCCGGCCACGAACCGACCGGACCTGGTATTCATGTCTGAGGACAAGGAGATCGCCATCGGCAAGGAGATGCACGAAAAACTGATTGAAAGCACCCCGATTTATCACGACCCCGTCCTCACTGCATATGTCAACCATGTGGGGCAAAAAGTGGCCGCAGCCAGCGACCGGCCCGAGATCAAGTACCATTTCACCATTATCGATAGCCAGGATATCAATGCCTTTGCCCTACCCGGAGGCTATATCTATATTAACCGGGGCCTGCTGACCTATCTGCATTCTGAAGCCGAGATGGCGGCTGTCCTCGCCCATGAAATCGGCCATATCACCGCACGCCACGCCGTGCGCCAGAAAACGGCAGCCACCGGGGCCAATGTGGCATCGGTGCTTTCGGTACTGGTCACCGGCAGCGGTGTGGTCGGCGACGTGACCAACTTGTGGTCCACTGCCGCAGTAAAAGGGTACGGGCGTGAGATGGAGCTGGAAGCCGATCGGTTTGGCGCCCAGTATATGTTCAATGCAGGCTATGACCCTCAAGCCATGATGAATGTCATCGGCCTGCTAAAAGACCAGGAGACCTTTGCCCGGCGCCGTGCCCGCATAGAGGGCAAGAAACAACAGACCTACCACGGCGTCTTCTCCACCCACCCCCGCAACGATATCCGCCTGCAGGAAGTGATAAAAGCGGCCGGCAAATTACCTGAAGCGGACAGTGCCACCAAAGTGGCCTATTATCGGGAGAAAACCGATGGTCTGGTCTATGGAGACAACGCAAGGCAGTCGAAAAAAAACCGTTTTAATCACAAACGCCTGGGTTTTTCCCTCCTGTTTCCCGATGGCTGGACAGTGATAAATCAGCGCTCCGAAATTATTGGTACTGCCCCGGACAACCAGGCAACGATTACCATCAAGGTGGCCCAGCGCAATGGCAACCAGCCTGCGGATATGGCGCTTCGGGAAGAGTACGGCCTACGCAAACTGGAACAGGATGAAAAGTTGGCACAATATAGGCTTGTGGGCCACACAGGGAAAATACCCGTTGCAGAAAAGGGGAATCGCGCACCCGATAGAATTGCAGTCATTTACTATGGGAGTCGACAGTTTATGCTGGAAGGCAAGGTGGCTGATCCGGCAACTCAGAACAAAGAATCCCTCGATGGCTACGACAACCTGTTTTTGACCAGCATTCGCAGCTTCCGCCCCCTGCGCAAAACGGATATGGTGAAAAAAGAGGTTAAGCGCCTGCGCTATGTAAAGGCAAATAAAAAAACCACTTTCTCCTCGCTGGCCAAGCATATGGAAATCGGTGATTACGCAGAGGAACAACTGCGACTTTTAAATGGATACTACCCTCGCGGAGAACCCAAACCCGGCGAGTGGATCAAGATTGTGCAGTAATTGCCCCGGTTACCCGCATCTACACCAGGCAGCCGCTCTGCACCAGATCGCCTGCTCCGTTGACGCACAGATCGCAACAAACACAATACAAGGAGGTCGGTGATGGACGGTTTGATGATGCAGTCACAACTCACACTCACAGGGATTATTCACCAGGCACTGGGCAATGCACCAAACAGTGAAATCGTCTCGGTCACCGCTGACAATCCGGGACATCGCTGCACCTACCGGCAGGCTTTTGCACGTGCGGGCCAACTCGCCAGTGCACTGGCTGAACTCGGTGCAGTCAGTGGAGATCGTATCGGTACTCTAGCATGGAATGATCACCGGCATTTCGAACTCTACTATGCGACTTCCTGCAGCGGCCTCGTCTGCCATACCATTAACCCGCGTCTCTTCCCCGAGCAGATCGGCTATATTATCCAACACGCCGAAGACCGCTGGCTTTTTATCGACCCGGTCTTTGTACCACTTGTACAGGCCATGGGGGAAACACTCAGCTCGGTTGAAGGCATTATTGTCCTGACCGACAGAATACATATGCCCGCAGATTTGCCACCGGGCTATTTCTGCTATGAAGAACTGCTCTCTTCCGGGTCGAGCGGATACCAGTGGCCGGATTTGTGCGAGGATAGCGCAGCAGCCCTCTGCTATACCTCAGGCACCACGGGTAAACCCAAGGGCGTGCTCTATTCCCACCGCGCGATGACCCTGCATACCTACGGTGTGCTGATGCCGGATGCCTTTGCCATCCGGCACAACGAAGCCATTCTTCCGATCGTACCCATGTTCCACGTCAACGCCTGGGCCATCCCCTATGCGGCACCGGCAGTGGGGGCCAAACTGGTACTGCCCGGCCCCAGGATGGGGTGCGGACAAACCCTGAGCAAACTGATACAGCAAGAATCGGTGTCTATTGCCGCGGGTGTTCCCACCGTCTGGCTGGCGCTGCTCAAATACCTGCGCGAAAGTGGCGAAACCATTCCCAGCCTCAATCGCGTGGTGGTCGGCGGTTCCGCCTGCCCCTGGAGCATCATGGAGGAGTTCGAGCAGAAACACGGGGTCTACACCCACCACGCCTGGGGTATGACCGAGATGAGCCCGCTCGGTACCTACAACGCACGAGTAGCGGAGACAGTTCCACCAGAGGAAGCCAAAAACCTGCGCCTGAAACAGGGACGGGCGGGGCTCGGCGTGGAGATGCGGATTCTCGATCCCCAGGGCAGCCCCCTGCCCCACAACGGCCGTGCCTTCGGTACCCTGCAGGTCCGCGGCCCCTGGGTCTGCGAGCGCTATTACAGGGCGGAAACATCAGCTCTCAGCGCGGATGGCTGGTTTGATACCGGCGATGTCGCCACCATAGACCCCCTCGGTTACCTGACCATTACCGACCGTACCAAGGATGTCATCAAGTCCGGTGGCGAATGGATTTCCTCAATCGAACTGGAAAACTTCGCCATGACCCTGGACGGTGTCGCAGAGGCGGCGGTGATCGGTTTATCCCATGAAAAATGGGCGGAGCGCCCACTGCTGGTAGTCGTACCCGAAGCGGGCGCCAGCCTCACCCCGGATACCCTCCTCGGCGCCTTCCAGAACCAGTTCGCCAAGTGGTGGATTCCCGATGACTGCGTAATCGCCGATGCACTGCCCCACACAGCCACGGGCAAAATCAGTAAGAAAGCACTGCGGCAACTGTTTACAGAACACCTGTGGCCCAGGAAAGAAACCGTGTGATCAGTCGGCCAAATGCCTAGCCAGACCTGCAACCGGGAAGTGCCTGAAAACCTGCCTGGTTGCAGGGAAAGCAGTCACCGGGCCCCACAGCCGGTGCAACCGATCTCCGCCTTAAACTGCGCGCCCTGCCCTGATATATCCCTGTCATATTCCTCTGCTAGAAAGGCTTGCATACCACTATGGGACGGCCTTGAAATGTTCAAAAAAACTCTATCTGTTTTACTCCTGTTTTTTTCCATTGCAGCGGGGCTCACTTGTGCAGAGAGTACGGAAAGTGGCGCCAAACACATCCTGGTGATTGCGCACCGCGGTGCATCGGCCTATTTGCCGGAACACACACTGGAGGCCAAATCCCTGGCCTATGGCATGCGCCCGGATTATATCGAGCAGGACCTGGTGCTCAGCAAGGATAATCACCTGATCGTCATGCATGACATCACCCTGGACAGCACCACGGATGTTGCCGAAGTATTCCCCGACCGCGCCCGGGAAGATGGCCACTTCTACACCATTGACTTCACCCTGGATGAGTTAAAAAAACTGCGGGTTAGCGAAGCTTTTGTTATGCGGGAGGATGGCCCCAAAGCCAGGTATCCGCATCGGTTTCCTGTGTGGAAATCCAGTTTCCAGCTCTCTACATTCGAGGAGGAAATCGAACTGATACAGGGGCTGAATAAATCCCTCGGCTACGATATCGGCATCTACCCGGAAATTAAGAAACCCTATTTCCACCATTGGGAGGGCAGGGATATTGCTGCCATTGCGCTGGATACACTCAAGCAATACGGATATACCAGCGGACAACAAAAAGTATTCCTGCAGTGCTTCGACGCCGAGGAATTACAGCGCATCAAGTTTGAACTGATGCCGGCTCTCGCTATGGATCTGCCTCTGGTGCAGCTGATTGCTGAAACAAACTGGGGGGAAAAAAAGATTGAAATTGACGGTGCCATCCAACATTATGATTATAACTGGATGCTGGAGCCGGGTGGCTTGCGCAAGATCGCCACTTATGCAGACGGGATCGGCCCCTGGTACCCGATGCTGATGGAATTCAAGAACGGCCAGCCACGTGCAAACAATGTCGTGCGCCGCGCGCACCGCAGGCAGCTGCAGGTACATCCCTACACCTTCCGCGCCGATCCGGAAAAAATCCCGGAGGCGTTTGAGAACTTCAACCGGTTTTTACACTTCGCTATAACCCAGCTGCACGTCGATGGCCTCTTTACTGACCACCCGGATAAAGTGGTGAATTATCTGTCCAGCGTGCGCGTACGACCCCACGCCAGGTAAAAACCATCGGGAAAAGGTGGGATTCCAGCTCGCCAATCCTACATCACCGTACTTGCAGGTCTGTAGACGGCGGTTTATTTAAAAAGAGCACTCCAATACTGAAATGCGACCCGGGTATCCCTTACCGAACAGGCCCTGGATACCCAAGGGTCGGGTAGCTGATGCCCTGGTGCCCAGAATTAGACCTCGCCAACCGGTGGGGAGCTGAATTCAGTGCCATCTAAAGCTTTACCTTGATTGAATTCCTTACAAAAAGGGATTACGGTAGCTCTGCTGCCAAAGCGCCCGACCGCTTCACCGACGCAGTTTAAAGAAAAATAAACAGATAAAAAATACCGCAACGATTATCGCTCCACCCGCGAAGCGCCATGTAACTCGGCGTTCGCGGGTATCACCGCGAAAACCAAACATGGACTACACCATGGCTGTGTAAGCGCAACCAGTACGGCAAGCCAGTGAGCTTCCGCTCTGTACTGGTGCTACCGTAGTCACGCAACACTGGAAGTGACGCTGCCCTGGCTGCACCGCAAAGGTATGCCAACCGGCGAGAGTGAGAACCCCAGGAGATACGCCCACCTGGATAGTGCTGCAGTTTCACAGGCAATATGACCAAATACCAGTGGGAATTTCAGTCACTGTGACCGTTATTTTGAAGCAGTCTGCATTCAGAAGATTTTTTGTCCGCCCTCGGGCAGGTGGTCATTGTGGCGGAAACCTTTGGAAGCAGCTCCAGTTCCGGCGCGCTGGTGTTCGCGGCGGCGACAGCAACGTGGAGCACGGAAAGCTCTTACAGAAGCTGGAAAACGATATTTCCGAACGCTGGGTCCCATTCGTTGAATTTGGTAAAAAAGGGTGTTTATATTCCCTATTCCCAAACCAACAAAGGCATGCAGGAATGGACCAGGTCGCCCAGAAGCCTGCAAGGACGGAAGAGGTCGCCCGCAGAGGGCACGAGCAGTGGTCTTCGGACATGGTCTTCGTGCTGGCCGCGCTCGGCAGCGCCGTCGGCCTCGGTAATATCTGGCGATTCCCCTATGTTGCGGGGGAGAACGGCGGCAGTGCCTTTATCGCCGTCTACCTGCTATTCGTGCTGAGCATAGGGCTGCCGGCGCTAATCGCAACCATTATGGTCGGTCGCCGCGGGCAGGCGAGTCCCGATCACTGCTTCGAGCGCATCGCCGCCACCGAAGGGCTCAGCCGGCGGTGGCGGCAACTCGGCTGGCTGCTGGTCCTGACCACATTCCTGTTACTGACATTTTTCAGCGTGGTCGCAGGCTGGATCTTCGATTATCTGTTCAAGGCATTGAGCGGCCGCTTCGCCGGCCTGGAAGCAGACACCTCGGCGGCGCTGTTCGATGCGTTGAAAGCCGACCCGCTGCGCCAGGCCCTGTGGCACGGCGCCTTTATGAGCTGCACGTTAGTGGTGGTCGCGTTCGGCATCCGCCGCGGTATCGAGGTTGCGGTCAAGTGGATGATGCCGGGGCTCGCCCTACTGCTGGTGGTGCTGGTGGTGCATTCGATGTCGGTCGGCGACGGCGCGGCAGCGGCGCGTTTTCTATTCCAGCCGGATTTCTCCGAACTCGACGCCGACGTGCTGCTGCTTGCTGTCGGTCAGGCCCTGATCAGCCTCAGCGTCGGCGGTGCGGGCATGGTTGTCTATGGCTCTTACCTGCGGCGCGAAGCATCAATTCCGCGCACCGCGAGTGTTATCGCCAGCGCCGATACCCTGGTCGCACTCCTGACCGGGCTGGTGATATTTCCGATCGTGTTCGCATTCGGTCTCGAACCTTCTGGCGGTCCCGGAATGATCTTCGTAACGCTGCCCGTCGCTTTCGGACAGATCCCGGGCGGCGCGCTCTTCGGCACCCTGTTTTTCGTGCTGTTGCTGCTCGCGGCTCTGACGTCGGCTTTTTCGATGTTCGAGCCGGCCGTCTCCTGGCTTGAACAGCATCGCGGCCTCTCGCGTAAGCGCGCTGCGCTCAGTGCCGGGGCCGTGGCCTGGTTTGTGGGATTGTCGACGGTGTTTTCGTTCAATATCTGGTCCCATGTGCGGCCGCTCGCGTGGATACCGCCCTGGCGGGACATGTCGATTTTCCAGGGGCTCGAACAGCTGGTCGCCAATCTCGCCTCGCCACTCGGTGCGCTGCTGATATCGATTTTCGTGGCCTGGAAGGTCAGTGAGCGGTTGCGCCGCGAAGAGTTCGGTAGCGCCAACGGTGTGCTGTATCCAACCTGGAGGTTGCTCGCCCGCTACTTTGTGCCAGTCGCTATCGCGGCGATCTTTATCGCCAGCCTTTTCTGAACAAAAATGGAGACCATATGCCGCTGATCCTCCCTCTCTCCCCCGACGACAATGAAGAGGTCGCCAAGCTCACCGCCTTCTTCAATGAGACTCTCGGCTTCTGTCCCAACAGCGTCCTCACGATGCAACGGCGCCCGGAGATCGCCAAAGCCTTTATCAATCTCAACAAGGCGGTGATGGAGAACCACGGGCGCGTCACCAGTGGCCTGAAACGACTGATCGGCTATGTCGCCAGCCATGCCGCTGGCTGCCAATACTGCCAGGCCCACACCATCCGGGCTGCCCAGCGTTACGGCGAGCCGGACGAGAAACTCGAGCACATCTGGGAATACCCCCGAAGCCCGCTGTTTACCGACGCCGAACGCACCGCACTGGACTTCGCCATCGCGGCCTCCTCGGTACCGAACGGCGTCAACGAGGAGATTGACGCACAACTCAGGAAATATTGGGATGATGGCGAAATCGTCGAAATTCTGGCTGTGGTTGCACTGTTTGGTTATCTGAACCGCTGGAACGACTCGATGGGTACGGAGCTGGAGGCGCCCGCTGCGAAGTCGGGGCAGCGCTACCTCGCCGAAACGGGTTGGAATCCTGGCAAGCACGGCTGACGCTGCAGGCACTGTGCCCGCTAAAAGGCCCGATCCTCCAGTTGCTCTGCCCAGACATACTCGAGCAAGCGCCGGATCATGTTCTGCTACTGAAAAAAGCGGATAGATCCGGCTGCAAAACTAAGACAAATCAAACCGCTAGTTAATAGAATATTCATATTTTAACTGAAACATTGAGGTATATTTTGTATGCGTACCCTTTGCAGCTGAAGGCGATTTAACATTAACCTGACGCCAACAAAGCCGAATCTAACAATAGGCCAATTACGGCTTGCCATAGCTTCAAAAACATTTATAACCACGCTTACAAAAACCCAAATAGCAACAACAAAAACTAAAGAAACAAAAATTAACACAGAATAAACATGATTTGCTACCGCCATAAGAAAAAAATATAAAAAGAGAGATCCAAGATAAGTTTTAATTTAACATTAAACGGCAACATATTGGTTTTATTATATTTTCACAGCCGTCAATTGATTTTTTATCAACCCTCACCAAAATTCTCCAATCTGAAGAAAGTTTATTTCATCTATAAATTTTTTAAAGGAGTTCGAAGCATTAATATCAACTGCAATATAATGTTCCAATATCTGACTTTTTAACAAAAAATATTGGTGCTGAATTATTATTTAAATAAACCTGACGAATTTGTGTTCCTTCATAGTTCTTGCCAAAAAATACAGCAATAAAATCATCTCCGTAAAAATATGCAACTGGAGACAATTTTATCTCACACTTGTAGCTCCCAACTAACACCGCCCGCTATGCACAGGGCTGTGAAAAAGCGTTTCAACATGTTTAAAAATCGCGGAACGACTCTCGTCTTTAACTGCCTATTTAACAGGGAACCGCTTTTACACATACGACAAAAATACTCCTTGTTATCCGAAGAATACGCCCATTCTATAGAATTGCTTATCGCTGCCTTCACTGCCCTCCTCATGACGATGAAGCTCAATGCAATGGCCGCGGCTATCCATGGCGACGCAGAGATCAGAACCTTTAACGTATGGTGCACTCTTACTCCATTCGATGGTCTTCTTATTGAAGTCGACTTTACCGACTCGATAATAAAGGGTGTTTCTATCATTACTTCCGCGATGTACCTCTATACAATTTCCATTGTTGTTCATGGCGATAGAAAGAACAGAGCCAGTATCGTACCAATGCACATCTCCCCAGTCGATAGCAACATGGCCTAAGGGGCTAATTTTACCGACTCGATAGTAGTGCTCATTGCTATTTTCTGTACCATCAACACCACGATGTATCTCTACATAGTTACCGAGATTATCCGTGGCAATGGCAACATCAGAGCCCTTACCGTAAGATATGCTTGTTGTCCACAGTATCGTCTTTTCATCGAAGTGGATTTTGCCAAGGCGATAAAGCAATGTTTGACCGCCATCCGAGGCACGATGCACTTCGAGGCAAAAACCTCGATTATCCATGGCGATTGCAAGATTGGATCCTACACCATATGCCTCACTCTCGCCCCAATCAATCGTCTTTTTGCTAAAGTTAACCTTGCCAACAGCGTAATAATGGGTAGTGGAACTACCACCTCCCCGGTGTACTTCAACGCAATTCCCATTGTTATCCATAGCGATTCCGAAATCTGAGCCCGAGTGGTAGTAGATACTCTTACCCCAGTCTATTTCCTGTTTGGAGAAATTGACGTTGCCTACTTTGTGATACAACTTATTACTGTTTCCACCACTGCCGCGGTGCATTTCCACACAATGGCTATCATCCATGGCGATAGCGAGATTAGAGCCTGTATCGTAGTAGTGATCACCACCCCAATTAACGCTAGCGACACTGGCCGCTTCTCCTTGCCAAGTCACCACTCCAAAATTCTTTTTGTCTATAGGGCTGGGCAATATATTTCTATCTGTCGCAAATACTTCAATACTTGTAGGCGAGGTTATATCAAGACCCTTGCCCCATCGAAAGCTAGTATTTAGTGCACTTATAACATGATCACTGTTGGGGAGGTCCATAGCTTTTGTTGTACCCACTTGCTCCACGCTAGCGCTATTGCCAGTAACGATTAGCTGATACAAACTCAAAGTGTTGTTATCTTCCCCTTCGGAGCCGTGCATGGTGAAAATAAAGAGCTTTCCATCTGTTTGGGTTGCAAGGGCGAGTCCCGACCCTGTGTTAAATGAGTTTGGGAGATTATTTTTTTTAATCAGCTGGATTAGTTTAAACTTCGTTTCTTCACTTAGGGAGCTGCTGTTGGATCGGTAAACACTCAATCCTGAGTCATCCGCTGCTATGACCACATAGCAGCCTTCATCGCCAAGCTCTTTCGTCATTCCTCCACCATTGACCCCCCAATCCTGCTTAATCGTGGTGATCAGCCTCATCTGTTCGTTAAACGCTGTGGGGCGAGCATCGTAGATCTGCACCTCCGACGAATGATTATCATGATCAGTCTTTTCAAGAGTGAGTGCCATGTAGCTGCCACAAACCTGCGCGCCGCCTGGATGACCCCAAGGGGGGGTGTGCTCTGTGTGATAGCTCGCCTGAATCTTCCCCACACCTCCTGCCGATTTTACTTTGTCTCCTATCAGATATATCCCCTGCTTGTCTGATCCGCGTGCGACATTGGTGTGGGTAAAGATTAACTTACGTTTGAAGGCAGCCACGCCTTTGAAGTGGGAATAGGCCGAATGCTCATCGGCGTCATAATAAGTGCGCACGCCCCCGCCGCCATTGACGCCGCTGAAAACAGCCTCGGCATCTAACAAAAGTGGATTTGCTGGAATAACCTCATTTCCAAAGTTATCGATAATCCATTGTATAATACTGACTTCACCGTCTGCATTCGACACAGATACGATTATGTAGTCTTCGGTAGAACCTGCCATAGGAAAAACTCTCTGGACAGGAAGTAACTGGGACTCCATTGTATGATAGGTGTGCTCACTTATTCCAACATCCACTTTGTTACTATCATATACTGGATTTGAGAATAAAAAATAAAGATTAATGGGAGATTCGGGCGAGTCACCTGTATAGCTTACCCAGCCGGAACATCCAGCGGCAGAGGCCTCAATTTCATGGCACTCTACAGTTAACTCGCCACCATTAGCAGCAATTTCTTGCGGCCACTCAGCGCCATTGGCTAACTGTCCATGCTCCAGGTAGGCGCTCTTAAACTTAAAGGTAGATACGGTGTTGTTGATAATATGTAAATGATTACGATGTTTTTTAGTCATAGCCTCTTCCTTGCCGGAGTATAGGAATTATTAATCACCTATTTACCTTTGATCCAAAGTATTCTACTCGAACTTCCTGAAGCTGTTTACCTTTCAAATCCCGAGTTTTAAGTTGGGGGCGCCCAAAGTTGATCATTTTTTGTTCGGCTTGACTGAAAAGTCTTGCCGAATGGTCCGCGAAACGTAAGTCGCTCCATCGGTCTGTTGTCAGGCCCGCTGTAAGCTGTTGAAGTTGGCAGTGGTTGGCGTTACATCGTCTATCGAATAGACGAGTCTGCGAAGGATCGAACGGCCTGGCCTGAGGTGGTGCCCGCCCCGGTGGCAGTATGTGGTGAGGCATGTCGGTATTAGCGACTTTCTGCCTAGGGCCTGTTCACACTAAATCCTGTATTATTGCTGGATGAAAATTACAGCGCAACAATACAAAACTATTGGAGATTTTTTGCCTCTCCAATATGGCAACGAGAAATTTCCAACTCACAGGTGCTGAACACCATTCTTTACATAGCCGAGCACGGCTGTAAATGGCGAGGCCTACCGAAGAAATTCGGCCACAAATATGGGCAGTCTAGAAAACGAATATACTACCAATTCGTTTGATAGAAAGCGGTTTGCTCTTAAAAAGCATGCACTTTCAGATCTTAATTGGCGAGCTGACTATGCAGGTTCGAGTCTAACGGAACTAACGCGCCCCTAAAATCTTATATTGCCCTCAGGCGTTTTTATGAATCAGGACAATCAGTACACCTAAAAACAGACCGCTGCTCTAATGATTTTAGGAGAAAATCAATATGTTACCTTGAAGTCCCCCAATACCAGCACCACCGAATTCGCAAAAGAAGTCGTTATCAACTCTGGCCAGATTTACAACTGGCGGCGACAGTACAAAAGGCTGCCTGATAAACAGTGCATTAGCCTGGACTGGATAAACTATTGCTTGGTAGAAAGCGAACCGACCCGCAAACTGAAGCGTCAGGTTTCTGATCTTAAAGAAACGAATATATTTTAAAAAAATCGATAATGTACCTATCTAAAGAAAGCGGTTGCCATTACTGTCAGCCAGTAGGTATGATCACCGGCAGCCTGGTGATCATACTCCTCTGAAGAGAAGTTTCACCTCATTGGTTCACCTCAATGCTGGACATATAAAAATCCAGTAAGGTATACAGTAAATTGCGCCCATATTAGAAGCTTTATGTGCATCTACACTTAACCAAGCTAGGAGCACTAAAGATGTATACTTTTAAAGAATATTTAGCTTATGAAGTTTTAAAACCAAAACATAAATTTTCTTGGATAAAGGCTCTAAAAAGAATACAAAATAACAGGGAAGCCAACTATATATTTTGGTATCGTGCAGCATATGTTTTATATCGTAAAAATAATTTTTTAGCAGATAAACTAGCCAAAAGAATCAACAAAAGAATAAGATTCAAGTATTGCTGCGACATTCATAGAGAAAGCAGCATAGATATTGGATTTTGTATTGGGCATTTGTCTGGAATAGTTATCAATCCCAAGACAAAGATTGGTAAAAATTGTAAAATTCGACAAAATACGACCATTGGGACGACAAATGATGCAAGCTCAGAAGGTGTTGTAATCGGTGATAATGTCAATATTGGAGCAAATAGCTGCATCATTGGTGATGGCGTACGCATTGGTGATAATGTTACATTAGGGGCAATGAGCTTCGTAAATAAGGATATAGAGTCCAATACAACTTACATCACAAAAAAAGAATCAACAAAAAAGCAAAAACAGACATCGTACACATGACAAAGATTTCAGCGCATGCCTTTAGCACTTTGGCAAGATCACAGATAAGCAGGCTTGATTTGTTATGGGTTGCTTGAACAGCAGACCATGAACAATCAGATGTGATCGATCGCGAAATACATTATTTATGAGGCAGCAAAACGATTTGCTCGCTGCATAAGAGAATTGCCGTTATCGCCGGAAACTAGGCCTAGAATCAAGCGCCCAGGAAAAGCACCTTCACATTAGCAAAGATCGCGGCGATCGCTAGGCTTCCTACACTCAATGAATGCCACAGTCGCTCTATTATTAGAGTGCGGAATCAACCCATGCACCACTAGTGGCGATACGTTCCAGCAGCACCTGTTGTGGGAGTTTCAATTTAACAATTGATACTGAAAAGGGAAATTCCACTATTGGCTCGATATTCAAATCTGTTATAGCTGATAATTGTCTTGTTGAGATTTGACACTGTTTATTTTTCTACTTATTTTACATACTGCCTTTAAAGCTCTCCCTCTTTACAAGAATAAACTATGCGGAGCCTTGGGGTGATTTCACCAGGGTCCCATTTATCATCACACAGTCAACCTCAATAATTGCATGTCCACTCTTTTCTTTGGATACCGGAAATAAACCTGACACTTCAAATCCGCACTTGCGATAAATATTCAAGCTCTCTGTGATGTCAGGCATGTTTTTGTAAATTTTTTTCAGGGCCATTTCAGATTGAAAGGTATAGATATTTTTAATATTTCTTTGCCCGCCTGCAAAGGCCTCGACATCAAATCCCTGAGTGTCTAATTTTAAATGAATTTTGGGCTGTACAGGACCGCTGAAACTTTCTTCGATAAAGTTATCCAGGGTTGATATTTTGACTATTTCTGAATTTCCAGCTTTCCCTCTTTCTTTAAGGTAGTAGTCACTGTATTCATAAAAAGAGGAAAAGACATTATCAATATTGATCCTGAGCTCTCCACTTTCTCTTCCCAGGGCATAGTTATAGGAGAACCAATTTTTATCACCCTTGCTCGTTTCAATCAGTTCTTTATAGTACATTCTGACGGGCTCAAACGAGTGTATTTGTCCTTTGAAACCAATGGAGCGCAACAGCTTTCCATACTGCCCTCTGTTCGCTCCAACATCCAGAACGGTATCGATTTTAAAGTCGGCGAAAATTTTTTGTAAATGCCATTGTATTTTCAGAGCCTTCTCTTTTTTAACTATGTCATAGCCAAACAAATTGGCTAAAGGTCTAAACAAATTCATAGTTCAGTGGCACTTGATTAAGGCTTAGTAGTTCAGGCATATCCCACCACCTGCTGAAAAAATAAAGAAAGTTGCTCAAAAGTGGTAAGACAGCTTGAACAGTAAACGCAACAACCCATTTTAAAACCAATCATCATGGGCAACGGGTATACCCACCAACCCAGAGCTTGCCAACGTTTCCAAAGCAGTTAATGGACTCAGCTATCATCACCGGTAGCCCGGTGCTCTGGTCCTCCTACAGAAGGCTTTCACCACATTGGTTCATACCCATGCCGGGCACACATATTACACATCCATAACCGCTTCTGGCGACCGTGGGTTTAATCAAAGTGGGAGAAGTCAGCGGGCCGCTTCTCCATAAAGGCGGTTGCAGCCTCTTTAAATTCCTCGGAAGCCAGGCGCTCCTTGAAGTGGCGGCCCTCATTCTGGATAAATTCCAGGCCTTTTTCCTCAGTGGCTTGGCGCAGCAGTTGCTTGGTCAAACGCACTGCCGCAGGCGCCTTCGCTACCAGCTCAGCAGCGGCTTCGCGGGCGCGAACAATTGCCTGCTCAGGCTCTACCGCAGCGTTACAAATACCAATTTCCACCGCATCCTCAGCCGAGAACCTCTTGCCGAGCAGCAGCAGTTCTGAGGCCTTGGCATGACCTGCAATACGGGGCAACAGGTAACTGGAACCATACTCCGGACACAATCCCAGGTTCACAAAAGGCATCTGGAACATGGCGTCTTCACCGGCGAAAGACAGGTCGCAGTGCAACAGCATAGTGGTGCCGATTCCCACTGCTGGGCCATTTACCGCTGCAACTACCGGTTTGGGAAAATTGTACAGCGCGCTCATAAACTGATATACCGGCGACGCTTCACCCTCTGCAGAGCCCCCGAGGAAATCCATCAGGTCATTGCCACTGGTGAAGTTGCCCCCGGCACCAGTGATGATAACCACTCGAATATCCCTGTTGTCGGCAGCACGGTTAAACAGCTCCGCCATGGCGGAATACATGGCCATGGTCAGGGCATTCTTGCGCTCGGGGCGATTGATAGTAATTTCCAGTATACGATCACTGACCTGAGTCTGAATTTCCTCACATGCGCTTTGCATAGTATTCTCCGGGTTTGGAATCCAATGGGGCTGGCTGGCAGCCTTTCAGACTGGTCTGTGAGAAAGCTGTCTCACGCTAGCAACCCCTCTTTTTGGCGCTGTGCCGAGTTAATAACGGCGAGCCACCGGTTCAGAGAAGCCATAGTACCGGCTGCGCTCGCGTAAGCGAGTTCATAAACAACCACATTCCTTGACGGGAAGAGCCCGGCAGCCGCTGGCCGCCGGGTAAATTGGCTGACACCTGGAGAACAGCGCCATTACGACCTCAACGCTGAATCCCTGCGCAGGGGCTGGCACATGCAGTGAACACCACCCCCACCGGGGGTAATCATGGAGATGTCCGGATCGATCACCTCCAGGCCGTGGGCGCGGCACTTGTCAGCCAGGCCGGTATTGGCTCTGGGCAGCATCACCCGGTCATTGCCCAGAGCCACTACGTTTACCCCCAGCTCCAGCACCTGCGGAAAGGGGATTTCGATAATCTCAATATTACGGCTCTTGAACCACTGCACCAGGCTGAGCTCTACTGCATCGACGCAGACAGCCGCCAGCTTTTCCGCCAGCATCGCCACCATCACATCGATATGCAGGAAGAAGGGATCAAACTGGTAACCCTTCACTTCCCAGCCCTCTTTTTCCACCCAGCCCTGCATTTGTTTGAAGCCCTGGGAGCTGGTGCGCTCGCCAGAGTAACCGCACAGGATCACGCCCGGTTCCAGCAGCATAAAATCACCGCCCTCAAGGGAGCCCGCAGTAATCACATCGTAGATGGGGATTTCCAGTTCGACATACTTCTTGACAATGGGAACCCACTCACCACGGCGCCAGGGACTGTACATCTGTGTCACAATAGGTCCCCAGGGAGTCATCACTGATGAATCGCGCCCATAGATCTGATACGGCAGGCTGTTGTCTGCCGGGATCAGGTGCGTGTTCACCCCCGCATGGCGATAAGCATCCAGCATCTCTGTATGTTGGGCTTTTGCCACCTGGTGATCGAACTGCATGCCCAATCGCTCGGCGCGGCGGGCACTGGCATTGCCGGTGCGCCAGCTGAAGTTATCCACAGGCCCGATAAGAACATCGCGCAGCACACCGTATTCGGAATCCATGCCCCAGTGGGTAAGCGCAGCGGTACCGCCGTTATCCTTGCGGTACTTCAAGGTAAATTCACGCATCTGATCCATCCAACTCTTTTATGGCGGGCCACTGGCACCAGATGCCAGCAGCTCTTTTACTCACATCAAATGTTTACCGGCTCAGGCCAACTCCGCACTGGCGAGCATCGCTTGGAGCAATACATTGCAGCCAGCTTCAAGGTGCGCCGGTTCTGCGGACTCAGCCTCATTGTGGGAAAGCCCCCCGGCACAGGGGACAAAAATCATGGAGACCGGGGCAACCCTGGAAACATAGACTGCATCGTGGCCGGCGCCGGAAACCATGCGGCGATGACTGTAACCCAACCGCTGTGCCGCACTGTGCACCGCTTCGATGCAGTCCTTATCAAAGGCCACTGGTGGTGAGTGCCACTCCTCACGCACAGTGATGGCAACGCCAGTGGCTTCTTGGACCTGCGCCGCCAGACGGTAGAGGGTACGGTGCAGATGCGCCAGGCCCTCCGGCGCGGGATGGCGCAAGTCCAAAGCCAGTACCACCTTTTCCGGCACGGTATTGCGGCTGCCCGGCTCGGCACGCAGATCGCCGCAGGTGATCCTGGCGTCGCCAGAGTAAGCCTTCACTTCGGCATAAAGCCTCTCACAAAGCCCGGACAGGGCCTGTACCGGATCGCGGCGGTCCTCCATGGGCGTGGGACCGGCGTGACAGGGCGTGCCGGAGAAGGTGACATCGTACCAGCGGATACCCTGTACTCCGGTCACCACGCCAATCACCTGATTCTGCTTTTCCAGAACCGGTCCCTGCTCGATATGGGCTTCAAAAGCCGCCTTGATCTGGGTGGGTTGGGCCGGCTCTGATCCCAGGTAACCGATACGCGCCAGTTCCTCCCCGATACTTTTGCCGGCTTTGTCCCTGCGACTGTGACCATACTCAAGACTGAATTCCCCTGCCCATACTCCAGAGCCCACCATCGCCGGGGAAAAACGTGCTCCCTCCTCATTGGTCCACACCACCAGTTCCAGCGGCGCTCTGGTCCTGACCCCCTTTCCCTCCAGGGTACGCAGCACCTCCAGGCCCGCCAGCACGCCGTACACACCGTCGAACTTGCCACCGGTAGGCTGGGTATCCAGATGTGACCCTGTCATGACTGCGGGCAGGCTGTTGTCGATCCCGGGGCGCCGGGCAAAGAGATTTCCCATACGATCCACACGGATCTCACAACCGATTTCCCGGCACCAGCGCACGAACAGATCGCGCCCCTCGCGATCCTCATCGGTGAGTGCCTGGCGGTTGCAACCTCCAGCCGGAGTTGCGCCAATTTCAGCCATTGCCATCAGGCTGCGCCACAGACGGGCGCCATCAACGCGCAGTTGTTGTGCGGGATTTTCCATGCAAAGAACTCCGGGCCGGGTATTGCGCAATATACTAATCAATCTGCCGAAACTTTTGTTTTGATCCGGGCGGGTGAAAGTGCGCATTATTTCGTGATTGATCAAAACCTGACCAGGACGCAATCCACATGCCTCTTACCTATAGCAGTTACCTTCAGTTAGATGCGCTTTTACAGTGCCAAAAGCCGCTCTCAGAGGGCCCGGAGCACGACGAACTGCTGTTTATTGTGATTCACCAAAGCTATGAGCTTTGGTTCAAGCAAATGCTCCATGAGTTGGATTACCTGGTGCGCCTGTTCAATGCCGGTGAGCGCAACCGCGCCCTGCATACCCTCAAGCGGGTGGATGCAATTTACCGCACCCTGATCCAGCAGGTGGATATCCTCGAGACGCTGACCCCACTCGAATTCCTCTCCTTTCGGGACCGCCTCTCCAGTGCCAGCG
Organism: Microbulbifer sp. MI-G; assembly: GCF_030440425.1. Classification (NCBI taxonomy): domain Bacteria; kingdom Pseudomonadati; phylum Pseudomonadota; class Gammaproteobacteria; order Cellvibrionales; family Microbulbiferaceae; genus Microbulbifer; species Microbulbifer spongiae. The sequence goes on from NZ_CP098023.1 coordinate 3,720,491, forward strand.
GTTTCCAGTCCTTTCAGTTCCGTGAACTGGAGTTCCTGTATGGCGCCAAGGACCCAAAGAAACTGGACAACTATACACCGGGTTGCGAACACTACCGCCGCCTGCACCAACGTCTGGCCTCCCCGACACTTTGGGATGCTTTCCTAAGATTCCTTGTTCATGAGGGACACCAGGTACCCAAAAGTGTATTGGAGAGGGATGTCAGCCAGGTTGCGGAGCCCTCTCCAGCCGTGCAGAACATACTGATCGATATTTACCGCAATGACCCCCTGGTAAGCGAGATCTGCGAGGCCCTTGTGGATATCGACATTTCCCTGCAGCAGTGGCGCTACCGGCATGTGAAGATGGTGGAGCGCACCATTGGCAGCAAAAGCGGCACCGGGGGCTCCAGTGGCGTTGGCTACCTGCAGAGTACCTTGCACAAGACGGTGTTTCCCGATTTGTGGGCTATCCGCTCGGAATTCTGACCACAGGCGCTGGCGATCGGCCCGCTAGGGCTAAAGCGGGCAGGGGCCACACAAAGGATGCATTTGCGGGGAAAAGCCGCCCTCTGTCATGGATCGATACCATTGTGGTAGATAAAAAAAGCCAGCGGATCGCTGGCTTTTTTGACTCAGTACAAGCCGCACTCAGTTTTCGGAAGGAACCAGGGATACCTGTATGCGCGGGTTAACTTCCTTGGCCGCATCCGCGATCTGTACATAGGTGTCCGCACTGGACTTGTTGTGCGCACGCACAATCACAATGGCCTCGGGGTTCTCGGCGTACAACTGGGCAATGCGGGCGCGCACGGCACGGGTATCAATACGGCTGCCACCCAGGGTGATCTCGTCATTGGCATCCACCATCAGCAGGATGTTCTTATTATCCTCATTAGTTCTCTGATCAGTCTCATTCGGGTCCGGCACATTGACATCCAACGCCTTCTCTTTCACAAAGGACGCCGTCACAATAAAGAAGATCAGCATGATAAATACAACGTCCAGCATGGGCGTCAGGTCGATATCCGCCTTTTCTTCTTCTACGGCCTTTCCGCGTCTTCTACTCATAAAACACCGTGCAGTTATCAAATACCAAGGGTGCCGGTTTAACCGGTCTGATCAGGAGGGCAAGATTGCCGCGAATTGGCAAGCATTGCAAGCACAACCTATTACCCGGAAAAATAACTATTGTAAATCAATAAGTTATGTAAAAAAACCATACTGACAGGTTATTTTTTGAGCAACAAATCCGATTAGCGCTGTTTCAGATAACACTGGTAATCCGGCACCTCCCGGCCAAAGGAACGCTCCATCAGGGCGGACTGCACCATCATATCGGCACTGCTCGAATTACAGGCCACGGGAATATTCCACACCGCTGCAATGCGCAACAGCGCCTTGACATCCGGATCGTGGGGCATGGGCTCAAAGGGGTCCCAGAAGAAGACAAGAAAGTCCACCTTGCCTTCGCTGATCCGCGCTCCCAACTGTTGGTCACCGCCAAGGGGGCCACTCAGCAGCTTTTCGACTTTCAGACCGGTAGCGGCCTCTATTTTGCCCCCCGTGGTCCCTGTGGCCAGAAGGTAATGCTTCTGCAGCGATGTGCGATGCCGGGAGCACCATTGAATCATCGCACTCTTGCGATGATCGTGGGCAACCAGGGCAACTCGCTTGTTGGCCGGTAGGGGTTTAGTAATAAATTCCATCTGTTCCTCAACGCGGGGGACAGTCCCCAGCAATCCTATAGTATCCCAATTTCTCCGGCCTGCACGTCTTTTCCCAAGTCAAGGCGGTTTAGGTACCCCCTACTTTCACCCTACAATCCCCTCAATCGCCGGGTCAGCCACCGGAGGGTTCTCCCGTGCACCATCGGTACCCCCCAGATGGTTCGCCTACAGAGACCGGAATCTCGCCGTAAAATGCCGCAACACCGGAGGTTCGTATTCAAATTCCAGGCCCTTTAACCGGTGAGCCCGCTTTTGCAGCTCGATAATGGCTTCTGCGATATAGTCCATATGATCATTGGTATAAACCCGACGAGGAATCGTCAGGCGCATCAATTCCAGTTCTGCCTGCTTCTGCTGCCCGGTTTCCGGATCCCGTCCCAGCAGCAGCGATCCGATCTCCACTGCGCGAATCCCCGCCTCCAGATACAGCGCATTGGCCAATACCTGTGCGGGAAATTGTTCCGGCGGGATCTGCGGTAACATTTTGGCGGCATCCACAAAAACCGCATGGCCCCCAGTAGGGTATTGAATGGGTACCCCCCCTTCCCGCAGCCGTTCTCCCAGATAGGCCACCTGGCCAATGCGGTAATGCAGAAAATGTACATCCGCGGCCTCGTAGAGTCCGCGCGCCAACGCCTCCATATCGCGCCCGGCCATACCGCCATAGGTCACAAAGCCCTCCATGGGCACACAGCGGGTACGCACCGCCTGGAAAAGCTCCTCATGATCGCGAATGCAGCAGAGACCCCCAATATTCACCATAGGGTCTTTCTTTGCCGACAGGGTCAGCATATCGCCGTAGCGGTACATTTCGCGAATGATCTCAAGGATTGATTTGTCCCCGTAACCCGCTTCTCGCTGTTGGATAAAGTAGGCATTCTCGCAATACCGCGCTGAATCGATCACCACCGGAATATCGTATCCGGTAGCGATTTCGTAAACCGCCCGCATATTCGCCATGGAAACCGGCTGCCCGCCAGCGCTGTTACAGGTCACCGTGGTAATAATTGCACAGATATTTTGCGGCCCGTGCGCCTCAATGGTGTTCACCAGTTTATGTAAATCAAAGTTACCTTTCCAATCGTAGGCGGTCGTGGTATCAAATGCGCGCTCATCCACCACATTGACCGCTTTGCCACCATTGAGCTCAATGTGACCGGCGGTAGTGTCAAAATGATAGTTTGAGACAAATACCGGCGTGGTGCCGCCGCGGACCTGGCGCATGCGCTCTATCAGCGCCGGAAACAGAATCTGCTCTGCCCCCCGGCCCTGGTGCGCGGGCACGGTTAACTGATAGCCAAAGAAATGCTCAACGGCCTTGCAAAGATTGTAATAATTGCGGCTGCCCGCATAGGACTCATCCCCCAGCATCAACCCCGCCCACTGGTTATCACTCATGGCACCTGTGCCAGAGTCAGTGAGCAAGTCAATATAGACATCATCACTGCGCAGTAGGAAAGGGTTCAGGCCCGCTTGCACCAGGGCTACTTCACGGTCTGCCCAGGTTGTCATTTTGATCGGCTCAACCATCTTGATGCGGAAGGGTTCAGGAATACGCTTCATGGTTATTTTCCTTGTAAATCCATCCAGCGCCCTTGGTACCGAAACTGCCACTGGCACTGCCTATTGTTACAGGAAATCCAGTGTACAGCCGAAGAAAGGAATAGACCATGGCGATTCGCCCGGTTTTACCTGTACTAAAAAAGAGGATACTCCCCAACGGTATCACGGATCCGCAACTCTCTCCGCCATGGCAATGTCACCTTGCGCTTGTCTAGGCAGACTCACTGGCAATGTCTTCACTTAAGGTCTGTGCCTTTTTATAGAAGTCTGGGCATGCTCTGCCAGTTTTCCCTGCCAAAATGACCCGGCTCTCAAACAATCTACACAGGGGTCCAAAGGTCCTGAAGAGTTAGGTGGCAGAACAAACTGTCATTGCGGCCGATCAGTTCAGTACCTTTGGCGCATCGGCAAGGCCATACAATTTCGTCACTGCTGCAAGAACCGTTGTCGAGAAGAGCGCGAAAGACCTGCTGGATTGCCGGGTGTATTGAACAAAATGGAAAAGCATACAAAATAGCGCGCAGCGGGATAGTTGATAATCGACAAGTCTCCAAAACCACTGCGAGGGTATCCCGAGGTAACGGCTCAACTATTCGATGTATCGCACTGTTTGCGAATACTTGCCACACCAGTCAGAGAGAAAAAGCCGGTTGCCATACGGGCACCTGAATAAACACCAAAAGCATCTGAGAACCCGTCCACAGATCAAAAATCGGTAAAAAGAGCATTTTTTTTCTTTATTTAACAAAATTTCTTATAAAACACTTGCATTTAGGTATATAAATAAGCTGCAATTAGCGCCGCTCGCTTGGGGGGACTCACTATCAATTGTTTTTTGCTGGGTAAATGTGGTTTGAGCGATGTAGATAACCACAGAGGTGGCTGAGAATAATTGATAGGAATACCCCCATTTCTAGAACAATTCTTTTCACAGGGATATATATAATGGCTAGCAAGAAAGTACCCAAAACCGCTATCGATAACGTTGCCAAACTGGAAGCAGAGCTGCTCTCCCTTACCGCCAAACTGGCAAGTGCCCGTCTCAAGCAAGAGAAGGATGCGATTGGCAGAGTGGAAAAATTGGCAAAAGACGCCAAGAAAGCCGTCGTAAAGGCGAAAACCGCCCAACAAAAGCTGGCTGCCGTAAGAGCCAAGAAAAAAACTCCTGCCCAACAGCGACAGCTTCAGAAAGCCCGTGATGACGTCGCAGCGGCCAAAACCGTTGCAGTTGAAATCAAGGGTGCTGCGGCAGAAGCCAAAGAGAAGTTGGCTACGATCAAAGTCGCAAACAAGCTCGCCTCTCAGGTAGCCAAGGTTGTCGCCAAAGAGGAAGCGGCTATTGCCAAGAAACTGGCTGCTGCAGAGAAAAAGAAAGCTGTTTCTGAAGCCAAAAAAGCTGCTGCTGCTGCCAAGAAGGCCGCTGCTGCGGAGAAAAAGAAAGCCGCTGCTCAGAAGAAAACCGCTGTAAAGAAAAAGCCCGGCCGCCCGGCCAAAAGTGAGGCTGCCAAGAAAAAACCGGGGCGTCCCAGAAAAGCTGATACCGCAGCCACTCCGGCAAAACGTGGTCGTGGACGTCCACCAAAGGCCGAAACCGTCAGCAAGAAACCGGGACGCCCGGCCAAAAGCGCAACGGCCAAGAGAAAGCCAGGGCGCCCAAAGAAAGCTGAGAGCGCAACTGCAGCAGCCGCTCCAGCAAAGCGTGGCCGCGGCCGGCCGCCAAAGGCCAAGTGAAATATCCGGCTGGGGTGTGAAAACTCCGGCCGGATCATGCCCCGGCTCCGTCGGGGCACAACCTCATAACCACCGCTCAGTGCCTCAGCCTGACCGCTTCAATCCGGTGGTCCTCCCCCAACAAAAAAACACAATCTGCCCACTCGGGCATCTCCGCAATCAAATTGCGGGTTATCCTTTCGTAGTGCTGCACAAAGCGCAGCAATTCCCTGTCCTGCAAGCCCTTGCCGCCAGTTTGTTCACGCAGCTTTTGCTCCTGTAACTTCCGCCACTCGAGAATAGATTCCATACTCGGCGCTTTCAGCATCACTATCACCTCGGGCAATGCAAACAGATCCCGATAAGGACCCGCAAGCTGCCGGTTGATAAAGTGCCTCCAGGTACCGGAGGCATCTTCTGACTGCTCCAGAGCATTCAATGGGAAAACCGGATTGAGCGATGGTTTGGCCCCCAGGCACCACCCTTCCAGCAATACAATATCAACCGGACCCGTGTGTTGCGGCCAGGCAGCACGAGGTACACGCTCATCGAGAGATTTGTCAAAACGCGGTAAGGGGATCACTGACTGCGCCCCTGCCCTACAGAGGGCGTTGAGAGTGTCAATGCCCAGCTGTACGTCATGCGTACCCGGCACCCCACGGGTCAACAGGAGGGGATGTATTCCGCGCGCGAGCTGCTGCCGCTCGGCGCGGGTGAGGTAGAGATCATCCAAAGAGAGCGTGCAGCAGTGGTTGCCCAACTCGGTCAACACAATTTGAAGAAAATCAGTCAGTGTGGACTTCCCCGTGCCCTGGCCACCACTGATACCCACAATCAACGTTTTCCCCGGCCTATGCCGCTCCCGCAACCATAGTGCAAGGGGCAGGTAATGGTCTCTTACTACCCGATGAAATACAGCCGGTAATCGGTGCTGCCGAATAAAACCCTCAATGACCTCACCGGGAAGTTTGCCTGCGAGTTTCTGACTGTGCGCGATAAGCTGTCGGGGCCAGGCATTGACCATGTTCGATTCCTCTCAAAAGCTACTGGTACAGAAACCGGCGCTAGCGCTGGCCTCTAAACGCGGCAACAGGTAGCCAGCGGCGTAGATGCCCCGGCAGCACCAACATCACCGGTGTCACCAACAGTGTGAGCAGCGTGGAAAAAGAGAGGCCATAGACAATGGCACTGGCAAGTTTGACCCAGAACGAGGCAATAACCCCATCGACCACCACATTCCTGCCCACCATATCCACACTCACCCCCAGCGCCAATGGCAACAGCCCGAAAATGGTGGTGGCGGTGGTCAGAAATACCGGGCGCAGTCTCTGCGTTGCCGCTTTGAGCACAGCCTGAGTCGTGCTAAGTTGGGACTCCTGCTTGCGAACAAAATTGTAGGTATCAATTAGTACAATGTTGTTGTTTACGACAATACCCGCAAGGGCAACGATCCCAACCCCAGTCATAATTACGCTGAAAGTACTCTGGGTAAGCAGAAGACCAAGCAGGACTCCAGTGGTGGACATAATCACAGAGGACAGGATTAGCAGGGACTGGTAAAAGCTATTGAATTGCGTCACCAGCAAAATAAACATCAGAAACAACGCGAGCAGGAAAGCCACACCCAAAAACTGAAAAGAGGCATTCTGCTCCTCATCGGCGCCTCTGAACAACAACGCAATACCCGGGTCCACCGGATTGCGCTTCAACCATGCCCGGATTTCCTTCACCTTGTCGTCCGGCAGCACACCCTCCTGTGCATCCGCCTTGACTTGCATACGGGTAATGCCATTAATCCGCTCAATGTTATCCACTCTGGGCATCGCTTCGGTGTGTACGAAACTGCTGACAGGTACTGTGCCACGTGCGGTATTTACTTTCAGGTCATCCAACGCGGCAAGTCCGCGGGCGCTCTGTGGATACCGAATGCGAATGTCCACTTCTTCATCCGTATCATCCGGGCGATATTCAGCCACACGAACGCCATTGGTTACCAGCTGCACTGCGCGTCCCACTTCAGTAAGATCGGCCCCATACAAAGCCGCTTTGGCGCGATCCACCCGCACCTCCCACTGAATACCTGGCACCGGGGCCGTACTCACGATATCTCTAAGACCATCGAATTCGTCCTCCATGGCCCGCTGCAGGCGCTGGGTTTCCAGCAGTAGTTTTTCATAATCCTGTCCGCGCAATTCCAGCACAATATCCTTACCGACCGGGGGCCCCCCTTCCATCACATTAGCGGTCACTTTGATTCCGGCAAAACTGGCGGTACGCGCGCGAATATCCGCAAAGATAGCGCTGCTGCGACGCTCGCGCGCCTCTGCAGGCAACAGCTCCACTAACAGGTTGGCAATCTGGTCCGGCGCCCGGTCCGTTTTGCCGGATATCCCCCCGGAGCCTATGGTCGTATGGGCAATACGCACCTCGGGTACAGCGAGTATCGCCTGTTCCACCTGTGCCACCAGCACTTTCTTTTCCGCCATGGATAAGTTGCCCTGAGCCCGAACCTCCACATTGCCGTATTGCTCCTCGGTCTCGGTAAAAAACTCGACCCCGGCTCCATAGCGGCCAAAGCCAATAAAAATCCCAACAAGTACCACAATGGTGACCGCAAAGGCGGTGGCAGGACGGCGCAGAATCAACATCAACAGGCGGGCATAGTGTCCCGTAATGCCCGCCAGGGCCGTAGGCTGTCCCTCCTCCAGTTGCCTCAGGTAACCCCGGGTGGGCGCGCTCAGATGACTCTTGCCAAACAGGGAGCCCAGCACTGGGGCGAAAAAGAGTGCGTATAAGAGAGAGCCGGCCAATACGGCGAAAACCGTGACCGGCAGATAGCGCATAAACTCCCCTACCACACCCGGCCAAAACATAATGGGCAGAAATGCGGCGAGCGTTGTTGCAGTGGAAGCGACTACCGGCCAGAACATACGGGTTGCCGAGGCGATATAGGCGCTGCGCGCGCTCAAACCCTCGGCCATCTTGCGATCGGCAAATTCGGTGATCACGATGGAACCGTCGATCAGCATCCCCAGTGCCAGCAACATACCGAACATCACCATAAAATTGAAGGAATAGCCCAACAACCAAGTGACAATAGCGCCAAATAACAGCGAGAAAGGCACGCCCAATCCCACCAATATCCCCGAGCGAAAACCCAGTGCAGCAACCACAATAATCATTACCAACAGCATAGCGGTGAGAATATTGCCCTGCATTTCGCTGACCATATCCCGCGCGAAATTGGATTGGTCAAATACAAATTTCACCTCCATGTCCCGGGGCAATGCTCCCATCTCTTCCAGTACAACCTCCCTGACCCGGTCCGTCACATCGACAGAGCTGGCATCACTGCGCTTCTTGACATTGATAGCAAGGCCGGGGACGCCATTGATACTGGTATAACTGGCCGCATCCTTAAAAGTACGCCGGATGTCGGTAACATTCCCCAGAGTTACCACGCCATCTCGAGAGGTTTTTAAGGGGATGTCATAGACATCCCGCGCGGTTTCGATAAGCCCCGGAACCTTTACAGAAAAGCGGCCGCGCTCTGTATCCAGCTCACCGGCGGGAATCATCAGATTATTGCCCAGCACCGCATTGATCAGTTCGGCGCTGGTCACCTGGTAGTGTTCCAAACGCACGGGGTCAATAGTGATCTCGACTACCTCTTCGCGATTACCGTGCAGATCCGCACTCAATACATCGCTGATATTTTCGATCTTGCGCTTCAACCGCTGGGCACTACTCAACAAGGTGCGCTCACTGAGCTTCTCCCCGGAAAGGGTAACCACGATTGTGGGGAATGGCTGTGCCGAGACCTCTTCAACTGTCGGTTCCTCAGCATCCCGAGGCAATTCCGCTCTGGCCCTCTCCACCGCATTGCGAATATCGTCAACCGCATCATCCACATTGATTGCAGAGTCGAACTCCACCACAATATATGCGAGTGATTCGCTGGCAACCGCTATCACTTCCACAACACCCTCAACCGCCCGTATCTCCTGCTCCAGCGGGCGCACCAGCAATCGCACACCATCCTCGGGGGAAATCCCCTCATGGGTGACCTGCACTATCACAAAGGGAGGGTTGACTTCGGGGCTGGATTCAATCGTCATCGCGCTGCGCGCCACCAACCCAATCAGAATAATCAGCAACATCAGACTGAGCGTACTGCGATTTCGCTCAATCCCGTTTTTCAGTATCTTCACCGCTGGTTACCCCTCTCGGCGGGGTGCTGCTCAGCGGTTGGCATCAAGACTGGCCCCAGTGGGATATCATCGGGCCGGGAGGCACTGTCGACATCCTGCTCGGGTGCAATCATTTCCACCTGGACAAGATCGCCGGTGCTGACATATTCCTGGCCAACGGTGATCAGGGTGGCTTGATGTGGCAGGCCACCGACCCAAACGCTCCCATCCTCATCGCCTACAAGGGTGACTTTGACAAATTCCACACGATCATCGGCATCGAGAATACGCACGCCCAGTTCGCCGCGATCATCCAGCGTCAACAGGGAGGCGTTAATGCGATGCGCCATGATCTCACCCGTGGGCAGTGCCAAACGCCCGCTCAACCCACCGCGCAACTTATTGCCGGGGTTGTGTACCGCCACCTCGACCCGGTAGGCACGCGTGATTTCCTGAGCCTGTTGGCTGATATAACGCAGTGTGCCCTGCACCGGAATACCCCCCTGCAATTGTGCGCTGGCAGAGCCACCAGGAATCAGGTTACCCACCTGGTTTTCCGCCACCTCACCGACCACCAGTATCGGGTCCAGATCCAGCACGGTTGCACAGGTTTCACCGCGGCGAATAAAATCCCCCAACTCCACCGCTCGACTGTTCACCACCCCGTCAAATGGCGCACGGATCTTAAGGTCATCCACCGACACTTTCGCCCGAACGTAATCTCGTTTGGCAAGGGCCAGGGCAACCTGCTGCTGGGCCATGGCCGCCTCAGCCAGCAAACCTTGCTTTTTCAGATTCAGGGCACCGGCGTAATCCAGTTCAGCCTTGCGCTGTGCCGCCTCGGCAAGAGCGAGTTGCTCCTGGCGGTCCTCCGCCCCAATCTCACAAATCACTTCCCCCCGCTGTACAATGCTTCCCTCCGCCACCGGAAGACGGGTAATCACCCCATCCAACTCCGCGCGCAGACGCACACTGCGGTTGGCTTCGGTATAACCATTGACCAATACCTGCGTAATAAAAGACCGGGCGCGGATTTGCCGGGCCTGAACCCGCTGGGAAGCCCCGGGCCTGGTCATTGTTGCCTCACCGGCCTCGCCCCCGGTGCCCTGATTGTCCGGAAGCAATACACCGCTCAATAGCCAGGCGGCAGCCAAAAGGGTGACAAGCGCTGCCACCCGATGGTTGTGGTTGGACCAGATGGACGCCAGTGAACTTATCATTCAAAAAACCTGTTGAGAAAAACGAAGCGATCAGTGTAAGAATGGAAACCGCGCTTAATCACGCTGATCATCGCAGCATCCTGCACTGGTCAAATTTTACATAGTGAAAACTGATTCCAAAAATAAATTCTCAACGCAGAGTGCGTGCCCTGTCGGCGGACCCAGCGGCACATCTGCGCTACAAGCGCACTTTTTCACGATTGTTTGAGAGATTCATACGGCGGGTTCAGGAACCCGCCATCGGCAGGGATATCCATCGACTCGGCTGGTTTGCGCAAAACCCTCAGCGCCGCCGCCCTACAGCGCGCCAGAATAGTACCGGTGGAGAGGGCCGGCGGCCAGACCCCAGGCAGAACAGTCGCTTGGGCCGGGTCAAGAGAGCATCGATTCCAGAAAATCCTGCATATCCGACTCACCATCTACCAACTCGCCGGAACCAAACTCCGCATTCCAGTCCAGCAGAATGCGCGCCAACCCACGGGCCTGTTCCGACAGTGCCAGCAATTCCTCCCGGCAGCGCTTGGGACCCGTGTAGAGTTTAATTTTGCGGTGGCTGTCGGCCAGCTGATGACCCGGGTACTTCGAGCGATAGACTTCCAGTTTCCAGCGTAATGAGTGAACCATATTGCGGTAAAAAATCAGTTTTGCCGGCAACTGCAACAGAGAGAGGTCATCCAGATCACTAAACAGCGTGCAATCCAGGCCCAGTACCTGGGTGTCGCGGCTGTGACGCGAAGCGAGCACGTTGGCGCTGCGGGGTTCCGATAGCAGCATGGACAGATCGCCAAACAATTCTCCCGGGCGAATCACCGCCAGGAGGCGCTCAGCAGCCATTTCCGTCATTTCGCCGGCGGTATCCACATGCACTTGCAACTCGCCCCGCAGCAAGAAATAAAGCCACTGATCCACCTCTCCGGCACGGAGCAATTGCTCTCCCGGCTGTAAACTGACCAATCGGGAGCGCTTGAGCAAAACAGTGTACTGCCACTCACTGGAAGCGCGGATATCACGAAACAGATGAATAGTGTTGAGCAACCGATCCACGGCATCCCGTGGGTAATCGATCAGAGGTTTGATTTCCATGTGTGCTACAAATTAGTGAAAACGATTCCGTTTTTTGGAAAGTGCGGTTGAAGCCACTTTATAAAACCGAATTCTATACGATATTGATCCGCCACACCCAACTTCAGAAGTGACGATCATTTCCAGCACCCACTTTCGGTACCAGACAAAAAGACATTGCAGCCATTTCGGACTTGAACTCCATCACAGTTGCAGTAGAGTTAGAAAAAACGGAGAGCACACTGTGCTCACTCACGCTTGAACCGCGCACTGTGTTACTCGGCTCTTGCACTTCTGGGAGGGACCCCAAATTCTTATTTGCCGGAACTTTTGCCTCCGGACTTCCAGGCGCTGTGGAACAATGAAACCGATAAAAACTGTCGTCTCACTCTTGCTAATCACCGTCACGGTATCCGCCAAAGCGGTACCGCTGCTGAACGGTCTTGCAGTCGAAAAACAATTCAACAAGGATCTCTATATCGCCGCCGTTTATTCGGAAACTCTCACAGATGAAACGGCCATCCTGCTCGACAGCAACGCACCGCGCCGGCTGGAAGTACGCATCATCGCCAGCAGCCTGCCCGCGCGCCGCTTTCGCAATCAGTGGATGGAGGGGATCGCCATCAATAACCGCAGCGATACCCTGAGCAGCCAGTCAGAATCCATGCTGACTTTCGCCAACCTGTTCAAAGGCCGCTTTTTACGTGGCGACCGCCTGGCAATTGAGTTTGCCGCTGACACCGGCGTCACCAGAGTTGTACTGAACGGCATTACCCTCGGGGAAATCGGCGATCCGGATTTCTATAATACCCTTTTGCTGGCCTGGATTGGCCCGGTTCCTCCATCTACCGGCTTTCGCGATGGGCTGCTCTCCGCGGGCAACGTGGCAAGCAGCCTGCTCACCACTTACGAAGCGCTCGAACCCAGCAGCGAACGCATTGCAGAACTTCAACTGAGGCAAATCAGCGTGGAGGAGACCCTGGCAGCGCAGACCCCGGTGGCTGAAGAAATCCTGCCCAAACCGACCTTGGAGGTGGCTGATCTTCCCCCTCCCACCCTGGCCCTGGCGCCAAACCCTACATCGACCACGCCAAACCCTGCATCGGATACGCCAAACCCTGCCTCAGCCACGACAAGCCCTGCCACGGACAATGCAAGCGTCGAGCCCGTTGAAGCCGCAGCCGTGGAACTGGCCCAGGGGACACCGGCCACTGAAACGCCCGCGGCGTACAGGGAAGAAGTTGTAGAGGATATGGAAGAAGAGGAGGCGCCGCTGACAGCCGATCTGATCCTCGCCCGCCAGATATACCATTCCGCACTGCTACGCCACACTTTCCGCCACATTCGCTACCCCAAGCGTGCCCAGGAACGGGGCCATGAGGGCAGCGTACGCCTCAATGTGGTGATTAACACCCGGGGGGAAGTGCAGGAAATCCTGGCAGTGCAGGAATCCCGCTATTCCAGTCTCAACCGTGAGGCAATCGCTGCCGTTGAGCGGGCCGGTCCCTATCCTGCGGTGCCTGCACAACTGGGGTCAGACAGCTTCAGCTTCACAGTGCCAATTACTTTTGACATCCCCGATTGATCCAGCCCTGTGTAAAAGGCCCCGTCCGGCGGGGCTTTTTCTTTGGCCACACCATCTGTCGCGATCTCACCACACTTAGCCGCAGTTCCCTTGCCCCCTGATGGCGCCGACTTCTACCATGTGGATGTCGTTTGACTACCTTGAATTGAGCCAAACAGAGCCACTAATGAAAAAACTACTATTACCAGTTGCTATCCTTGGCATACTCACCAGCCCCTCGTTAACCCTGACTGCGCTGGCCCACAATCACCCGGACCCCACCCACAGCAAGGTCGCCCCTGAGCAGGAGAGGCCCTCTTCCGGTATTGATCTCACCGCACTGGATACCACTGTGCGTCCGCAGGATGATTTCTTTTCCTATGTAAACGGCACCTGGCTGAAGAACACCGAGATTCCTGCGGACAAATCCCGCTGGGGCGGATTCTCGATCCTGCGGGACCAGAGCACCGAGCAGGTGAAAGCACTGATTATGCAAGCGGGCCAAAACACCGGCAGCGACGGCGATAAACAGGTCGGTGACCTCTACAACAGCTTTATGAATGAAAAGCTGATCGAGAAGAAAGGTCTGTCTGCTGTGTCTGGTGAACTGGCCAAAGTCGATGCTATCAAGTCCCGCAAAGATCTGACGGACTTTTTCGCTTATGCCGATATCGCCGGCTACAACGTGCCTTTTGGCGGCACTATCTACCAAGACCTGAAACAGGTCGAAAACTACATCCCCTTCCTCTGGCAGGCGGGCCTGGGGCTGCCGGACCGCGATTACTATTTCGAGGATAGCGAGAAGAGTCGGAAACTGCGCAGAGCCTATAAAGAGTATCTGGTACAAATCCAGGAGTTAGCGGGGCTCAAGAATGCCAAAGCCTTCTCCGACAGGATCTTCAATTTGGAAGAGCACCTGGCTGAACACCAGCGCAGCCGACTGGACAATCGCGACCCTGAGAAATATTACAACAAGAAATCCGTGACGGAGCTGAAAAAACTGATGCCTGCGGTGGACTGGGACAGTTACCTGGCCAAGGCCAGGCTGGCCAAAGCCGAGAGTTTTATCGTCGGCCAGCCCGAGTACCTGGAAGCGGCGAACGCGATGATTGCCGATACCGATATGGCGACCTGGAAACGCTATCTGAAGGTCAGGGTCCTGTCCGCGATGGCACCCTACATGCACAGTGCACTGGTGCAGGCCCACTTCGATTTCTACAGCACTGCCATTCGCGGTGTCAAGCAGATGGAGCCACGCTGGAAGCGCGGCGTACAGTTTGTCAATGGTGCAGTGGGCGAACTGGTCGGCAAGCGCTATGTCGAGAAGCATTTCCCACCGGAAGCCAAGGCGCGCATGATCGTTCTGGTGGATAATCTCAAGGATGCGTATCGCGAGTCCATCCAGTCCCTTGAGTGGATGGGAGAGGATACCCGCAAGCAGGCGCTGGCCAAGCTGGAAAATTTCACCACTAAAATTGGCTACCCGGACAAGTGGCGCGATTATTCCGCCCTTCAGGTGGATGCGAATAACCTGGTAGGTAATGTGCTGGCCGCCAATCTGTTTGAGGCCAGCCATGAACGCAATAAACTCGGCAAACCCATTGATCGCAGCGCCTGGGGCATGAGCCCGCAGACCGTTAACGCCTACTACAACCCGACGATGAATGAGATCGTCTTCCCCGCTGCGATTCTGCAGCCGCCCTTCTTTAACGTACATGCGGACGACGCGGTGAACTACGGTGGTATCGGTGGCGTCATCGGCCATGAAATTGGTCATGGCTTCGACGACAAGGGCAGCAAGTTCGATGGCAAGGGCTACCTGAATAATTGGTGGACCGATTCCGACCGCAGCAACTTTGAAGGCCTCACCAGCAAACTGGTCTCCCAGTACAACGCTTTTGAACCGCTGGAAGGCGAGCACATCAACGGCGAGCTGACCCTGGGTGAGAATATCGGCGACCTGTCCGGCCTGGGCATTGCGTACAAAGCGTATAAAATGTCTCTCAATGGCGAAGAGGCCCCGGTGATTGACGGCTTTACTGGCGATCAGCGCGTTTTTATGGGCTGGGCTCAGGTCTGGCGCAGCAAGATGCGTGACAAGGCGCTTAGCAGCCGTATGAAGACGGATACTCACTCCCCCGCCAAGTACCGGGTACAGGGTGTACTGCCCAATATCGAAGCGTTTTACGAAGCTTTCGATGTGAAAGCGGGCGACGGCATGTACCTGCCCGAGGAAGAGCGGGTAAAAATCTGGTAACAGGATGAAAACCGGCGGCCCCCGGCTGCCGGTTTCCTTTCTCCCTGCAACTTGTCCCGCCGCCAGCCCCGCTCCCCAATGTGTGTATATCATTCGCCCCCTGTTTTCTTGCCACGACAGGCTGGACAACTTGTAGCCGCGATGGCGTAACATAGGTGCGGTGCCTTTAGGAGAGAGAATAATTATGGCCCATCGCACTCAGCTCCAGCTACTCACCAGCCGCCGCTTCCTGCCTTTCTTCCTCACCCAGTTTCTCGGTGCGTTTAACGATAATGTGTATAAAAATGCACTGATCGTGATGATTGCTTTTCGCTTGATGGAAAGTGAGGCCAACGCCCTGATCAATGTTGCAGCGGGCCTGTTTATCCTGCCCTTCTTTCTCTTTTCCGCCTCCGCCGGCCAGCTGGCCGACAAGTATGATAAAAGCCGCCTGATCAGGCTGATCAAGCTGGGGGAAATCTGTATTGGCGCACTCGGGGTAACCGCCCTCTACAGCGGCAGCAATATATTCTGCCTCGCCGTCCTCTTTCTGCTGGGTGTGCAGTCGGCATTCTTCGGCCCGGTTAAATACGCTATCCTGCCCCAGCATCTGAAACGCTCCGAGTTGGTTGGCGGCAATGCGCTGGTGGAAATGGGCACCTTTGTCGGCATCCTCACCGGGACCATCGTCGGCGGCCTTCTGGCGGGGCTAACCGGCCAGGGGGAAAACGGTCTTTTTTACCTGAGCCTGGTGATTATGGGTGCAGCAACCCTGGGGTACCTGTCCAGCCGCAGGATCCCAATGGCACCGGCACCAGCGCCAAACCTGCGGGTCAACCCGAACCCCCTCACCCAGACAAAAAGCATCCTGGCAAAAACCGCCAAAACCCCTTCCATTTTCTACGCGATTATCGGTATCTCCTGGTTCTGGCTGATGGGCGCAGCCTACCTGACGCAGATTCCCAGCTTTACCAAAAACGTTCTGGGTGGTGACGAATCCGTTGTCACCCTGCTGTTGTGCATATTTACCATCGGTATAGCCCTGGGTTCACTACTGTGTGAGCGCCTGTCCAATGGGCACATTGAGTTGGGCCTGGTTCCTCTCGGTGCCGCCGGCCTCACCATCACCGGCATCGCCCTGTCCGCAGCCGGTGGCAATTTTGTCGAGCTGCAGCAGGCGGGTCTGGAAGCCTTCCTGAACCGTGATGGTGCCTTCGCGATCCTCACCTGCCTGGTGCTGATCGGCATCTGTGGCGGCCTCTACATCGTGCCGCTCTACGCGATGATGCAGGACCGTTCGGCTGCCGAAATCCGCGCGCAGATTATCTCCATCAACAATATCCTCAATGCCCTGTTTATGGTGGTTTCGGCCCTGCTCGGCCTCTTTTTCCTAAATGTGCTGGAGGTCACTATCCCCCAGTTCTTCCTGGTTATCGCCCTGATGAACGCCGCAGTGGCCATCTTTGTCTTTACCAGAGTGCCGGAGTTCGCGATGCGCCTGTTGATCTGGATGCTGTCCCATACGATGTACCGGGTAAAGCACGAGGGTCTGGAACAGATTCCCGCCCAGGGACCCGCACTAATCGCCTGCAACCATGTCAGTTACGTGGACGCCCTCCTGCTGGCGGGCGCGGTGCGCCGCCCCATACGCTTTATTATGTACAAACCGATTTATGAGATTCCGGTGCTGCACTTTATTTTCCGCACCGGGCGCGCCATTCCCATCTGCTCCAGGCTGCAGGATCCCAAGGGATACGAAATGGCATTTAGTGCCATAGAACAGGGCCTGAAAAACGGGGACCTGCTGTGTATTTTCCCCGAGGGGCAGCTCACCAAAGACGGGGAATTACAACCCTTCAAGGCCGGCATCGAAAAAATACTGGAACGCACCCCGGTGCCGGTGATTCCCATGGCACTGCGCGGTCTTTGGGGCAGCTTCTTCAGCCATAACGGTGGCCAGGCCCTCACCACCTGGCCACAGCGCTTTTGGTCCAAAGTCAGCGTCGTGGCGGGTTGCCCCATCGAAGCCACCGATGCCAAGGCGCAGACACTGCACGAGCAAGTATTGGATTTGCGCGGGGAACAGCGCTGATGGCTGGCGCGGGGCTGAATCCAGGGCACCGAAGCTGGTGCCCGCTCGGCACCCAACTGGTCATCAGGCCCCGGTAGCATACCCGAGCCGACAGCGATCGAGTGCATCGACAAGCGCTCTTCGGGCAAGGATGTACGCCTTTTCTAAACAGGGCAGGTGGCCGTGGGCAGGGGATGCCCACCCAGAGGGGGCATCCCTGTTCGCTCTGCCCGAACCGCTTACACCGATTTAAGCGCGGCCCGATCGGGATTGTGATTACTGAGTATCAGCCACAGGGCTGCTGCCAGGATGGCCGCTTGCAGACCGATACCCTGCCAGGTGGGATAAATGCCCAGCCAGTCAAAACTGAACGCCACCGGCAGTGGGGTAATCCCGATCCAGGCCGCTTCCTGCAGTGCCGCGACTGCCTTCCCTGCGAGCACGAAAGACAGCCCCAGCAGAATATAGGTAGTCGCGGAAAAAAACTTGCCGATCGGCAGGCGCGCCGAGTAATGCATCAGGGCGAAACCCAGTACAGCGAGCAGTGCAGCACCGGAGGCCATGCCAGCCCAGAGCGCGTTGTACTGAGTGGCAGAAGTCTGTGTTAGCAGAGCTTGGTAGAACAGGATCGTTTCAAAAATCTCCCGGTACACCGCGATAAATGCCAGCCCGGCAACCCCCCATAGGGCACCAGTACTCAGGCTGCGGTTGATACTGTCCTGAATATAGTTTTGCCATTCCTGTGTGCGGGTTTTGCTGTGCATCCAAAAACCCACATAGAAGAGCACCACTGCCGCCAAAAGTGCAGCCAAACCCTCCATCACTTCGCGACTGGCACCACTGATGGTAATGACGCTCTGGGCGGCGACCCAGGTAGCCACGCCTGCGGCGAAAGCGCCAATCCAGCCAAGGTGCACGAATTTCAGTGCATCGCGACGGCCGGTTTTTACCAGTATGGCGACCAGTGCTATCACCACCAACAGCGCTTCCAATCCCTCCCGCAAGAGGATCACCAGGCTCGCGATAAACAGAGCAGCATCGGACAGGCTGGAATCCGCCATCAGCGATTGGGCACGTGTCAGCTGCTCCAGAATGCCCTGAACCTGCGCTTCCACGCGACGGGGATCACTGCCGGCATTCAATTGGGCACGCAAGCCCAGCAGAGCGCGTTCCGTCGCCACACGCAGGTCCGCGTCCACAGAGTCCAGGGCATTCTCCGCCAATTCAAAACCGTCCAGGTAAGCGCTGATCGCCAGGGTGTGGGCGTTGGCATAATCCCCCTGCCGGTAGGCCGCCAGGGACCGTTGCAGCTGTGCGCGCGCCACCTCAAGGGGGGCCTCGGAGCCATTTTGTACTTTGGAAAACAGGGCGCTCGGATCAGCCCGCAGGGCCGCCACCGACTGCACAGATAGGTCCGGGCGGTCACTGCGCAATACCGCCGGGCTGTACATGACCAGATCCTGCAGGCTCGGCTCGCTCCCCTCCTCGGCAGGGGCCTCTCCGGCAAATGCCAGGCTACCCACGTAAAAAGCCAGGGACCAGCGCTGTTGTTCGCTCAGGTTCTTGAAGGCGGTCATTGCAGTGCCGTCAATTCCGTTACTGATGGCATCGTAAAGCCCTAGCAGAGAGCGGTTTTCTGCGCGCTCGCGCTCGTGGAAATTGGTGGGCGCCGGCTCCAGTGCGGCCGCCAGGGGTCCATCTCCTCGCCCTTCCACACCGTGACAGGAGGTGCACTGGGCCCGGTAGAGTGCACGGCTCTCATTGAGGCTGAGCAGTGCGCTGGGCAGGGAGAGGGCCGGCGCGATGGAGAGCAGCCCCTGACGCAGCCTGGCGGTATGTTTCTGCACCGCCGCAAGACTCGCCTTGCGCGCTATCGCGCCCTGCAGAGCCAGAGCCTCGGCGCGGATTACGCGCGCCTCGGGCGAATCCGGCAATTGCTGCCCACGATCCATCAGCAGTTGGGCAAATTCCTCCATTTCCGTGTACTCATCCGTGTTGATCACCTCACCGTCGGCCACTGCCTCCGAATAGTCCACACCAATATACTCCGCCATCTGCATCAACTGGCGCAGTTGCTGTTCGGAAAGGCCGGTTTGCTGGGCCTGGGCGGGGATCATCGTAATGGCCAGCAGCACCACAAACAGGCGGGCCAGATAGGGGAAAAGGCGCATGGAGAATCCTTTTTTGTTACTGCAAACGGGTTGATCATCAGGTGCATAATATAATTGATAATTATTCTCATAATAAAGCCCGTGCTGAAACTGATTCAGCCCGGGCGTGGACTTGATGTAAGAGTGTGTACAATCAAAATGTGCACACCATAAAAATACAGGAAGTGGATCATGGCCGACCTCTACTCAATTCCCATCGAAACTGCCGACGGTAAAGCCTCCTCACTGGAAGCCTATAAAGGCAAGCTCCTCCTAGTGGTAAACACCGCCAGTCAGTGCGGCTTTACCAAGCAATACAAAGGGTTGGAAGCACTTTACAACAGCTATAAAGCGCGTGGTCTGGTGGTACTGGGCTTTCCCTGCAACCAGTTTGGCAACCAGGAGCCCGGCAGCAACGAGGAAATCCAGACGTTTTGCACACTGAATTTCGGG
The DNA here is from genome assembly GCF_030440425.1 of Microbulbifer sp. MI-G. Taxonomy (NCBI): domain Bacteria; kingdom Pseudomonadati; phylum Pseudomonadota; class Gammaproteobacteria; order Cellvibrionales; family Microbulbiferaceae; genus Microbulbifer; species Microbulbifer spongiae. Next base: position 3,740,418 of record NZ_CP098023.1, read on the forward strand.
GTCAGCTTTCCGGTCTACGCCAAGCTGGATGTCAACGGTCCCGCGGCACACCCGCTATTTGTGGAGCTCAAGAGGCGCGCCCCTGGCCTACTCGGCACCGAGGGCATCAAGTGGAACTTCACCAAATTCCTGATCAGCAGGGACGGCAAAGCGGTGAAACGCTTTGCCCCCAAAGATACCCCCGAGTCCCTGCAGGCTGAAATTGAACAGATGTTGTAATGGTAATTGGCTGCGATGACTGCGAAGCACTGGCCCTCAATCGCCACCTCTGCATTGCCCTCCATGTCGCCTCCAGGGGCGGCATCCGATGCCCGATTCCGGTACCTTGATCCCACTGCTACAGGGCCTGGAGCAGTGCGCCCTGAGCGAGGGCATCGCGCTATCTAAGATGAGCGCAGCCCTCTGGTGACGGCAAACCGTGCAGGGCTGGCGCTGAAATCCAGAGCCAGGGAGTGGATGGGCCGGCACCCGGTACGCGCTTTGAACGGTCGTGCGGAGGTAAAAAGCGGTGCGGCCATCTCTGCCTGTGTTTGCGCAAGCTGCCGGAGGGACTCCCGGTCAGGTTGGCGTATAAGACCAATCATTACCAGCAGGGACTGGCCTCGAAGGAATTGGGGTTTTTAGGTTATAAATTCCATATGAGGAAAAAATAGGGATAAAAACAGCAATCTTCATTGAATTTTAGAAATTAGTAGGATGAACATTGACCACCGGATCGGAGATCACGCATAATGCCAAGATACAGTCCGACGCGGAAGCCGCCACCTATGAAGACTGACTTCTGTACCACCAGACAAGGCCACCTCGCCCTAGCTTTCACGCTGCGACTGTCGCTACGCGGCATATAATTTTTCTCCTCCCCACCCTCGACAGGATTCCCCACTGTATTTGACCGGCGCATAGACAGCAGTGGAGCCCCTTGTTTAGCCTCAAACCAAATGAGGAGTAAAAAGCGAAAATGAGCATCCAGAAAGATAAATTAATTATTTTTGATACGACGTTGCGCGATGGTGAACAGAGTCCAGGCGCCTCCATGTCCAAAGAGGAGAAGGTCCGCATTGCCCGCCTGCTCGAGCGCATGCGTGTGGACGTGATTGAGGCCGGCTTTGCCATTGCCAGCCCCGGCGACTTCGAAGCGGTAAAGGCGGTTGCCGAAACCGTGCGCGAATCCCGTGTTTGCAGCCTCGCGCGGGCAGTCAATGCGGATATCCTGCGCGCCGGGGAAGCCCTGGAAAAAGCCAACGCCTCCCGTATTCATACTTTCATTGCCACTTCACCGATCCATATGCAGTACAAGCTGCAAATGGCTCCGGAAGATGTACTCCAGCAGGCGGTGCAAGCGGTGAAAACCGCCCGTCAGTTTACCGACGATGTGGAGTTTTCCCTGGAGGATGGCAGCCGCTCCGAACCGGACTTTATGTACCGTATTATCGAGGCGGTAATCGCGGCCGGCGCGGGCACCATCAATATTCCCGATACTGTCGGCTATGGTGAACCCGGCGAGTACGGTGCCCTGTTCCGGCGGGTGATCGAGCATGTGCCCAATTCCGACAGGGCCATCTTCTCTACCCATTGCCACAACGACCTGGGTCTGGCGGTGGCCAACTCCCTGTCCGCCGTCATGAACGGCGTGCGCCAGGTGGAATGCACCATCAATGGTCTGGGTGAGCGCGCGGGCAATGCCTCCCTGGAGGAAATCGTGATGGCGGTACAGACCCGCCAGGATCTCTATCCGGTAGAAACCGGCATCGATACCCGCCATATCGTGCCCACCTCGCGCCTGGTCTCCTCTGTTACCGGATTCCCTGTACAACCCAACAAAGCTATTGTCGGCGCCAACGCCTTCGCCCATGAATCCGGTATTCATCAGGACGGTGTGCTCAAGCACCGTGAAACCTATGAAATTATGCGCGCCGAGGATGTGGGTTGGGGACAGAACCGTCTGGTGCTGGGCAAGCACTCGGGAAGGGCCGCGGTGCGCGCACGCTACGAGGAACTGGGGGTCGCGTTCTCCGACCCGGAAACCTTCCAACAGGTTTTCCAGCGTTTTAAGATACTGGCAGACAAAAAGCACGAGATTTTTGATGAGGACCTGCACTCTTTGATCACCGGTAGCGAAACCCCGGTGGAGCGTTTCCACCTGCAGGATCTGGATGTGCGCAGCAAGATCGGCAGCGCACCCCAGGCTTTTATCAGCCTGCTGGTAGAGGGTGAGTCGCACCAGACCGAAGCCTGCGGCAGCGGCCCGGTGGACGCCATTTTCAAGGCCATAGAACGCATCGTTGGCAGCGGCGCCGATCTGAAACTCTACTCGGTGAATGCCGTTACCCAGGGCACCGACTCCCAGGGTTCGGTGACCGTGCGCCTGGAAAAAGACGGTCACCTGGTCAATGGTGTCGGTGCCGACACCGATATTCTGGTTGCCTCGGCACAGGCCTACATGGATGCGTTAAACTTGCTCGCCATGGGTGAAAGCAAGAAACAAGGCGTGTAAGTGAACGAGCTTGAGCGGGAAGAATACCTGTCGGTACTTGGCGTGGCCAGTTATGTGCCGCGATTTGTTTTGCCCCTTGCACCCGCACCCCGCCAGGCCCAACTTCCGCCGGCATTGTCCGCGGTCGCCACCTCCCAGCGGCAGCGGGCCGCACCCGCTGTGTTGAGCCCACTGCCACAATCGGCTGCACCGGCTGTCGACTCCATCGCGACCGCTCCCGCAAGCGACAGTGCGAAGGCGTCAGTGGCTGTCCCTACCTGGGGCAAATCCGATGAGGCAGTGGCCCAGCCACAACAGGCAGTCCAGCCCTTTATCCTCAGCTGCTGGCGGATCGGCGAGGAATTGCTGGCGGTGGACAGCCACGAGCCCGGTGCCGCACTGCCGATGGAGTCGCTGTTTGGCAATATTCTGCGCGCGCTGAATTGGCACCAGTTGCCATGCCAGCGCGAACGCCTGTGCTGGCCGATCACAGAAAACCCCTTTGCTCCGGCCGCGGGCGCCTCCGAGGCCCGCGATACCTTCTCCAGTTGGCTGGAAGCTTCCTGCACACGCCAGCCGGTGAAGTCCATCTGGCTGATGGGGGACGAGGCAAGGACATTCTGTACACCCATCTCTCTCGATGAGACCGTCAACAACTGGCAGGGGGTGCGCATCCTCCCCCTGCCCAGCCTGTCCCGGCTATTGCGGGAGCCGGAACGCAAACAGAACCTCTGGCAGCTGCTGTGCAAAGCCTACCCCTCCGAGACTCGGGCGCAATGAGGAGCTCACCCGCTACCGGTTTGCATCTGCGCCGGGCCGAGAAAGCGGATTGCAGCACCCTGGCCGGCCTGGCCAAAAGCGCCCACAGCCGCCCCTGGAATCAGGCTCAGTACCTGCAGAGCCTGGTGGCTGGTCACCAATGCTGGCTGCTTGCCACTGATGCGAGGGCCATTGGCTTTTGTGTATTCAACCAATCAGGTGACGAGGCTGAAATTCTGGACATGGTGATTTCACCCGGTTGGCGCCGGCGAGGCCTCGCTGAACAGCTGTTATCCCACCTGATTGCCCAGCTGCCCAGGCACACCCGGCGACTTCTGCTGGAAGTGCGCACCTCAAACCTCGCCGCACACTCACTCTACCGCAAACTGGGTTTTTCCGAGGACGGCTTGCGTAAGAATTACTACCCCGCAGACAATGGCGGGCGCGAGGATGCTGTGCTGATGAGTCTGGCCCTGCATCCGAACGTAAAGGAAGCGGGCTGAAGGTAAAATCCGCTGCTCTCTCACCGCACCTGGGCCACCGACGCACAGGGTGCTGCACCACATAAGCCAGCGCGCTCTGGCGAGCCCGGAGAGATTTGCCGCATATCCGGCCGGTTTGTAAAGAGTTACTGAATGCCACTAACAACAAGTAGTCCCTCACTGCTCGAAGGTTCGGTATCCGGCCACTTGCAGCGCTTGGCCCTGCCCATGGTGTGGGGCATTCTCGCCGTGATGTCGTTCAACATCGTGGACACCTACTTTGTCTCCCAATTGGGCAGTGCACCACTCGCGGCCATGAGTTTTACCTTTCCCGTGGTTATGGCAATCAACAGTTTTGCTATCGGCCTCGGTGCCGGCACGTCATCGGCGGTGGCGCGGGCTTACGGCGCGGGGGATGTCCACCGTGTACGCAGGCTGGTGACCGATGCCTCTGTACTCGCCCTGCTGATATCGCTGGTCATCACCGCCATCGGCTTGCTGACGATTCGCCCCCTGTTCAGCCTGCTCGGTGCCGGCCCGGAAATATTACCGCTGATCGCCGACTACATGGTGCCCTGGTATCTCGGCACCATCTTCGTCATAGTGCCCACCATCGCGCTATCCGCCCTGCGCGCGATCGGCAACAGCGCGCTCACCGGACGGATCATGGTGGGTGTGGCGCTCTTCAATCTGATTCTCGACCCAATTTTAATCTTCGGGCTGCTGGGTTTTCCAAGGCTGGAGTTGCAGGGCGCAGCAATCGCCACCGTGACCGTGCGCACCCTGAGTTTTTTCATGGCGCTGTATTTTTTGGTCCGCCGTGAACACCTGATGGCTGCGCCCCATTGGCATCTCGGCTCCCTGCTCGAATCCTGGCGCCGGGTATTGGCCGTGGGGCTACCGGCGGTGCTTACCAATGTCATTATTCCCATGGCCAGTGGTGTGATGGTGGCCCTGGTGGCGGTGCACGGCGAGGATGCCGTGGCCGGTCTCGGGGTGGCACTGCGCATTGAGCCTTTGGCTCTGATCATATTCTATGCGCTCTCCGCAGTTATCGGCCCGTTTATGGGGCAAAATGCCGGTGCCGGCAACATAGAGCGGCTGCGCGAGACTGTTGGAGTACTGGCCCGCTTCTGCCTGATCCTGGGCGCGGGCCTGGCAATTCTGCTGTTTTTTACCGGGGAGCCGATCGCCCGCCTGTTCAGCAAATCCCCCGAGGTGGTCGCAGTGGCCGTGGCCTACCTGAGTCTGGTACCTTTCAGTTACGCCGGCTATGGTTTTGTGATGTCAGCCAATGCGGCCTTTAACGGCCTCGGACAACCCCTGCCCGCCACTCTGATTTCCTTCCTGCGTGTGCTGGGTGTCTATTTACCCCTGGCCTGGCTGGGTAACAAGCTGTGGGGCCTGACCGGTCTTTTTGCCGCCACGGCCGCCGCCAACCTGTTGCTCGGCACCCTGTCCTGGTGGTGGTTGCGGCACAACCTCCGCCGACGCAGTGCAGCGGTGCCCTCTACACCACACATGTCAGCCAACTGAAACACTGAGCCAAACGGTCCTACGCAGTATTTTCCGGCAAGCAATCCTGCCAGATTGTTCGACGGATACAGTATTTCGCCACTGGCCAGCAATACTCCACGGGACAACACACCGGGGCGACTCCCTGGGCAGCACTGCGTATGGTACCGGAATCGAAAAAGCAAGCCGATGCCCGGACTGTGCCCGGCACCGACATCACAGAGGTTCAGTGGCTGCCCGCAGCCAGTTTGCGGTGTGCTGGTCAACCAGTGGCGTTATGACCTGTCGAACCCGCTGATGGTAGCGGTTCAACCAATCCCGCTCCCGGGTGGCGAGCAGATCCGTATCGATCAGCACACGATCAATCGGCACCAGGGTCAATGTCTCGAATTCGAGAAAACCGGGGTACTCCCCACTCTCTTTGACATACACCAGGTTTTCTATGCGGATACCGTATTGCCCGGTGAGATAAAACCCCGGCTCATTGGAGAGGATCATGCCGGGCTGCAGCGCCACCCCGGTAGCCACCTTGCCGATACGTTGCGGACCCTCATGCACACTCAAATAACTGCCGACCCCGTGGCCAGTGCCGTGGGCATAGTCCAGCCCGGCCTCCCACAGGGAGCGGCGCGCAATCGCATCTATCTGCTCTCCGCAAGTGCCCTGCGGAAAACGCAGAGTGGCGATGGCAATGTGCCCCTTGAGCACCCGGGTAAAATGCTCCCGCGCCGGGGCCGGGAAATCCCCCAGGGCCAGGGTGCGGGTCACATCGGTGGTGCCATCCGGGTACTGGGCACCCGAGTCGCACAAATATATGCCCTCGGGTTTCATAGGCAGACTGGACTCAGGACTCACCCGGTAGTGGACTATGGCTCCATTGGGGCCGTAACCGGATATGGTGTCAAAACTGTTTCCGCGAAAACCTTCTCTCGCCGCACGTTTACTGTACAGTAGTTTAACCGCCGACAATTCATCGAGCCCGGTATCGACCGCTTCGGGTAATGCCGCGAGAAATTCACACAGCGCAGCGCCATCGCGCTCATGCGCGGACCTGGCACCAGCCAGCTCCACAGCATTCTTGCAGGCTTTGGCCCCGGAGACAGGATCGCGCTCCTGTACCAATTGGATATCCAGGGCGCGTAACTGCTGCAGAATCCAGCAATTACTGATCTGGGGGTCCACCCAGATCTTGCGGATATGCCGCCGCCGCAGGTCCGAAAGCAGCAGGCGCTTGTCGGATACCACGGTCACTTCCCGGTCCAGGTGCTCAAGCAGCCCCTCGCCGACGGCCTCCGCCGACAGGTACAAAGTGGCGCTGCCATCCCGATAGAGCACAGCATTGGCCAGGGCGACCGGCAAATGCGGGATATCCTCACCGCGGATATTGAACAGCCAGGCACAGTTCTCGGGGCTTGGCAGCCACAAAGCATCGACGCATTTCTCCGTCAGCTGCGCCGCTATACGCAGGCGTTTGTCTCTGGAATGCTCGCCATTGAAGGCAAACGGATGGGGCCGCGCGGTACCGGATGGGGCCGCGGGCCTGTCTGTCCAGATGGCATCGATAGGATTCTCCTCCAGCGGTCTCAGGGTGATAGACCGCTCTGCCAGATACCCCTGCAACAGGGCCAGGCCCGGTTCTGTGTGCAGGCGCGGATCATAGCCCAGTGTCTGCCCCTCGTGCAGCTGGTCGCAAATCCAGTTGGCAATGCCATCGCTATCCAGGTTTTCCAGCGCTATTGGCCGGTCACCCAGCTGTTGCTGTCCCTGTAGTGTGTAACGCCCATCGACGAACAACGCGGCCGCTTTCAAGCCAATCACCGCCATACCGGCCGATCCCGTAAACCCGGTTACCCAGGACAGGCGCTCTTCCCCCGGCGGTATAGACTCATTCTGGTATTCATCGGTACGCGGTACCAAGAAGGCCTCTATTCCCTGCTGTCGAAGTCCCTCTCTCAAGGCCTCTAATCGCTCTTCACTCATACACCCCCCTTCACAAGCTGAGCCCGCCAAGCCGAAGGGTGCGGCCACGGGTCAGCTACCCTTTGCAGGCAATCCTGTTTTGACTCAATCGAACAATCGGGATAAACCACAAAATGTCGTGACTCGCCAATCCCGCTCCTACAGTGATCCCCATTGGAACCGAAAAAAGCGTTTGTGAGATTTTCCACCAAATCCAGTTATGCAGTATATCCTATCTTGGAAACACCACTGGAGGGTATAATAGAGGCCTGTGTTCACCGCCGGAATGGTTAATCGGATATTCAATGATGGGCCAGTGTGCTGCCCAGCTGCTGCTGGCACTGAGCAATGCTCTTTCCTCCAGTCAGGCGAATCCAGTGATTGGGTGTTCAGGCAAAAAAACACAGAAAACACTCTGAGTTTGCTTGGCCTTCCTCTTCCTGCCTGCGATAACCTGGGTCACCGCTATCGCTATTACGTTACCTCAAGCACGGAAGGGCGTATTTTACCGCGTGAATTCATTTCTGGCTGGATGTAACCTCTGCACAGAATAGAGAAAAGTGGACTGAACAGATTGGCCAACGCGGTTTGAGTACCCGCATCAGTGACAGACTGCCATGTCTTGCACACAGCAGCTACTCAATCTGCACTTGATAGAAGCAGAGAAAACCAACACTGTCAGGAAAAGTGGGGAGAGCGCCATCGCGCAAAATTGTGCGGCAACTGAAACACTCCGCAATGGCGAAAACTGCCCCGCACTGAAAAAAATGTTTCACAATGAGATCACCCCCTGCTGTTATAGGGGCGAAATAGTCCAACATGACATTCTTCGTGCATTTGCATTACCTAACCGCTTTGCCCCCAGCCCCAGGAAACGATCAGTGCCAGAAAGGGACCGGCGCTCGTTATAAAATTCCCTTATCAGGAAAAGCTTATGAAAAAATGCCTGTTGATTCTCTCTGCCCTACTGCTGGCATCCTGTAGCACTCAGACAGTCACCACTGCGCTCGAAGATCCATTGCTTTCACTCACACGGCAAGTGGCGCAGTCACCGGACTCGGTCAGTTTTGCCAGCTACTGGGAGGCTTACCTGGAATCTCCCCAATCGCTCAAAACAGTGACCGCGCAGGCACAGTATCTCGAAGCGATGGCCTCAGTGGAATCGGGGAAGAAAACCTGCGAGGAAATTAACTGGCAACAAATTACCCAGCAAAATACCTTTTCCCTACTGCCACACCTCAGCGCCACCGAATGCTATGAAACTCTCGGTAAAACCGAACTGGCTCTCTTCCATCAAAATATTTTCAATTTTATCGCCACTGGCATCTTGGGCAAACGCAGCGGTGATACTTACTACAGTGCCTATGAAATCGCAAGCTGGGGGGATGCCGAAGACCTGCTCACCCTTTCCGGCTATGAGATTATTGACAGTTATTTTGAGTTTGCCGAGAGCCGCAACGGGCTGTACCGGATTTATAATGTCCGCACCCAGGGTAACAATAAGGTCGCAAAAATCTATTTTGACAACAGCCGTTTCCTGCATCGCTTGCTTGCAGTCGAACACCCTTTTGCCGGATTGTCAGACGCTCTGTATCGAGAAATCCTGCAGCCACTGGCAAACTCCGATTACGCAGCACGCCACGCTGTCGGGCAGGTTTATCACGCAGAGGAAGAATTTCAAAAGGCTGAGCAGGCGTACCTGGATGCCATTGGTATGGGGTCCGTTACCGCCAATATCAGCCTCGGCAAACTTTGCCTGGCGGGGAGGTCGACCAGGTTCTCCCAAAGCGAGTGTGCGCAACTCTTTGTCTCCGCATCAGACCTTGGGCTTGAAGAGGCAAAGATCGTGCTTGCCTATATGGCCCTTACCGGCCTCGGTATAGAAGCCGATCCTACACTGGCGGAACAACTGCTAAACAGCGCTGCGGTATCAATGCCCCCGGGACAGGCCGAATATGAAATGGCCTTACTGATGGCTTCCACAGAATTCACCAACAGCAGAGAAAAGCTGGCACAGGATTTTCGCCAACTATCTGCCTCAAAGGGATATCCTCCGGCTCAACTGGCACTGGCTCTTGACCGACTCAGTTCAGATCAAAAACCACTGGAGGATTTTGAACCATTTATTCAACAGGCCGTGGATACCAATTTTCCGCCTGCACAATTTTTCTACGCCCGTTACCTTCTGAAGCAAAAAGGCGAGCACTCTGTAAAAACCGGTCTCGCGCTACTGGACAAAGCTGCTTCAGCCAACTTTCCACCAGCCCTCAATCTGCGAGCACGGATTGCTGAGGCGGGACTTTTTGAGCGAAAAATAGATACGGCCCAGGCCCTGCGGGACTATGAAGCCGCTGCAGTACGCTGGTATCCACCAGCACAGCTTCACATGGGCATTTTAAATTCCACCGGCAGGCTTACGGCAACTAACCACGATATTGCCTATGGCTGGTATGCCCTTTGTGCCAAAGCCAACAATCTTGATTGCATCACAAACCTCGGCTATGCCACTGCCCTTGGAAGGGGTGTGGAACAAAATTACCCGCGCGCAGTCGAAATTTACCAGTATGCCTCAGCACAGGGATCAGCCAGGGCCAGTTACAATCTCGGACAACTCTATCGGCTCGGCCAGGGCGTATCCAGAAACCTGGAACAAGCGATTGAATACTTAACACAGGCAGCAGAGGGCGGATCAACTGATGCCATGAATGCACTTGGGCTAGTATACCTGAATTCTGCCCCGGAATTTCACAGTTACTCCAAAGCCCTGTCCTGGTTTGAGCGGGCTGCGGAGAATAATTCCAGATACGGCTACTTTAACCAGGCTAGGATGTACGAGCAGGGACTGGGGGTTGAAAATGATCCATCCCGCGCTCTGGCCCATTACCGGAAAGCCTCAGATCTGGGACACGATATCGCTTCGCTTAAACTCGCCCAGGCCTACAGCTCTGGGGAGGCGGTCGATAAAGACCCCAAAATGGCAGCGCATTTTTTCAAACTTTCTGCCGAACAGGGCAATGATGGAAAGATAAAACGCGCTTTGGAAATGTGTCAGGAATCACAAAACTGTATCGAACGGAATCTGGACAGGATTTTCAATCTTTTATCCTCAGAAGAGTGATATTTTATGTTAATTATTTCACTTAGGGCGGTCACAAGGGTATTTCCAGGCGCCCCACCGGCACATTACTTCGCACTCTCAAAAGCTATGCCATTATTTCCCGACACTATTTTTCACTCCAATTTTCTGAGTAAGTTTCAAATATAATCCGATAACGAGAAAATAATTGCTAAACAGCCAATTTTTGGAAGTTTAATTTTCAAAAGCCCTGTCAATACACCTTACTTCACAGAATACGCTTAAATTGATTCCTATAATTTGACCCCCGTATAACCAAGCACAAACCAATTGGTCGGAACTATCATGAATACTCCTTTAAGGCTCCTTGTCGCAATCAGCCTGTCTGTTACCTTTACTGCCTGTGGTGGCGGTGGTGGCGGTGGCGGCTCCACCAGTGGAGGTGATACGGATACGGAAACGCCGGGGGTGATCAGCGGTGGCGAAGGCCGTGTTTTGGAAAACAGCGAGACCACAACCACCGGCAAGCTAACCGATAGCACCAATGCCAACCAGACCTTTGAGGCAAATAACTTCCAGGGTACCTATGGCAATCTGGAAACATCCGAAGATGGCAGCTGGACCTATACCCTGGAGGGCGAACTCGCAGACCCCCTGAATGGTGGCGAACAGGCAAGCGAGGCATTTACCGTTGGTGTCGCCGGTGGCAGTCGCACCACAAAAATCACTATTTCCATCACCGGTTTTGACGATCCCTACACCTTCCAGCCCGAATCACCTCTGGCCATGATGGTAGTGGACAGCAAGGAGTTCGCCACAGGCAGGCTGTCTTTGAATGATGTAGATGGCAACACCCCGGTGTTTGTCAGTGGCACCATTGCCGGAAGCTATGGCGATTTCAAACTTTCCGAAAGTGGCGACTGGGAATACACACTGAATAGTAAAGCGGACAGCATCAAGAAAGGGGATCTCACCGAGGATTCCATCACATTTACATTAAGCGATGACACAGAGCAAACCGTTGTCTTCTCCATTGCCACCCTTGAGCCCACAGAAAGCAGTATTGTTTTTATATTGATGAATTTTTCCGATGCACTGGCCACAGATCGGGCCGACATTTCTGATATTGCGGATATGGTCTTCAATGATGTGGATTCCCTCGATAACACCTATCGGGAAAACTCCCTGGGCCAGTTGAAATTCCTTCGTCACCGCGTGAGTGACAACACCCTCCAGCACTACTGCTACGGTGAGGCCAACAGGGAGGAGAGTTCCATTGATTGCATTCGCTTTGATATTCCGGACAGCCAGAATAGCGGCATCCTGAGTATTGCGGACGCAGCAGCCCGCGCCAAAGCTGGTCAGCAAGGGGAGTACACAGACAGCGGCCATACATGGCGTAACATGGCCTACCAGTGGGCTGAAAACAACCTTGTCGATGAGAACGGCGCACCTCTGGCGCTGAACAAATGGCGTCACCAGGTCTACATATACCCCCGGGCCGCGTATCGCGAAGGTCTTATAGGGTACGGCGTTGCCGCCGTGGGCGGAAGGTGGAGTATGGTGGCTTCCGACTCGGATCAGCTGCTCATGGGACATGAACTGGGGCACAATATCGGCCTCGGCCACGCTGGCTGGGACAGTAACAATGATGGGGATACCAACGACAGTGGCGAGGATGAGTACGGCACCGGCGGCGCCTATATGGGCAACCGCTCCGAGTCAAGGCTGTTTGGCAGCGCGCACCGGGAATATATGGACTGGTATCGCTTATTCCCGGAATACACGGTTACCGTAAAGCAGGCCTCAAACAGTTCCCAGGACCTGGAGATACAGGCCATTGAGCTGACTGCCGGGGATCGGTCCGGCACCCTGCCACAGCAACTTAAAGTGGAGAGTACCGGCAGCAGCAATGGCCAGAGTCATTACTATGTCAATTACCATGTGGCACACAATGAGCTCAATCCCCGGCCACATTATGCGCATTCAGTGACAGTTCATTACCTCAATGATAGAACTTCCAATCATGTTGCTGTACTTGCGCAGCCTGGAGATGACTTTACCGATGAGGCAATAGGATTGAAAATTGAATATAAGTCCCGAATTGCTGAAAACCAGTCAGCAGTCATTGCCGTCAGTTATAGCGAATAATTACTTCAAAATGGTAACAACCGATAAGGTGGATATTATGCTTCGAGTTCTAGCGCTGTTAGCCGGACTGCACTTTTCCCTTTTCGCCCAGGCGGAAGAAGTCGTCACCGGTACTTTGGAAGAGATTATTGTCGAGGATTTTGAATCCGGAAAATCGGAGCACCGCTTCTCCCTCAAAGATGAGCAGACTGGCAACTACTATTTTATTGATGCGGAGGAAATCAAGAAAAAAGGGATGAAATCCGGCGACAGAGTAAAAATCCGGGGAGAGCGCGGCGAAAAGCGCATGCTTCAGATTACAGAATCCCAAAAGCTCAAACCTGAGGGAGAGGAGTAACCGCTCCGGCCTCTATACTGATAGACCAGCCACGACAGCTATTTTTATTGTTTGAGAGCACCTGCGCTCTGCTTTTTTCCGCATCCACGGTCTCCCCGCCCAACGGTGGGGGGACCACATACTCAAGCACCGCGTCGCACAATCATAGCGCCGCTGTATACACCAGCTATCTGAAAACCCGGTGTATAGCCCTTTTCCACTCACGCATCGGTGTGGCCTCTGAGCCTAATAACCAGAATGGATGGGAGTACCCTCCCTGTTCCCGCGCCGCCCGGCGCGACTCCTGCTCGTGCGATCACCGCTGTGACGGCCTTTCCCGCGCGCACCCCCTGCGCGCTTCTGGCGTTCAGAGCGCTGTCTTTGCCCATCACTGCGCCGCGGACTGCCGGAGGCCGGCACCTGATGGTCGGGCTCGAAACCCTCGACCTCTTCCCGTGGCACTGCTTTACCAATCAGGCGCTCGATATCCCGCAACTGTTTGAACTCATCGGCGCTCACCAGGGACACTGCCTGCCCGTGGGCACCGGCACGTCCCGTGCGACCAATCCGGTGTACGTAGTCTTCCGGCACATTGGGCAGGTCGAAGTTCACCACCTGGGGCAGTTGGTCAATATCGATCCCTCGCGCAGCAATATCCGTGGCAACCAGGATCTGTACCTTGCCTGCCTTAAATTCCGCCAGCGCGCGGGTACGGGCATTCTGACTCTTGTTGCCGTGGATCGCCACAGCACGGATATTATCTGCCTCCAGCTGTTTTACCAGGCGATTGGCACCGTGTTTGGTGCGGCTGAACACCAGGGCCTGGTGCCAGTGATGCTCGCGAATCAGATGACTCAACAGTTTTGTTTTTCGCGCCTTGTCCACCGGGTGAAGAGTCTGGCGTACGGTTGCAGTGGTGGAGTTACGGGGGCTGACATCGATCTCCAGGGGATTGTTGACCAGCCCTTTGGCTAACTGGCGGATTTCTGCGGAAAAAGTTGCGGAAAACAGCAGGGTTTGGCGCTCGCGGGGCAGTAGTTTCAATATCCGTTTAATATCGTGGATAAAGCCCATATCCAGCATACGGTCGGCTTCATCCAGTACCAGGGCCTCCAACTGGTCGAAGTGGATAGCGCCCTGGCTGTGCAGATCCAGCAAACGCCCCGGTGTCGCCACCAGCATATCGGTGCCGCCACGCAATCGCGAGATCTGTGGATTGATCTTGACCCCACCAAACACCACCGTGTGGCGCATTGGCAGGTATTTGCTGTAGCTTTGCACATTCTCATATACCTGTGCGGCCAACTCCCGTGTGGGTGTCAGTACCAGAACGCGAACCTGGCCTTTGCAGGCGCGCTGACCCGCGCTCAGGCGGTGCAGCAACGGCAGTGTAAAACCTGCCGTTTTTCCGGTGCCTGTCTGGGCCGCCGCCATCACATCCCCGCCCTGCATCACCGCCGGGATAGCCTGGGCCTGGATCGGTGTAGGCTTGCGGTATCCCTGCTCCGCAACGGCGCGGGCAATATCCCGGGTCAGACCCAGATTTTCAAACAACATAAAGAACCTCTAACTGCGCTACAGGCGCAATCAAACGCACCCGCCCAAGGGTGCCAGGAAAGAAAGCGGAGTCGGCAATCCGAGCAAGGTGGCGCCCGGTGCACACAGCCGTCTATTCACCGGCAAAACCGGTGCGCGGCATTCAGTAGAAAATTCCGGGAAGAATTTGAGAATCGTTCCGGTGGGGATGTCGGAGTGTTACCGACCTACAAATGACGCAGCTGAGTAATCCCAGCCGCGCCACTATACCACACATGGCCGGGCAATACAGCGGTGTCTTTTGTTCACCCTGTATCCCAGGCAATGGGCCGCTGATCAAGACGCTTCCAGGGACTGCTTGTCCATAGGCTCGGGCGTAACCAGGTTCCACCAGAAGTCGAACTGATCCATCAGGGACAGCAACAACTTTAATTGCTCTGCATCCCCTTCGATATTCACCGCGCCATCCCGGATTTTCTCCTGCAGGGTCGCGGTACCGAGGAGGATATCGTTGAGGTCGCTGCGTTGAATGGTGACGCTGCAGTGGGGGCTGCTCACCGGTGCTGTATAATTCAGCACTGCATTTTCCAGCACCAGGGCATAGTGCTCATTGATATCCGGCAGGGTGATATTGATAGAAATCTGCTTACCCGTGGCCTTGGGACCGTTCAGGCGAATCCCCAGGTAATCAAAAATCAATTCAGTGGGCATATTACGGATGGTATCGGCACTGGCAGTCAGGGGCACAGGCAACCGTTCAATGCCATCACGCAGCTCCTTGGCACCACTCAGGAAGAAATTTCTCCAGGTTCCATTTTCCTGCTGGTATCCCATCTGCTCCAGGGCATCTGCCAGGAGATCCCTCGCCGCACGGTTGTTGGGTTCGGCGGACACCAGCTTGTCCAGCACCTCCGCCACCCAGCGGTATTCTCCCGCATTGTAGTCCCGCTTGGCCTGCTGAATAATATTCGCCGCTCCCCCCATATACTGTACATATTTTTTACCGGCGGCAGTGGGTGGCATCGGGTAGAGGCGCGCGGGGTTGCCGTCAAAAAAACCGAGATAATAATTCCACACAGCCCGGGTATCGTGATTGACACTGCCATAGTAGCCGCGGTTGGCCCAGTATTGGGACAGTTCCGGTGGCAACGTCATCATCTCGGCCGCTTGAACCATGTTATAACCATGGTTGGCCAGGCGCAGGGTCTGGTCATTGAGGTATTTGTACAGGTCCCGCTGCTTCTTCAGATGGTTGACGACATTTTCCTTCCCCCAGGTGGGCCAGTGGTGTGGCGCAAACAATACTTCCGCTTTCTCTCCCCAGCGCTGCAGGGTCTCATTGAGATAGCGGGACCAGTTCCGTGCATTGCGCACCTTGGCACCGCGCAGTGTATAGAGATTGTGTAACGTGTGCGTGGCATTTTCGGCGGCGGTGACCGCCTTTAACTCGGGAACAAAGAAATGCATCTCCGCCGGCGCTTCGGAACCCGGCGCCATTAAAAAATGAAAGGTCAGGCCATCAACCTTGAGGGTCTGGCCAGTTTTTGTAATCGTATCTGTGGGCTCGATCAGGGTGACCGTGCCCGTGGAGGTTTCCAGGCCAAGTCCTGCACCCAGGGTACCCTTAGGGTCTTTGGAAATCAGGTTGCCGTACATAAAACTGGCCCGGCGCGCCATATGATTACCGGCGAAGACATTTTCACTGACCGCCTCTATCAGGAAATTTTCGGGGGCAATGATTTTGACCCTGCCGGACTTAACCTCCTCCTCGTCTACTACACCGCGCACGCCGCCGTAATGGTCTACATGGCTGTGGGTGTAAATCACCGCAACCACCGGCCGGTTACCGCGATGCTGCCGGTATAATTCCAGTGCCGCTTTGGCGGTTTCCGCCGATATCAGTGGGTCCATGACAATGACGCCGCTATCGCCTTCAATAAAACTGATATTGGAGAGATCGGCACTGCGCACCTGGTAGATACGTGGGGTCACCCTGTAAAGCCCCCCCTCTGAAATCAGCTGCAGCTGGCGCCACAGGCTCGGGTTGGCGGTATCAGGTGCCACTTCTCCCCGTGCGAATTGAAAAGCCCCCAGATCCCAAACTGGACCCCCTTGATCGTTCTTGATGATGCCATTGTCCGGAAGCGGGGCAATAAATCCGCGCTTTATGTCTTCAAAGTCCTGCCGATGATCAAAGGGCAGCGCTTTCAGGATCTTCTGATTTGCCTTTTTGGTGACAACGCTCGCGGGGTTTTGCTCACTGGCAAGAGAGAGGCAGGGAAGCTGCAGCAGCACACTGAAAAATATGCGCCGCAAAAGAAATGTTTTCATTGTCTGATTCACACGCATCATTCTTATCCGGCAATGGAGCCGCCTGGCACTCCGAAAGTGCTGTGGAACTCTCAAGTGCTTCAGGGATACCTGACGGGTATACAGGGGTGACATTTTCCCGTAGAGAATAGGTAGGATCAGGCGGACAGGTAGGGATATTCTGCGCCGATGGAACTATTGCCGACAGAACTTGCAATGGCCAGGCCCGAGCGGATTTCCGCCCAGGTGACACAGCGACAAATCCAGCCTGGAAATCCCTCATGGATCTGTTTGCGCAAAGCTACCGCAGTGCAGTGCCGGGCTATTGCACCGCCTTTTTGCCAAGGCGCATTGCTTTCGCATTCGCCCTGGCCCGGCGAGCCGCATCGTGGTGCCCAAGGCGCGCCAGCACTCTGGCCAACTCCGTGTAAGCTGCCACACTGGGCTGGTTGCGAATGCGACGACGATAGGTAGACGCGGCGGCCTCCAGCTTGCCCTGCTGCACCTGGGTGGACGCCAGATGGTCGTAGGCGGCAGTATTTTTCGGATCTGCTTCAATGGCACTTTGCAAACTGGTGAGCCCTTCGCCGATATGGCCCTGCTGTATTAGGGCGATACCGAGCCCGGCATAGGCCTGTGTGCTCGGTTGTTGGGCAATAACCGCCCGGAAGTGGGTTTCAGCCTCCTGAAATGCTGCATCAAGCAGCAGGGCAGTCGCCAGGTTGAAATGTGCCGCCGCCGACTCCGGGTCCAGCTCCAGTGATCTGCGATACATTTCCATCGCCTCGTGGGGCAGGCCCTGGCGTTCCAGCACAAAGCCGAGATCATTATAGATCGCCGCCTGCGGCTCGATTGCCAGTGACTCACGGTAATGGGCTTCGGCCAATTCAAGCTCGCCAATCTCGATAGACACCAAGGCCATATTATTGTGGGACTTCCGATGCTTTGGATCTATCTTCAGCGCTTTCTCCAACGCCACTGCAGCCGCTTCGCTCTTGCCCTGTTGAAACAGGGCAAACCCCTTCGCGTTCAACAGCTCCACGTTCCCGGGTTCCACTGCCAGACCGCGTTCGTAACTACGAACAGCGCCGGAGTAGTTGCCGGTGCGTTCGTTGGCCATGCCGGCGCGAAGGAAGGAGTAAGCGTCCAGGAATTGCTCCTGAATGCGCGCGATGGCACCGGCCGGCAGCGGGACAAATTCCGGGATGTTGCCCGCGCGATCGCTGCCGGTAAACCAATCAAGCACCACTGGGGGGCTGGAGCGGCCCTCCTCATCGATATGGGTCAGAAAGAGCTGGGTATAGGGCGTGTTGACTTTTGAAGAGAATACCAGCCAGCGGCCATTCGACGAGAAACTGTGCCAGGAATTCATCTGCGCGGTATTCGCGCGCAGGCGCCGGGCTTCGCCGCCTGCCGCCGGGATAATGTACAGCGCACTATCCGGCATCAACAGCATGTAATTTTCTGCCTGGGTGAAAACGATCCACTGGCCGTCGGGGGAAAACTTCGCGAAAAAGTTACTTTTGCCATTGTGGGAGGCACCTGCAATGGGTTCGGCCTTGCCACCAAGGCCCCCGTTAAAGGGCACGCGATACAAATCGAATTTATACGGCTGCTGATTCTCGATAAATTCCGGCACATCCTGTTCGTTCAACAGAATACTGTTCGATTTGGCAACGGCGTCATTCCGGTAGACCTTCGCGCGTGCGAAGACAACCGACTGGCCATCGGGGCTCCAGGTGGGGTTGCTTTGTACATAGCCGGGGTCGTCGGCCCCCGGCAGTGACTTGTAGGTACCCTCTACCGTGTCGTAGACTGCCAGAATCCCCTTGATTGGGAAAAAGAGCTGGGAAAACTCAATGCCCGGTGTCGCCACGAATACTGCCCGGTCCTTAACGGTGCTGATCACGTAGCGGCCATCCGGAGATATCTGTGAGAGTAGGCCGAAGGTGGCTTCGCCATCGTCGCGCCTGTAGTCGCTCCAGGTGATGATCTTCTCGTCGTTCAATACCATCTGTTCTTCTACGGGAAGAATGGCATAACCGCCCTTGTCGTTTCCATAATCGACATCGAGACCCAATATACCGCCGTCGCCTGAGAAAGAGTGGCAATTACCACAGACCGGCAAATTCTCCAGCACAACGGGGGGGCGGTGTTGGGAATCAATGGCTCCGAAGCGCCAGCGGATACGCGAGGGATCTTGCACAGCACGGATAAACGGCAGCGGAACCTCGCGATAGAAGATCGCATCTTCTACCGGATCTGTTGAAGTGCGAATCCGCACAGTTGCAGAGGCGGCGACTATGCCGCCGGTGTCGAGGCCAATGACCGCCAACTCGGTGTCGCTCTTGATAGATTGCTGCTTGATGTCGGTCCAGTCTTGCTCCGAAGGGCGCCAGCGGGATTCCGCACTGTCAAAGCGAAGCACCGTTTCCCGACCGTGAAAACGCAACATCACCTGCCATCGCACAACACCTTCCGTCTTATCTTCCCAGACGACAGTGGGTGCCACAATCTCCGGTGGGAATAGCGTCTCGTCCAGCGGATAGAGAATCTCCAGCTGCCCTGCTGGCTTGCTGGGAAAAGGGGGCACAGGGGTGGGGCCGCCTTCCCGCCCACAGCCACACAGCACAAGCAGGGCGCCGAGAAGGCCGGCACAGACTGAAAATGTATTCACGTACACAGGCAATACAGAGGATCGTTTGTTGATGCCCGGAGCCCTTCACCGCAGGGCGAGGTCCTTCCATTATTCGAGAATATTACAGGCCGTCACCACAACCCCTGGGGACCCGGTGAGTGTGGAGTACCCCGGGATTGAAGTCAATTGAGGGCCCACTGGTCGGGGTTCCCGAATTGTCGTGGGCGGGTTTGTGATGACAGTCCCACATGGGCAATTGACATCTATCAGTCATCCATGTACGAATAGTGGGAGGTGGGATTGAACATACCACAAGCGCTGATCACAAACCCATGTAGGCCCTTTTCAAGTTGGGATAACAAGATGCCTGTGCGCTTTATACTTCAAATACTTGCTGTCGCCCTGTTAGTCACCACCGTCGCAGCCCGGGCGGGTATTCACCGGGTTTACCCCGGAGAATCGATCCAGGCGGCAATTGATGCAGCGAACCCCGGTGATACCATCCTGGTCGAGCCCGGTGATTATTATGAAGATGCCGCTAGCCTCTATGGCCTGCGTATCACCAAGGACAACCTCCGCCTGATTGGGAAGTCGGAAAACAGCCATAGCCATCCCTCTGGTACCGATGGGGGTATGTCCAACAGGGTTCGCCTTATCGCCAATGGCGCCCAGGAGACCGGCATTTACGTGGCACCCGCGGGTTGCGAGTACAAAGACAGTGCCTGTGCCGATGAACTGCAGGGTTTTTACCTCCGCGGCTTCAGTGTCGAGGGATACCCGGTCAACGGCATCCAGACCCGGTGGGTCAACGGGTTTCACTTTGTTCGCAATGCCTCTGTCAATAACCGGAACAATGGTATCTACCCAACCCTCTCCAGCAATGGTTTGGTGCGGGATAATATTTCCTATGGCTCCCTGGATACCGCTATGTGGGTAGCGGGCTCCGAGCATATTCGTGTGATCGGCAACGAATTATTCGGTAGCGTTATCGGCTTCGAAATTACCGTATCCAATCAGATTCAGGTAAGACATAACAAAATCTACGACAATACTGTGGGTGTTGGTTTGTTCCACCCCAACGGTGCGGGCAACCCACCCTTGCCGGTCATGGAAAACTGGATTATTGAGCACAATCATATCCATGACAATAACCGGCCGAACAGGGCCCCGGACGGCAGCTTCCAGGCGGATCTCCCTCCGGGAGCGGGTGTGTTGTTGATGGGGGTGAGCAATCACGTGGTTGATAAAAACCGCGTCGCGAACAATGATTTTGTTGGCATTGGCGTATTGGGCTGGTGTAGTGCCACTACTGGCACGGACAACAGTTGCGATAACAGGCCGCCGATTTCAGATCCGGCGGCAAACAATAACCAGGTTTCTCTGAATATACTGAATGGCAACGGCGAAAGCCCACCGGGGGGCATTTTCGACTTCCTCGCTTCGGACCTTGTCTACTTTCAGTTTGAGGTCACCGATGGCGCTGGAAATTGCTTCAAGAACAACAAACCTGAAGCTTTAACGTTTGTTTCGTCGACTCCGGGTGGTGAATTGCCCTCCGACAATTGTTAGAGGCAGTTTTACTCCGATCTCACTACCGACAGTTTGTAAGCGGCTTGGCCCTCCAGACCCTTTTGCTGCGAAAAGGTGCCCAGTGACTTTCCACCCTCCCGCTGAATCGTTTGAGGTCCATGGTTGTCCAATCGTCCTGCGCTGCATTGAGGGCTCCAGGGCCCGCGAACTCTTCTTACACTGTCAGGCTCCAACTCACCGGGCTGATGTGGGTACCCAGGCTGCAGCAATCTACAGGGCGATACAAAAGACGCTATCCGCCAAGGGCGGAAGTATCGCTTCAATCATTTCCGAGATGGTATTCCTGCAGAATCTCCCCGAAAATATCGCCCCTGTGCGAAAAGCAAGAGCACAGGTACTCGCTGCAAGTGGGGAAAAGTTCATCGACCCCGCCCGCACAGAAATCGGACAACCCCCGCTGCATGCCCGAGCCCACCTCGAAGTCCTGGTTCAAGCGATCATCCCCGGTACATCGATATTCAGCCTGACCACCGTCAAGACTGCTGTAGCCTGTGGCAGTACCGCCAGCACCACTGGGCGCGGTTTGCGGGTTCAGTTGGAGGATGAAACCCGTGTACTCGCCGGTGGACTCTGCAGTGCAGGCGACAATGCCCATGAACAGACCTACGGCGTGCTCGAACTGGCCGAGAGCTTACTGCAACAATCGGGCCTGGCGTTTAGCGACGTGGTGCGCACCTGGATTCACCTTCGTGATATAGACCGTGACTACAATGACCTGAACCGGGCACGGCGGGCGTTTTTCGACTCGCGGGGAATTGGGCCCGCTCCGGCCAGCACGGCTATCGGCAGTATCCTGGCCTTTGAAAGACACAAATTGTGCCTCGGTTTCTACGCGGTGAAAAGGCCCAATCCTGTAGAGCGGATCCCGATGCGATCGCCCACCCTGAATGAAGCGCCGGAATACGGTGCGGATTTCGTGCGCGGTATGCGAGTCACTGAATCGAATAAGATCATGCTGATTGTCTCCGGAACGGCCAGCATTGATCAGGCTGGCAGGTCAGCCCATGTAGGTGACTGCAGCGCGCAAACGGACCGTATGCTGGCGAATATACGCGCCCTACTGAAAGGCCAGGGCGCGACTTTTCAGGATATTGTTTTCGCGATCACCTACGTAAAACGGCCAGCCGATCAGCTGCACTTGCTGCACAAATTTCGAAGTGCGGGTTTCGAAGGCTTTCCTAATGTTTGGGTGCAGGCTGATGTTTGCCGCCCGGAGTTACTCTGTGAAACGGAATTAATTGCCGTCTTGCCCTGTGCCCGGTAGAAAGGGATGATGCCAAACCCCATGACATAAGACTTAAATACTTTGGCACCTGAATTGTGTTGAGGGTAGGTGAAAAGTTGCTTATATGAAAACACGCTGTCGCAAGCACAACTCCACGGTGACTCTAGTCTGAAAAAGGTGAACAATGCAGCAAATAATAGATAAACAATTCAACATGCATAGTTCTCTCACGCTAATTTTTAAGGCCAGCTTTTATAATACCGGCCCAATAGTTGCAATCACGTTTTGCCAGATCCTTTTGCGACGTGGCCAGGCGAGAACATCTTCAATAGCTACAGGATCTGATCGGGCGATGTATTCGGATTGGCGCTCCTGTATATTATTGCTGACCGCCTTATCATACAATAGCAAATTGTTTTCGTAATTGAGATCAAAGCTGCGTAAATCCAGATTGGATGATCCTATCAAGCTGACAATCCCATCTATTGTGAGTGTTTTGGCG
This sequence comes from Microbulbifer sp. MI-G, assembly GCF_030440425.1. Taxonomy (NCBI): domain Bacteria; kingdom Pseudomonadati; phylum Pseudomonadota; class Gammaproteobacteria; order Cellvibrionales; family Microbulbiferaceae; genus Microbulbifer; species Microbulbifer spongiae. The sequence goes on from NZ_CP098023.1 coordinate 3,762,950, forward strand.
TGCAGCAAACCGTCTCTAAATTCATAAATTTTAGCGCCTGCCTGCAGGAGCTTCCCATAATAGCTGCGGCTGGCCGCAGACACCACCCACGAATCATTATGTTTGGGAAAGATGAGTGCAACATTCACACCGCGATGTGCCGCAGCACACAGCGCTTCCAGAACGGTTGAATCCGGCACAAAGTAGGGTGTTGAAATTGTCAGCGCTCTTTGTGCCGTACTAATCAATGTTGAAAAAAGTTGCGGGGTGGAGCCCAACCTGCCTGTTGGGCCATCCCCCATAATCTGGGCAGGAATGCCTTGGGATACAGTCGTCATTACAAATGGCAAATTATCCAGCGTTTCCCCAGTTGTTTGCACCCAATCACTGGCAAAAAGCACCTGATTTTGTGCGACGACACTGCCTTTTACTCTCGTCATGATATCAACCCAGGGTGCGTATTTTGCCTTTATTCTAAACTCAGGATCGGCACAGTTTTGACTGCCACAATAGGTAATTGCATTATCAATGATGGTGATTTTTCGGTGATTGCGTAAATCAATACGACTGGTCAATATCGTATGAATGGGGTGTTTCAGTGACAACGATACGGCAGTATGCACACCTGCAGTGCGCATTTTCTCCCAGAGATGGGAGTTGACAAAAGCACGCGACCCTAAACCATCCACCATCACTCGGCATATCACCCCTCTTTGTGCGGCACGGATAATGGCTTTGGCAGTCGCGATACCCGTATGATCTTCCAGCCAGATATAATACAGCACATGTACATGATCTTTAGCAGCTTCAATATCCTCAATTAATCGCCCTCTGGCAGTAACCTGATCAGGCATCAGTTCAACGGTATTGCCGGCAGTGGTATAAAAACCATTTACCGAAGCGGCATAGAAAAATCCGGGCTGGTAGGCGGGGGAAACCAGCTTATGTGTGATTTTTTCATGACTAAAAACAGCTCCGCATTGTGACTTCAAATCACTCCAAATAGCGCTATGATGCTCATTGGCATGGTGACCAAGATCTATTTCTCCGAACAGGAAATAGAGGGCACCTCCCACATAAGGTAAAATGAGAATAACGACAAACCAGGCCAGGCGGGAGGTTGGTGATAAATCATCACGCAATAATATGCGAATGGTAAATCCAACAACAATAATGACATGTAGTATTAAAAACATAAAAATCCGGGATCACAGGATATCGTTTATTGGTTGATACGCTACCTAATAGTAGTATTTTTTAATCAGATACACTGATGCCTGAGGCATTCGTATTCCATCAGAGCTGGTGTTCATTCCGGCGTTTTGTGTCTCAGGCTACCCCCCGAAAGCACGCCAGCATCAAAATTACAAACATACCAGTAAAGGCTTTGGTATGTGCCGTATTTTTTGGCTGACTGCGAAAGTAAAACAGAATAGCTGATATGCCTGATCTATCTGCTGACGGTATCTGCGCCGTTTAGGCCGTATTGGGTGTGTTATTTTTGGCATATATGCGCCATGCGCATCAGGTTTGATCGCTGTGATGCGCAGTGGTCCCTTAACTTAAACAGGGCCTTTACAACCAGTTTGATCTAAACTAGTGGGAAAACATTCTCTGGCCTTTGCTGTTAGCCCCATTACAGTTGTAAGTGGCACGCTTGATATCCCTAATCAATGAATCAGCCATATCTCTGGAAAATCCCTCGCGAACCACAAGGCGTAATATAGACATATCTTGAATATTTTCTGGCATTGTATATGCCGGCACCTGCCAGCCGTACATTCGCAGGGCATCAGAGATATCATACTCGGTAAATGGTACCTCACCGGTCACATGAAACACCACAACCGGAATGGTCTCTCCATTATTGATAACCGAAAAATCCCCAAGTTTTTCAATTTCGGCAGCCAGGTACATCGCTGTTGATTGCAGGTTTTCCATAATTCGCTTGTAGCCTTCAAAACCCAAACGGATAAAATTGTAGTATTGTGCTACGATCTGGTTTCCGGGCCGAGAGAAGTTCAGTGTAAAGGTTGGCATATCGCCACCCAAATAATTCACGTGGAACACCAAGTCTTCAGGCAGCTCATCGGAATTGCGCCACAATATCCATCCGACACCAGGGTAGACAAGGCCATATTTATGGCCAGAAACATTGATAGACTTCACCAAGGGTAAACGAAAATCCCACTTTAAATCCGAGTGCAGGAATGGTGCAACGAACCCTCCGCTGGCTGCATCGATATGTAAAGGTGTGTCATATCCAGTGTGCTCATTATGCGCTACAAGAGCATCATGAATTTTCTCAATTGGCTCAAACTCTCCGGTATAGGTGGTACCGAGAATTGCAACAACACCGATGGTATTTTCGTCAATTAGGGATAACACTCCCTCCTCATGGATTACGTAACGCCCTGGCTCCATTGGAACGTACCTGGGCTCGACATCCCAATAACGACAGAATTTCTCCCATACAACCTGGACATTACTACCCATGATTAAGTTGGGTTTATCCGTTGCTTTACCCTTACTTTTCATGCGTTCACGCCACTTCCACTTCAACGCCATCCCCGCCAGCATGACCGCTTCACTTGATCCAATAGCAGAAGTTCCTATGCCTCCTTCCGGTGCATTGAACAAGTTTGAGACGATATTGATACACCGCTCTTCAATATGTGCAGTTTGTGGATACTCGTCCTTGTCAATCATATTTTTATCAAATGTTTCAGCCATCAACGCTTTTGCCTCTGGCTCCATCCAGGTTGTGACAAAAGTGGCTAAATTGAGTCGGGCGTTTCCATCCAGCATCAATTCATCATGAATCAAACGGTAAGCCACCGTTGGAGACATTTCCCGTTCAGGAAGTGTAAATTTTGGTGTTGGCTCCGTCATTTCCCTGGAGCCGTACCCCGGCGTTAACCCACTTGTCTTCTCGATATCATTCTTAATGTGAAAAACCATCTTATCCCTCTCCGTAAATAAGTGACGAATCTTGACTTTTGCCAATCCATTTGGATTTGCGTCTATTGATAATGATAAATGCCGCTATAATTGAAACAATGCACACTGAAATCAACAGGGATTCGAAGCCCCAGAATCCCCAAGGATTTGGTTTTGGAGGAATAAATCCAATAAGAAGACATGCAAATATGGAAATGCCACCGGTTAGACTGATGCCCCATATCCCAAGTTTTCCACCGGGTATTTTATAAGCTCTATGAACTTCGGGATGAGAATACCGAAGTCGAATTGCAGCCAGGAACATGAGAATATACATCATTGCGTACAATACAATTGCAGTTGACGTGAGCATTAGGAATATTGTATTCACATCACTTGATGACAGGAACAACAAGCCAATAACAGAAATCAATGTTGCCTGAATCAGTAATAGTTTCACCGGCACATCGTATTGATTGGTTTTTTGAAGATAAGGAGGCAGATTTCCCTCCATACCTGCAGCCCATAACCCTTTAATTGGTCCGACAACCCAGGTACTTACCTGCCCCGCCGCCCCCATGGCAATCAAAAAAGCGATTACAGGTATCAGCCAGGAAAGCTGGTAATGTTGCAGCAAAAGAGAAAAGGCTTGTGTTGCGCCATTAATAGAATCGATACTTTCAGCAGGCACCACAGCCGCAATCGCAAGCCCACCCAATAATGTCAATACAAATCCGATGAACGCTGCAGTGAATAGTGCAATGGGATAATTTCTTTGCGGATTCACCACGTCCCTTGCATGGCTGGCTGATACCTCTATGCCTACAAATCCAAACACAAAGCTAAGAAACAGCAACAGCCCGGTTGTATCCGTAAAAGAGGGTAGGAAGTTTTCCTGAGTAAGTTGATAATTCACTTGTATTGGGTTGCCCTGCAAAAAGTACCAGGTGCTACACCCTATCAAAAGAAGCGTCGGCGTGATTACTCCTGCAATAAGTGCGACACTTGAAATCAATCCCGACCGTTTGGCACCTTTGAAGTTCATAATGGTAGCCAGCCAGTAAATAGTAAAAATAGTTAGTGCAATAAAATACTTATTATTCCCAAGTTCAGGTGCAAGCACATAGGCCAAAGAGCCACCAACATAGGCCAGGATACTGGTTATCCCAAAGATACTCTGTACCCATTGCAGCCATACAGCGAGAAAACCCAATTTAGGCCCAAAGGCTGCTTTAACCCAGCCATACACGCCGTTATGCGGCCATCCGGTTGCCAACTCGGCAGAAACCAGAGCCGCAGGAATCAAGAATAAGAATACTGTAATAAAATTGAAAAAAATCATATGCATACCGGTTTCGGCCATCGCCGGCATGTTTCTCAAAGTCATGAACAATGCTGCAGTAATAAAGATCAGTGGTAAAGCGGTCAATTTGTTCGCATTGCGTTCAACTTCATGCATTGGACTATTTCCCGGACTATGTTGTATCGACATGCATCAATCCCAGATCATATCAAATTTACTTAATAGATCTCCATCGGAGATCTTACCAAATGGCAAGCGCCTCCTCCAGTAATGTGTAATGTAAAACACCTATCAAATCATCAAGCGGGCTCTCTTGAGCCCTATCCAAGCATCAACAATCAAGGCAAACTGAATAACAACTTGCTTACAACACTGCTTGTATCGACTGAATGGATGGTTTTATAGCTCCCTGGATATTGTTCATATTTCACACACAAACTATTTACACTTTCTAGGCCAAGATGTCCTAACCCGAAAGCAGGGTAAGCTGCTACATTTAGAGGCGCTTGACTTTACTCTCGAGGAGAAATCATATGCGGGTTAAAACCCTACTTGTTGCTTTATTGGCATTTTCTTTTTCAGCTGGCGCCGTGGCTGAAAAGAAAGATGACAAAAAAGACCATCCCTACCTGAATATTACATGCAGTCAGTTTATCGACTACGACCCGGAAGATTTTGTTCGAGTGTACTATTGGTATGACGCATATTCCTGGTTTACCTGGAATAAGCCCCTCATCGAAGAGGATGATTACGTGGATTGGCACGCGAATATGATCACTTATTGCAAAAACAATAAAGGTGACACCGTATACGAAGCCATTGAAGAGCTTTATTAAATAGCGAAAATCATTTAGCACGCCGCTATTGTAACCTGGCAAGGTTAATAGCGGCATTTTTTTGAAGGTACGAAATGGACAGTAAAAACTCTTGCACAGCGGTCTTCCCTAGCCATGATTTGGCTGAATCGGCGATAAAACCCCTGCAAAACATAGGAATTGACATAAAATCGATTTCGATTATCGGAAAAGATTACCACACAGAAGAGAAGGTGCACGGTTATTACAACACCGGAGACCGGGTAAAGTTCTGGGGCAAAAACGGCATGTTCTGGGGCAGTATTTGGGGCATTTTATTTGGCGGAGCCTTTCTATTCATTCCCGGATTGGGTCCGGTAGCTGTCGCCGGCCCTCTGGTCCAGGTGATTGTTGGTGCTCTTGAAGGTGTTGTCATTGGTGGTGGTTTAGGTGCCTTGGGGGCAGCATTGGTCAGTATTGGCATTCCCAAGGACAGCATCGTTAACTACGAGACCGCTATCAAGGCTGACAAATTCATAATGATCGTACATGGTGAAGACGACTTATTGAATAAGGCTCAAGATACATTACAAGAGATTTCAGGTGTTGAATCCGTTGATCTGCATAGGAATAATGCCACTCAGCAATCGAGATAAATACAGGCACGTCACAGAGAACATTTTTTTACAGTAACAGTTTAATGGTGTCAGACACTGCGGGTTTGTTGCAAATGGTTTTCTCTGAATCATACTCCTTGTACAGACCTGCTCTGTTGACAATACAACTTTTAAGGGACAGGGTATTATAGTTGGGCTGCTTCCTGTCTCACTCGGTCAAAATGTAATTTTATTTTCGCAGCTTGACAGCACTGCCCATACCAACAAGCGTCTACTATTCCTATTATCTAGCCTTGATTTATATTGTGTTTTTTTAATCTGTATCGCATCGTTTCCCGGCTGAGAGACAATATTCGTGCGGCAGCAGAGATGTTGTCACCAGCCAGACGCATCGCAGCTTCGCAAACCCGCTTTTCCATACTCTCCAGTGATTCACTTCCATCAAGGTTCATCACCACAATGGGAGTTTCCTTGGAGGTTACTTCACTGCTGGTGCCTGGTGTGGATTGTCCTAGCGATAGCCAGCGGTATGGAAAAATCTCACTATCAGACAGTAATACGCAGCGCTCAATCACATTGCGCAATTCCCGTACATTACCGGGCCAGGCATACGCCATCATCACCTCCCAGATTTTATCTGGAATTTTATTCACGCATTTACCGGAAGTATGATTGAACTCCTGGATAAACTGCGGGACAAGCTCATAGATATCTTCCAATCGCTCACGAAGAGGGGGCACTTCAATATTGATCACATTTAGTCGATGGAATAAGTCCTTTCTAAATTCCCCTTTTTCCACCTGATCTTCCAGGTTTTTATTGGTTGCTGCCAGCAGCTGAAAATCAACTTGAATTTCTTTCTCACCACCAACTCTCCGGAACGATTTATCCTCAATAGCTCTTAATAATTTGGCCTGCAAACCCGAAGGAATTTCGCTAATTTCATCTAAAAACAGCGTTCCTCCATCTGCCTGCTCAAATAAGCCGCGACGCCGACCTTTTGCACCGGTAAAAGCACCCGCCTCATGACCGAAAAGTTCGGTCTCAAGAAGAGATTCCGGTATTGCAGCACAGTTTACTTCCACAATACGAAACTCTGCACGCTGGCTGGCATGATGCAGAATACGGGCAACGAGCCCTTTGCCTGTACCGGACTCACCGGTGATAATTACCGAACTAAGGGGTACCGAAGAAAATCGTCTTAAAAGATAGCGCAGGGAATTCGCCTTTGTGCTGGAACCGGTAAACCGTTCAACAGAGAATTTTTTTCGATTGGCGTCAGATTCTTCCCATACACGCCTTTGCGCACGGGTACTTCTCAATGCCGACGTAATGACCAGATCCATTTGATCAAAGTCGCAGGGTTTTGTCAGAAAATCGAAAGCACCCAGGCGCATCGCTCTGACGGAATCCGGTACACTCCCATACCCCGTCAGAATAATCCATTCACAGGTATGCACAACATTGGTGATTTCCTCGAATAAATCAAGACTGTTTCCATCGGGTAATTTCATATCCGCAAGAACGATAGAGGGATCACTTGAATTGAGAAGTATTTCCCGACGAGCCTCCTTCAGGCTACGCACCCACTTAACTTCCCAACCACCCCGCTGCAAATAACGCTTTAGTTCGCTAGCGAAGAGTTCCTCATCCTCAATTATCAAAATGCTTTCAGCTGACTGAGATGTCATGTCGTATTGTGACCGTAACTTTCGAACCCTTCGGATAATTTTCACTAATTTTTAGTGTACCGCCAAACTCATGCGCAAACCGCAGAACAATCGCCAATCCAAGCCCGGTTCCATGCCTTTTTTCTGAAGAAAAAGCCAGTACTCGTGTATTTCTATCGCCTGTACTGAAGCCTGGTCCGTCATCACAAACCTCTATCTCCAGTAAAATATTTTCTCGCACGTTAATATGCACGGTAATATGGCCGTCTTTATCCCCAATGGCTTGCGCACTGTTTAAGATAAGATTCAACACCACTTGTCGGAATCTGTCTTCCGGCAAGTTGAAATACACAGCGTCTTCACCTGTGAACTCGAGTCTGACTTGATTGGGGATGGAATACACAGCCAAGTCAACCAGATCCCTGATCGATTGAGATACGTTGATGCGAGTTGGTTTCTCTGGCTTATGTTGAGCAAGATTGAGCAGATTTTTTAAAAGTTCAGAAATCCGATTTAGTTCGCCGTCTACCAGCGCCAGTCGACGCTTGACATCATCGTCATCAACCTCGATGCTTACATTTCTGACCACAGCCTTGATGCTGGACAAAGGATTTCTTAGTTCATGGGCTATTTGAGCGCTTATTTCGCCGACATACGCCAACCGCTCTGAATTTGCCAGTGTAAGCTGCTGTTCCACTATGGCTTTTGTTGCAATCTGCACACGGCTCTCCAGACTTTCCTGCTTCTCCCGTTGCGCAAGTTCCAACTGTTGCAATCTACCAACCATTTGGTTGTAACGCTCAAAAATAGGCAGAATAATGGGGTCTATCTGCTCTGTTTCAGCCAGTTGATAATCCCTTTCCGCTAAAACTGACATGAGTTGTGATAAATTCGATAGGGGTACCGCCACTTTTCGACGCACAGAAAAGATAACCAACACGATGGTCAACGCCAGCATCACCATGATGAATAAAGACATATTCACTTCGCTGACCGTTTCATTATGAAGAACCTCTACCAGAGCGGTATGTGCTCTGAATTCACGCTTTGTGATCGACTCCATTTCACCCAGCATTAGCAGCAAGGCTTCTCTTGGCTGGGCCTCTAAATCGTCAAAAGCTACCTGAATGCGTCGCAAGTGCGCAGGGGTTTCCTCATTGAGATGCCAACCGAGAGAGAGTAAATAGTCAATGTCTTTGCGAATTTTGGCTTTCGCATCAGAAGAAATTCTGGATTTGCTGTCTAATGCCTGAATAATGTGTTCTTGTACATTGATACCTGTTTCTTGTAACGCGGTCAGGTGCGCAAGATTATTTTTGATGGACTCGTATCGTGTTAAATTCAAGCTGGCTCGCAAAACAACAGCAATCAATGCAATCATAACGATTGCACCCATTGTTAAACATAACAGCCATAGAGGTCTAAATACCAACTGTTTAAGCATACCAATCCCAAGTGCTTTGGTTACAATATGCGTAACGGAAGACAGCAACCTCCTGAAAGAGAGAAATGCTGTCACATCAATCAGCTACTACCAAACCTAACTCCCAAAGCAACAATCGCCAGGCTGAGTAACTGATTCTTGATTCACCACTGGTCCAGCGCCGCACTGTTCTCGAATCGGACACGCCCAGAATCTCCGCTACACAGGCCCCTGTCAGTTGATACACTGCCAGCAGTCGACGAATTTCCAAGGCGCTGGGGGGTGAATAATATCCACTGTCAAAGCGCGCCAGGCAGGCTTCAGGCAAACCTACCAATTCAACGTCTAGGTAACGATTTCTTTTCCGGGCAATGTCCATGCTTGCCATTCCACCTCTTGAAGACAAACCGGTTTCGGCTGAATAAAAGAGGCTCATTGCAAACGCCTTGCCAAGGATCTAAAAACCCCAGGTCACAAGGACTTAGGGAAATCAGAAAGATGTATTCTACGCCAGAAATAGGTTGATATAAACCATTTTGTGGATATCAACCAAGAGAAAATGGTTTATATCCACCGGACAAACCGTCGAGGTGTTTCAATCCCTGGCAAATCCAAGCAATTTAATTCCCGGGATTGCCTTACGGACTGTGGCACGCAAATTGTAGTGTTTATCGGTATGCCGCACGACAAGCTCAGGCCGGCGAACGGCGCCCTGCGTTCCGCCGTCACCAACAACATCACATCAGCCGCATTACAACTATCCTGGGGGAGGTAAGAAAACAATTGCCACGCAACCAACCGCAGTGACCAGAGGGTCTACGAGTGATACCACGCTGGCCACTGCCATACCTGATCGTTGACTGCACAGCAGCCTTCAGCTAAAGCTGAAAGGGAAATGGTTAAGGAGGATCGTTAGAGCAATTACTTCACCTGATCTGCAACATTGCTCATCTCCCAGTTCCAGCATTGCGAAGGCAAGTTGGCCAGTTTTTGCCAGAGAAACGGATGGTGACTGCCAGAAAAGTCTCCACTCAACGCGTTAGAAAAAATTCAACCAGTGTGTTTCAATCAGCCATAGATCACCCTAAAAGGACACATCGAATGAGCGATAAACAGCAAAATCCGTCACCGAGTACCAGAAACAAAATAATCCTGGTTTACAATTTTCTGGAATAGCATTGGCTCACCCAATACCGCCTACCCACAGCCAGTGGGTTCATCCATGTATTTAAAGGTATACGTTATATGAAATCCTCCCATTGTTTCTCAGCCCTCCTACTATTCAGCCTGCTTGTTGCGTGTTCGGAAACCTCCCACGACCAGACACCAAGACAAGTGTCAGAAGCATTCATACAGGCCTACTATATTGATGACAATTTACAAAAGGCAAAAGCACTCACCACCGGACAAGCCAGGGATATGCTTGATAAAGAAATCAACCTGGATAAAGCTTATGGCGAAGACTCCAGCGATCACCCGCGTATTCACAGTGAATTTATAAATCGCACTGAAATTGATAACAATACTATCGAAATGAAATACAAGGTATCTACCAAAGAAGAAGGCTATTTAATTTCTACTCTTGGACTTGCTCGCATTACTGAAAATAATACTGATCAATGGCGAGTATCTTCAGTCACTGAAAATAACCACTTCTCACCATAAGTGAGCCTTTCACCGGTTACAGATAGCGGCTTCAATTTGAATATAATGATCAATCACTTATAAATTGTTCGCCACATTAAAGTCTCAACAAAAGCTATTGAATATCACCCTTTGACCATACGTGAATCATCTCGGGTGATTCACGTAATTAATCCTGAAAATTTTAGGAAAGGCTATCGACAAACACTCTGCAACCATTCGGAAATTTAAAGCAAGGTGTATATGTTTATAAAAAATGCAGCCTGTTCTATACGAAAATCAATTTTTTACCGCACCTTCTCAATTTGGCATTGGCTATAAGCTGAAATTCTTTCATCCTTTTAAAACCTGTAAAATCCAAAACAACTTATAAAGTTTGCTGTAAAGGTACCGATAATTTGAATTATTACATAGCCCATCCGGCCACTTGCAAAACTTCTACCCGAACCAACAATACTGGTGGATCACTGGCCACAGGAACTACTTTTCTGCACTCCATGAAATTTCTGGTTGATTGCTCTTTTTCTGGACATTACCCGATCGGCTCTGACAGAGTCAGGCCTAAGCAGTTATATTTCCCGTGAGATAGCAGAATCTATTTCTTTTTCACAGCTTCGGTTATGTCAATAGTCGCCACCTTAATTGATATAAATCAAGATCCTGTTTCAACCATATTTTAGAATAGTATCTGAGGTGAAAAGCACATATGGAAGATATTGCATCCCACACAATGGGAGCTTGGTAACACCTCATCCAGCTGGCACAGACTTTCTAGCACTGTAATCGGCTCTAAGAATACAGAGGCCTGTGTATCACCATGCTTGTATGCTTAAAGCCCACGTATTTATTGTGGTTATTTAAGTACCATACATAGCTGAGGTTGGTTGTATGAAACGCTTAAAATTCACATTGATGGATATCAATAGCCGCTGTAATTATGCAGCACGGTCCTACTGTACCTGCAAACGGTGTAAAGCACTGCGAATAAGTTCGAAGACTCTACTGGCCTTAAGAACAGCCGTTCTCCTGAACACCGGGGATAGTGCTTACTTGGGCCAACACCGTCCAGACAAACACCCATGATTCACTCAAAGGCTTAATGAGAGGTAGATGCCACCCATTCACTGATTTAAGGGTCTGGCTTTCTGACTATTGTCGATCGCTTCCTATCCACCCTTACTTTGAGAATTCGAGGGAGGAACTTCTTTATACATAACTGTATTTGAATTTAACAGGCAGTATATACACCGGGATAACTGTCCCTAGTGACTACTGTATCTGTTATTAGGCTCAAAAATTGCAACGAACCATTGGGGGATATAGCAATGATGACAAACAGAAAATACAAAATAGACAGTGTAGGCATTATGATGTTTGTTCTGGTGGGAATGATCTGGTCGATAGGTATGCCCGCATTTGCAGAGATGGATTCCCAGCTTCCGACTGAGCATGCAGTGCTCACGGCGGCACCTCTCGTGCCTCCCCCCATTGCCCGGGACTACCCGGCAAAGGTGATTGTCACTCTTGAAACCATAGAAAAGATTGGTCGCCTGAGCGACGGGGTTGATTACACTTTCTGGACATTTGGTGGCCAGGTACCCGGTAACTTTATTCGCATTAGAGAGGGTGATCAGGTTGAATTTAACCTGAATAATCATCCGTCGAGCAAAATGCCACATAACATAGACTTGCATTCTGTTACAGGACCCGGTGGCGGTGCCACCTCATCCTTTACCGCGCCAGGGCATTCTTCACGCTTTTCTTTCAAGGCGCTGAACCCGGGTTTATACGTATATCACTGCGCCACGGCGCCCGTTGGTATGCACATTGCCAACGGTATGTATGGGCTGATTCTTGTAGAGCCCAAAGAAGGTATGCCGCCGGTAGATAAAGAATTTTACATCATGCAAAGCGAATTCTATACCAAAGGAAAGTATGGAGAAGAAGGTCTGCAACCTTTTGATATGGAGAAAGCGCTGTCTGAAAACCCTGACTACGTTGTGTTCAATGGCTCTGTGGGATCGACAACAGGTGATCAGTCCATACATGCCAATGTGGGTGAGACTGTTCGTCTTTATGTGGGCAATGGTGGGCCCAACCTGGTTTCTTCATTTCATGTCATCGGCGAAATCTTTGACAAGGTATATGTAGAAGGTGGTGATATGGTTAATCACCATGTGCAATCAACCCTTGTTCCTGCCGGAGGCTCAGCAATCGTGGAGTTTCTCGTGGATGTGCCGGGCACATTTATACTAGTCGATCATTCTATTTTTCGTGCATTCAATAAGGGTGCACTGGGCATGTTGAAAATTAAAGGTACAGAGGACCTCGCTATATACTCTGGCAAGCAGGAAGATACGGTCTATCATCCTGAAGGTGGGGGTATTCAAAGCATTGCAGAAAGTGGCAGTACATCAGCCAGGGCCCGGAACAAGGAAGAGCGCATATTATTTGGAAAGCGCACCTACGATCAAAACTGCATGGCCTGTCACCAATCCGGCGGTCAGGGTATTCCCGGAGCCTTTCCTCCACTGGCAGGATCTGACTATTTACTCGCAAAACCCGACCGCTCAATCGATGTACTGCTCAATGGGCTCTCGGGCAAAATCACAGTCAATGGACAGGCATATGATGGTGTTATGCCAGCAGTGCAACTGTCTGACGAAAGTATCGCCAATGTGCTGACCTATGTGTTAAATACCTGGGGCAACAATGGAGGTGAAATCACACCTGAACAAGTTGCCAAGCAGCGTCTACATTAAGGATCTGCTGGAATTGAAAAAATGAAAAACAGGCGTTTGCTAACAACTGGTCTGTTGGGGTTTGCCTTGCTGATATGTCTGCCAACCCTCGGTGAGGCTGATCAGGGAGCAAGCCAATCCAGCAAATCGACTCAAAGTGAAATGGCCTATATTCCCGGCGGGCGTTATACACCACTTTTCAAGGACAGCACCGATTCGCCGATTGTAAGGCCATTCTTGCTTGACCGCTATGCTGTTACCAATCGGCGCTACCATGCCTTTACACAGCACAATCCAAAGTGGAGTAAAGATAATATCAAGTCTGTATTTAGCGATGGAAATTATCTACAACATATGACTCCACTGAAAATGGATACACTGGCTGAGACCCCGGTGACTAACGTATCCTGGTTTTCTGCGCGGGCCTATTGCAAGTCTGTTGGCAAGCGCCTGCCATCACTTGCTGAATGGGAGTATGCCGCACAAGCCAGCGACACTAACAGGGATGGTCGTAATGACCCGGCATACCGCCAAAAAATTCTGGAATGGTACTCCAGACCCGCCGACAATCTGCTGCCAAACGTAAAAGATACTCCAGCCAACTATTGGGGTGTGCATGGTATGCATGGCGTAATCTGGGAACTGGTGAACGATTTCAATACCGCACTGGTCACCGGGGAATCCCGTGGAGATACACAACTGGAACTATCCCTGTTTTGTGGTGCCGGTGCTGTTTCCTCCGTTGACCCGAGCGATTACGCCGCATTTATGCGTTATGCACTGCGCAGCAGTTATCGCGCAAACTATACAATGCGCTCCCTGGGTTTTCGTTGTGCGAGAGATGCAAACCAGCATTGAACGAGATGGGTTTCATGGTTTTGGTTAAATTTATAGGGGGCAATAAGGCAATTCAGTCGGAACGTTTTCTTTGAGGTTAAAAGCCCACAACAGTTACGGAGCAAGTAATGAGCAGGTTGACCCCATGCAGCAATGATCCTGGTATTGATGGTACTGAAAACGAAAACACCGGGATAATACAATCCATGTCGCTTGTAGAAACTACATCATATATATCACTCACAGATCTCATAAACTCTATATCGGGATTTTTTTGTCAGCAATCCTCGCGCAGGAGAACACAAACCCGCAAACACAAAATACTGAATCGTAATGCCCAATGGATAACAACGGTCATCACAGGGTTTATGGCATGGATTCTGCCATGCTCCTCAGCCTGGTCCTTTGCTGAACTTCCCGATGACTCTGTTTACCACGCTGAATCACAATGGCGGGACCAGAACGGTAACGAAATATCTATTTCTGACTTACAGGGCAAAGTGCAGGTAATTGCCTTTGTTTATACTTACTGCCAGCATAGTTGCCCGGTTATTCTTTCCAACTTGAGAAGTATTGAGAAAAAAATAGCTTCTTCCGATATCCCGGATGTTCAGTTTACCCTTATTTCCCTCGACCCAGGGCGGGATAGTCCGGAAGTATTAAAACGCTATATGCAGGAGCATGATCTGGATGAGTGCCGCTGGTTGATGTTGAATGGTAATCCAGATGAAGTACTTGAATTCTCCGCCCTATTGGGTGTGCGCTATAGACCAATGAATAATAACAAAAAAGACATAGCACATTCCAATATGATTACAGTACTGGATAGGCAGGGGAAAATCAGTTACCAGATGAAAGGGTTAAATACAGGACCAGAAGCGGTTGTTTCGACAATTTCAAAATTGATTTTATCAGATACAAAGAGGACGAATACACTTTCCTCGAGCAACTGCCTGCAAAGTGCCAAGAATGGACATGGAGAAAGTGAGGTTCTCTGAAAAACCGGTTTATACGCGCGTGTCTTAAAATAAGCCCCTCGTTTTGCGTGATTTTGCTAAATTCTCAATGGCTGTCCGGTCTGTCTTAATCATCTTCTGCAGATAAGGTCACATTGCTTATTTTAAATACACACAATTACGATTCTTGCAAATCCCTGGAAGGGTGAATTTCATGAAAAAGCACAAGCTGGTCGTAACTGCACTATTTGTTGTGTTAATTGCTTCATTCACTGTGTTATTGAGTTTGGGCAGTGATATCTACAGAGAAAAACCCCCGATACCTGCAGCCTATGTCGGTGCCGATGGACAGACAGTATTTAATCAAGGCGATATAGAACAAGGTCAACTGGTTTGGCGCTCTATGGGCGGCCATCAATTGGGCTCAATTTGGGGGCACGGCTCCTATGTTGCCCCGGACTGGACTGCGGACTGGCTGCATCGAGAAGCCCAGGCATGGCTGGATATTACCGCACAGCAGCGATACGGTAAGGATTTTGCCAATCTTACCCCAGAGATTCAAGCGGGACTGGAAGTGAGCCTACGCGATGATATGCGTCACAATACTGCGGTTGTATCCGCAGGGGGCAAAGCGATAGTACCTCTCTCAGCGACACGTATTCAGGCTATTGAGAGAGTGAGCCTGCACTATATTGCCCTTTTTGGCAATGATCCAAGGCTGGCTGAATTGCGCGAGCAGTACGCCATGAAGGAAGACACGCTGCCTTCACAGGAACGCCGTGAAAAGCTCATTGCATTTCTTTTCTGGGGCGCGTGGGCAGCCATTAGCGAACGACCCGGTCTGGAACATACCTATACCAACAACTGGCCGTTTGATCCACAACTTGGTAACACACCCACCGCAAGCAATATCGTTTGGTCGATTTTAAGTATTATCACTCTGATAGCCGGTATAGGCGCGTTAGTATGGCATCATGCCAGTGGCCGGCATGACCCCCTGCCCAAGCCCGACGAACAGGACCCCTTGTTTTTTACCAAACCAACCCAATCACAGAAAGCCGTTGCCAAGTACTTTGTCACTGCAATTGCACTCTTCCTACTTCAGATCTTTCTCGGTGGTATTACTGCCCACTATGCTGTGGAAGGGCAGAATTTCTATGGTATCCCCCTTTCTGAGCTTCTCCCCTATTCGGTCGTACGTACCTGGCACACCCAACTGGCCGTATTTTGGATTGCCACAACCTGGCTGGGCACGGGTCTGTATATCGCTCCGGCGCTTTCTGGATATGAACCCAAATACCAGCGCGTAGGCGTAAATCTGCTCTGGGTAGCCCTGGTAGTGGTCATTTTGGGTTCCATGGGTGGTGAATGGCTGGGCATACAGCAGCACTTTGACCTGGATATCAATTATCTGCTCGGACACCAGGGCTATGAATACGTTGATCTTGGCCGGCTATGGCAGGTTTCATTGCTTGCAGGCTTGGTAATCTGGTTGCTGCTGGTAACAGCCGCCATAAAACCTGCGTTCACTAAACAGGCAGAAATAAGACCGGTGATATGGGTCCTTTATAGTTCTTGTGTCGCTATCGGGCTTTTTTACGGTGCAGGTCTGTTTATCGGCAAGCACTCAAATCTCGCTGTTGCTGAATACTGGCGCTGGTGGGTTGTTCACTTGTGGGTTGAAAGCTTCTTTGAAACTTTTGCCACCTCGGTGATTGCACTTATGCTGGTGCGACTGGGCCTGATTCGTGCCTGCAGCGCCAATGGCGCCGTACTGTCTGCCACTGTGATCTTTTTGAGTGGTGGTCTTATTGGTACATTGCATCATATTTATTTTTCCGGTGTACCAACCTCGGTTATAGCCTGGGGAGCAATCTTCTCGGCGCTGGAAGTCGTTCCCCTGGCACTTATCGGCTTCGAGGCTATGCAAAGTTATCGCTTACATAATGCCGCTCCCTGGATGGTGCGTTACAAATGGGCCATTCTGTTCTTCGTTGCCACGGCCCTGTGGAATCTGATTGGCGCGGGCATACTGGGATTTTTGATTAATCCGCCCATCTCTCTTTACTTTGTTCAAGGCCTGAATACAACCGCAACCCACAGCCACGCAGCCTTGATGGGCGTCTATGGTATGTTAGGTATTGGTTTGATGCTCTTCTGCCTGCGCGGTCTCAGCAGCAATTTAGTCTGGGGCGATAAATACCTGAAAGGTGCATTCTGGGCGCTGAACCTGGGCCTTGCTGCGATGGTATTTATGTCGCTGTTACCCATTGGTCTTACCCAGTTCTTTTCTGTACTGGAGCATGGCTACTGGTACGCTCGCTCCCCTGAAGTCATCCATAGCCCACTGGTGGAAGGGCTGGTATGGATGCGTGTTCCCGGTGATATAGTCTTCGCCGTTGGGGGCCTTCTGCTGGGCATATTCCTGATCGATTTATGGAAAAAAAGCTTGTTGCATACTGTTGGATCCCCTATGACAGATGGCCTAACCGACAGGGTATCCTCTTAGGATCGGTTGATCCTAACACCTGATAATTTCAGGACAAAACTCACCGTACCACCTATTGTAGAGGGCTTGCAGCCAATTCCGCCTAACAGCTTCAAAATAGCTGTCCCGCAAGTCCTCGACGCCATTCTCAACGTAGCGGATCATGATGACAGGAACCTATCATTTGGATATTTGTCGTTACCATGTGATGCTGGCATCAGGAACTTCAATAATATTCAATCATTTTACTTTGGAATAATTTCCACCATTCTACAAGAAATCGTGTGGTTAGGTTTTGGTGTGTTGGCATCATTCGGCTGACAGACAATGGTCTACACTCAATGCACTCTCTGAACAGGTTGCGGACAACTCGGATCTCGCAACGATCGGGATGCCCCGTTCAAGACGGTATTTTCTACACAAAGTCATTTATCTTTCTGTACTAAAGGCTTGACAGTCGTGCACCTTCAGCACAAATATCCGGAATGATACTATGAGCAATCGCACCAACATCTCCTTTCTCGAGCCGCTGGTAAACCCACCAGCGTATTCAATGAACAAGGATGATACCAACCTAAGCGTAGAGTTGGATGTGCAGTACGAAGAAAATAACGTTTTCAGTTTCTATAAAAAACACGATACACGGGTCTGGACACGTGTGTTCTCCTCTGCGATTACCCGAGAAGCCGGCTTCACACTCACCGGGCCAACAATCGAAATCCGTCCTGGCACCCACCTCACCATTCAGACAAATAACAAGTTACCGCCGGAGCAGAATCCGGTCGATTCCAACATGATTAATTTTCCCCACGAATTTAACACCTATAATCTGCATACGCATGGTCTTCACGTCTCACCGGAATCCCCAGGTGATAATGTTTGCATGAAAATCCCACCGGGTGAAAGTTTTACCTATGAATACGATATACCCGCAAATCACCCACCTGGCCTTTACTGGTATCATCCACACAAACACGGTTCTGTGGCTTTACAAGTGGGGAGCGGAATGGCCGGCGCCCTAATCGTGCGCGGTGAGTTTGATGATGAACTCGAGGCTATGGGCGTAAAGGAATATGTGCTTGTATTCCAAAACATTGCCGTTGATGACGAAGGCAAAGTCGAAGATCAACATCAGGTCGCGAAGTTTCCCGATAGTGAATACTGTATCACCGTAAACGGCCAATACTGCCCAATCATACATGTCACGGTTGGAGAACTGTTGAATCTGCGCTTAGTCAATGCAACAACCCGTTCATCTATCGACATAGATTGTCCGTGGTTCGCGCAAATGTACATTTATGGTTATGATGGCAATCCGACGGATGATTACCGTTTACAGGATGGCGTCAGTCTGGGTCCCGCCAACCGCGCTTCTTTATTCCTCAAAATCAGTGAAGCTGCAACACCCGGAGCACACTTTTATATTTACAATAATGCCATTGAATTCCAGCAAATGCCGCACTATAAATACCACAATAACAGCCCCTTATTTGTTATTGCAATTGATCAGGGCAAGGAAATTGGTACCGCAATTTACGCACCCAGCCAACCCCCGGCACGCTGTGTACCACCGCCCTTCCCCAAGCGTTTTAAAACTGATTTCCTCAACCCCATCACCGATGATGAAATCACCAATACGCGGAGATTGACCTTACAGGCCAACACCTTAGATGACCCGGAAAAGTATTTTCGCGGCTTGAACGTCAGCATTGATCACGCACCATTTGCTGGTTGTAGCGTGGTTAATCACTATGTGGAACTGGATGCAGTGGAAGAGTGGACGCTGGTGAATGAGAGTGAATTTCCTCATCCCATACACATTCATGTTAATCCATATTATGTGATTGAGGTGGTAGGCGAAGACCCCATGCATCATACTCTGAAGCTGCCGTTTTGGTGTGATACTTTTCAGGTGCCGCCGCACGGGCATGTAAAATTCCGCACACGATTTAAGGATTTTACCGGAAAATATCCCTTGCATTGCCATCTGCTCTATCACGAAGATGGTGGCATGATGCAACATGTAAGAGTAGTGAAAGATCTTTCTGAATTCAAAAACTGAAGAATTCAATAAGCAGAGAGAGAAGAAAATCGAAGACCCCGCGAGCCGAAAATATGACACTGCCCTACTATCCGCTATGTCCATAGCTGAGTATTTTTAGAAACGTTTTCTCTTTTTCAATGATCGTGGCATTGTGGGAATTTTGGCACTTCAATTTCTTCTGGTCAATTTTTTGAATGCGCCTTCCCTGACTCAGGACCTGTTACTGGCAGGTGCATTAAGCATTATTCGGAGCCTGCTCTACCAAATTTATAAGAGTACCCGCTCTATCGTGATGGCTTCGCTTAGTTAAAGCTCAGATGTAATATTTTCTGAGGTTAATCTTATGTATTACCCGAACAGTGGCACGGTCCTCACGAACCCGAATGCAGTAAGGGTAAATATCGACGTGGTTGCTGGAAAGGCACTCCTGGTATCTACATCCACGGACGGGACCGGTACTGGCAGATTGAGAATACCAAAACCGGTATCGGCAAATGGATGAGGGCGATCCGCGGGCGCAACGTGAAGAGCGTGGTCATGGAAACCGCTGGTTGCTATAAGAGATTGCCTTATCGGCTGCTGGTGAAGGCAGGCTGGCCCGCCGGGCGGTGAGTCCAGGCAATGCCCGCCATTATGCAGGTGGCCGCAGGGCAGCTCGCTAAAACGCACAAGGCAGATGCCCAAATGATTGCGACCTTCGCAGCTGTCATGGGGCCTGATGTATTGCCACTTGAATCAAACATACAACGGTAAATCAACGGCTCAAAGGTTAACTGGAAAGACATCGCCAAATTATGGGCAGGAGACTGCAAACGAGGAATTGTGGCATACAAAGAGAGAGCAGCTGGAAACGGTTCCAGGCTTTGACCGGTTACTGACCACCACATTGGTCTCAGTACTTGCGGAACTGGGAAACCTCAACCCTAAAGAGATAGCTGCCCTGGTCGGAGCTGCACCTTCCAACCTCGACAGTGGGGCCTTGAGGGGTAAGCGCCGAATCCAGGGAGGCCGCGCACAAGACAGGACCATCCTGTATAGGAGGATACGCTCGGCAACAATTCAGGGTTATTTACCCCCTTATGTAAAGCGTGCTTGACAAGGCAGCCAAAGCCCGGCTACCATAGGTGTAAAGTCTACTTTACATCCAGGAGTCCTTTATGCTGAACACAAAACAGTACCTAATTGAGTTTGGGCTTAGTATGGTTTTATACATTATCGCCATATTCTTCAGTATTTCTTTTCTTGTGAACAATCCCCATACTCCCTGGAAAGTTTGGATATCGCTATTGCCAATACTACCTGCAATATTGGCTACTATCGCTGTCATTAGAGCTCTTAAAAGGCTTGATGAATTACAACAACGAATACAGATGATGAGCTTCGCGATCAGTTTTGCCATCGTCGGCCTCATTACCTTTAGCTATGGATTTCTTGAAAATGCAGGGTATCCGCATATACCGTATGTATGGATATTCCCATTTATGATTGCTACATGGGGTATCTCTACTCCAATTGTAGCGAGTGTGTATAAGTGAAAAATAAATTACGGGAACTGAGGTCAAAAAGCTCCATTTCACAAGCAGACATGGGGAAAATTTTAAATGTCTCGCGGCAAACAATTAACTCTATTGAAAATGGGAAGTATGATCCTAGCCTGCCTTTGGCTTTTAAGATAGCTGAACACTTTAATCTGAAAATTGAAGACATTTTTGTCCCCAATTGAGTGCTAACACCCAGCTTGGGGCGGACCTGGAGCTGAGCAGCAGCGGAAAGGCCGTCCCAATCCTGAATAGACGACAACAACCGTTTGTTAAAAGTTTACGCAGACCAAAAACCAACAATATGGTACTTACCGGATTGGTGAGTTTTTATACGCACACCGAGATCTTTGAAACCCGGGCAAGATACGTAAGCATGGTTTGTGGCATTACCGTCACCAACAGGTGATTTTGCATCACCAGACAAGATGCAAATAGCACACTGAATCACCCCGGGTTTCTCGGAGGCTAACTTTCTTGAGAGAATTAGCCAATGAGCAAACGACCTGGATACTCCCCCGAAGTACGGGAACGCGCAGTTCGCATGGTGTTGACCGGCGAGCACGAGCACCAATCACGCTGGGCAGCGATCACATCTATCGCTTCCAAGATCGGCTGCACACCCGAGACCCTACGATCATGGGTCAACAAGATGGAAGTCGACAATGGTACTAAACCCGGCACCACCAGCAGCGACGCAGCCCGCCTCAAAGAGCTGGAGCGCGAAGTCCGTGAGCTGAAGCGCGCTAACGAGATCTTGCGCAAGGCTGCCGCTTTTTTCGCCCAGGCGGAGCTCGACCGCAAACCGAAGTAATGGTGGCATTCATTGACCAGGAACGTGAGGCGCACGGTGTCGAGTCAATCTGTGAGGTTCTGCCGATTGCACCGTCGACCTTTTACCGCTGCAAGCATCTACAGGCCAATCCAGAGCAACGCTGTGCGCGCGCTCAACGTGACGATGAGCTGAAGCCTGAGATCCAGCGGATCTACGAAGAAAACCACCGCGTCTATGGTGCACGCAAGGTCTGGAAGCAGCTTAACCGTGAAGACGTAAAGGTCGCCCGCTGCACAGTTGAACGGCTGATGAAGGTACTGCAATTGGAAGGTGTTCGAAGAGGCAAACGTTGCGTTACGACTATCCCGGATGAGCTGGTCGATAAGCCGCTGGATCTGGTGAATCGCGAGTTTACGGCAGAGCGCCCCAACCAGCTTTGGGTGGCCGACATAACCTATGTCGCAACTTGGTCTGGTTTTGTTTATGTCGCATTCGTTGTCGACGTATTCTCCCGCCACATTGTTGGCTGGCGCGTATTAAAGAGCCTTCAAACCGACATTGTGCTTGATGCTCTGGAGCAGGCACTCTGGGCGCGAGGTAAGCCCCGTGGCGTTACCCATCACAGTGATCGAGGTAGTCAGTACCTGTCAATTCGATATACCGAGCGGCTTAGTGAGGCGGGTTTTCAGGCGTCAGTCGGCAGTGTCGGCGACTCCTACGACAACGCACTGGCAGAAACCATCAACGGTTTATTCAAGGCGGAGGTCATCCACAGGGCAGGTCCCTGGAAAGGGCTGGATGAGGTTGAACATGCAACCTTGACCTGGGTCGACTGGTTTAACCATCGCCGTATTCTTGGGCCAATTGGCGATATGCCTCCAGCTGAATACGAAAACCTGTATTATCAACAAACCGAGTCTGCCCAAGCGGCATGACTCAAATCAAATTGCCTCCGACAAACTCGGGGTGATTCACACAAAGAGTAAACACTTCGACACTCTGAAAATTGAGATTCTGTGCTGCTGCCGACATGCACAAAACTGCTGGTTTCACCTGTCTCCAGCAAGGAACGCAAAGCACTTTCTATTGCCAGGTCCGCTGAGGCACCAAGAAACTTCAAAAACAATAGTAATATTACGAGGTTTTTCATGACTTTTGACATTTATATATTGATTATCATGACCAGTATCCCAAAGCCACCAGCGTATTTTACTCCCTGTAATGATTGATTTTCAGAAAGATTCGGCCTCCAGTGCAAAAATAACGGTCACGACGATCCAATTTCCAGTGCGTATCTGTTCACTTTGCCTATAAAACTGCACCAGAATCCAGACAGGCATTTCGCCATAGCCCCCTCTCGTCCGCAAACGCACTTTCCTGTGCAGCCACGGCAGCGCTGCCTGCAACGATCGTGCCTTGCGTGCCTATGGCGGACCGGGGCAGAGCATAAAAGCACTGGCCTGCCGTATTGGTTGCGCTTACCTCCCCCGCCGTGACAGCACAGGCAGGTAAGCGCTGGCGGTGCTGCTTATGGCTGCACCGGCTTTCGAGGCGCTCGCTCTGACCCTCAGGGCTCCGTTTATTTATCGGGTCGCGGCTTGAATGGTCTGATAATGGCTGGGGGCTTTTCGATTGACCCCTCCTCCGGCGCACGGGCTTCGTCCAGCGCCCAGGTCTCATCCAACCATTGCAGGAGACACACGGCGCGCATCACCCGGTTGCCACTGCCGGGCGCAATATGCAGGTCTACGGCGTTCTCTTTGATGGCGACCAGCGTGAAGGTAAAATAATCCCCCAGTTCCACTGGCTGAAACAATCGACAGGGTAATATAGGCATTTTTATAGGCTCCTTGAGTCGCCTGTGACGGAAAGGTGCCGAAAAAGTACAGCGCTTTGTGCGGTTTCTCTCGCCGCAGGCGTGATCCTTGTGGGAAAAAAGTAAAGGGAAATTTGTAGGTTGGGTACGCAACCAGAAAGGCGGTGCGCGGCTGAAGTAAAAGACCACACCAATCATCACGCAACGCCACAGCACACTCCGCCGCCGGGGGCCGGAGTGACTCGGAAAATGCGCCTTCAGGGAGACCTTTATTGAAGACGAACGAGTGTATGGCGTATCATTCAAGACAGCCTCGCTAGATAGGTTATTTATCTATTGGGGTTAGCCATTCCTCGGTGCTCGTAACACCGGGGGGTGGCGTTTTTCTATCATTTACGCGGTCATGATGCGGTCCTTCTTTGTTCGTTTATTTGTGTATGGATTACCCGCGAGCGCTGCCGTTATGGGGCATCTCGCGGGGGTAAGTAATGATCGTTGCGATATGGTTTATCTGTTTATTTTATTATTCTTTTCTTGTGCCGCTGAGGTCTTGCGCCATTGAGACAGCTGGGCGCCAGGGTAACAGGTCTACGGTATGCGCTTTTTGCAGGGAATTCAATCGAGTTGAAGCTTTAGGCGACAATAAAACCCGTTTTTCCACCGACTGGCGAAACCATTTTACCTTCTTTCCCTGATGACAGCGGTTGTCACCGTTTACGCACTAACCCCCGCAGCGGGGAGACTTGCCTCGGGTGTGGATTGCACAAACTGCAACCAAAGTAAGCGGCCCCGTCAGTACGAAGGGCTGGCGCATTGTGCCTGCGATTGGTAAGGGGAATGACCCTAGACCACCTTGGCCATGAAATGCATATCCGCGTACTCACCATCCCTAAATCCGTATTGCTATGCGGTTCCCGCTATTTTGAAACCCTTTTTTGTATAGCGCTATCGCTTGCTGGTTGTCGGTATACAGCACCCGTTCTACACAACGAACCCCAACCAGTTTCACGCAAGGTTGCGCATAGCCCCCAACAATTTTGAGCCAATCCCACACGATTGATGCTCTTCGCTGACCGCCATGCTCCTATTTGAAAGCTGTTTTCGCCTTGGATTTGAAAACACTTCCATGCCAATCTGCCCTGCGACCTCTCCTCCATTGACAGCTACCAAGCCAAAGAAGTTTTGCGGAAGATCCCCAAGCCGCTTTTGCCATGGCGCCATTGCTGGATAGGGAAGCTGTAGTGCGCCCGCACAGCATGAAGGCTGTGGGTCAATATCCCTGATTTTTGCAATGTCCTCTTTGTTACTCTGCCGAATTTCTCTGTGCAGGGTCTTGAAAGGCCATTACCGGGCATCCCTACCCTGACACCCCGATTCATAGGGCGGCAGCGAAAGACCAGTTGCTGTTACTGGCAATGCCAGTTAGGATATGTTATATCATAGCTATCTATCACAACCGCCCGCTTCAAGTATCCGGGCCCTGGCAGAGAGCAAAGCGAACCCATGAAGCAGAATCGTCCATGAACGCAGTATCTGCGGCCACCATCGCTCCAGAACCTGCAGCCGTTACCCGGCGGCCTGTGGCAGGGGACAGCGCGGATATCCTCGCCGATATCTACCAGACCGAGGTCAATATGGCCGTTTGGCAGCGCCAAACAGCACCCGAGCTAGTGGCAGATATCAAAAAGCTGCTGGACCTGAACAGATTCACCAGCGAGCGCCTGATAGTGCCGAGCGCAAAAATTGACCGCTTTGAAGAGACATTGCCAAGCCTTGCGGAATGCCCGCATCTGAAGGCGGACATTCAGCGGCTGTTCGACATGTTCAGCTGCCTGTTTGAACTCAGTGCAGTCGGAATGAGGCTCACTACGCTCAAGAGTGCCATGTGTCCCAGGTTTCACGTAGACCGGGTGCCGTGCCGGTTAATCACCACCTATGTGGGCCCGGGCACGGAGTGGCTTCCCCACGACTCGGTAGACCACAGCAAGCTGGGCGCCGGCAGTGGCGGGCTGAGCGATGAAGACAGCGGCCTGTACCCGCGCACGCAGCCAGTACAAACGATTGCCAGCGGCCACGTGGCCCTGTGCAAGGGGGAACTCTGGCAAGACAACCTCGGCGCGGGGTGCGTACACCGCTCGCCTGCGTTGGCAGCCGGTGAACAGCGGCTGCTTCTCACTCTGGATTTTTCATCCACTGACTAAGCAACGCATTCCATAGTGTCTGCACAACGATTCACCACCAATTACACTGCAACAATCGAGTAATGAAACACACAACAATCGCGCTTGCCTTGATGGCACTGTCCAATGTGACGTATGGGGTATCCGGTCAAATCACTGACACAGCAGGCCAGCCAATTAGCGACGCCAGCGTCTCTGTCGCGGGAAGCCGCATACAAACCAAAACGGATGCGGACGGGCGCTTTACCCTCAATACCGCTGACAGCAACGCAACAAACCTCCATATCAAAGCGCCCGGCTTCAGCCACGAAACAGTGCGACTGGATGCGACCGGCAGTGAACCGCTGAGGGTCACCCTGCATCGCACAATGATCGAGCAAATCGATGTTACCGCCACCCCTCTGCACGCATCGGCCATGGAATCGGCCCAGCCTGTCAGCGTACTGGCGGGCGACAATCTCCGTCGCAAGCAGTCATCCACCCTTGGGGAAACCCTCAAAGATGCAGTGGGCGTGCACTCGAGTTACTTCGGGCCCGTAGCCAGCAGCCCTATTGTTCGCGGACTCAACGGCCCCCGTGTGTTGATCGCCCAGAACGGCCTGGACGTGAGTGACGCCTCCCGGGTTGGTCCCGACCATGTCGTAGCCACAGAAGCCATGACCGCAGAACAGATTGAAATTCTACGCGGACCGGCAACCCTGTTTTACGGTTCTGGCGCGATCGGTGGAGTCGTCAATGTGGTTGATGAGCGGGTACCCTCCTCCAGCGAACGCAGGGGCGCGTTTGCCGCAGCCTACAACTCCGTCAACGAAGAAAATGAAGCCTCTTTCACTTACACCGGCGGCACTGAGAGATTCGCTTTTCACGTCGATGGTTTTTCACGTAACGGAGATAATTACGAGATCCCCGCACCTGCGGAACGGATGGCCGATGCCGATCAGTACGAAGAACCTGAGGAACTCTCTGAAGGCATTCTGGAAAACAGCGCCTCAGAGAGCCAGGGCTTCAACCTCGGCGGCAGCTGGCTGTTGGACAAGGGTTATATTGGTCTTTCCTATGGACGCCTGGAGCGGCTCAACGGTATTCCCGGTCACAGCCATGACCACGGTCATGCAGGGGAACACCATGATGACGAACGGATGGCAGATAAGCACGACGAGTTCGAAGAAGCATCGGTGCTCTCAGACCTCAAGCAAGACCGCTGGCAATTGGTCAGTGAACTTCAGCTGGAAAGCGCTTGGTTGAACGGTCTCAACACCCGTATCGGCTACACCGATTACGAACATGTGGAACTAGAAAACGGCGCATCTGGCACCGTGTTCACCAATGAAACACTGCAGGTCCGCACCGACCTCCTGCTTGAGGAGATAGCCGGCTGGCGCGGTGCAGTTTCCCTGGAAGGTAAAAAGACGGACTTTGCCGCTGTAGGCGAAGAGGCATTTACTCCGCCGAGCCGCACCGACAGCTTTGCTATCGGCCTGCTGCAGGAAAAGCAAACCGGTGACCTGCTTTGGCAGCTGGGCGCACGCATCGAAAAAGTGACCATCAATGCCGACCCCATTGCGTGGGAAGAGGAAGAACACGGGGCCTCAGAAGAGGGGGGCGAACACCAGGAAGAACTCCTTGTGTTTAAAGAACTGGACTTCACTCCATACAGCGCCTCGGCCGGTGTGGTCTGGGATTTTGCAGCCGCTTACAACGCGGGGGTTTCCGTGACGCACGCACAGCGAGCACCCAGCTCTGCGGAACTGTTCTCCTTCGGTCCTCATATCGGTACCGGTAGTTTTGAGGTTGGCGCGCTGTTCCGATTGCACGAGTCGGATAATCCGCACTTCCACTACAACGATGATGTGAATGAGGAGGTGTCCAACAATATCGACCTGAGTTTGCGCAAGCACGCCGGAGATATCGGTTGGGTAATCAATCTGTTTTACAACCAGATCGATCATTTCTATTACGAGCGCAACACCGGCTTAGACAGTGAAGCTATCACAGGCCACGATCACGAAAAAGGCGAAGAAGCCGGTCATGAGGGCGAACATGAACACGACCACGGCGCACTGCCTGTCTATGTGTTCGAGCAGGCCGATACTGTACTCTATGGTTTGGAGGCGCAATTCGCCTGGCGTCTGTCCGAACATTTCACCCTCGACCTGTGGGGCGACAGCATTCGCGCGAAACTGCGGGACGGAGGTAACTTGCCCCGCACGCCGCCTGTACGCATCGGGGGCCGTCTGAATTATGCAAATAATGCCTGGCAGGCCGGTTTCGGCATGGCGCATTATTTCGACCAGAAGGATACCGCTGAACTGGAAACCTCCACCGATGGCTACTCTCTCCTGGAAGCAGAACTGAGCTATGCCCTCCCGAGCAGTTTCGGGGACATGACCTTTTTCCTGAAAGGCAGCAACCTGACGGACGAGGAAGCCCGCGTGCACACCTCCTTCTTGAAGGATCGCGCACCTCTGCCAGGGCGTAACTTCAGCATTGGTGTGCGCAGCATGTTCTGACACAGTGTGATGGCAGGATACTTGTAAACTGGCCGCTCTTTCCTATACGGCCCCTCAGCGAGCAAGTTGTCAATGCCGAGGGGTCTTTTTTTTTCAACATGTGCGTATGATAAACAAGCAACTACTAACAAAAACCCAGGGTGTAACAGACAGGACCGCCATCGGAATATCCCTGATGTGCGCCATCCACTGTCTGGCCCTACCCTTGGTATTCGCGCTGCTCCCGGCAATGGCGGCATTGAACTTGGGCAGCGAGGCCTTCCATACCTGGCTGGTAGCCGCCGTGCTGCCCACCAGTATTTTTGCACTGACCCTCGGGTGTAGACAGCACAAGCGATACGAGCTGCTGGCTCTGGGGTCCATCGGTCTCACACTGCTTGTCACGGCTGTAGTACTCGGTGAAGAGACCATCGGAGAAATGGGCGAAAAAGTACTGACAGTGCTTGGTACCGGCCTGGTTGCCATTGGCCACATTTGGAATGTTCGCCTTTGCCAGACAAAAACCGCCTGCCCCTGTCCTGACAATAAGCCCCCGTTGGCAGGGACTGATCGTTGAGTAACCGCACGATTGTTCGGCTGCCCGAGGCACTACGATTGCACTTGAAGCTCTCGTTGAGCTTGGCACGGAGTTGAACCCTGGACATATGCATACAGGCCTTTCTGTTCTTATATTCGCAGTAGCATCCTCAAGGCAATTCCGATGCTTCACAGACCAGTTCCACGGCCTCCTGTTGACTAAATCGGTTTATCCCCGTGTACGATTCATCTCGTCGGACACCAAGAGCGCGGCAGCCTTTTTTCGTCTCTCTTTCTCCGGTTCCAGACGGTTGATTCAGGCCTCAAGCGCCCGGATCTTTTGCTGCTTTCGGGTAAGTGCCTTGCTTGCAGGCGTCTCCCCGCCATGTTCAGCCTCAAGCTGCCTCACCCATCGACGCATGGCGGTGGTACCCACATCCAGTGAACGGTCGGCCTCAGATACTGAATAACCTTGATCGACGACCAGGCGGGCAGCATCCCGTCTGAACTCCAGGGAGAGAGAGCGACGTTGTCTACTCATTCAACAACTCTGTCTCAGGTGGCGACTTTACCACCTGAATTGGTGTCCGGGTTTGGCAGACTACTACAGATTTTTCGCTGCCCGCTTTAATTGGCGGAAACCGAACACTATGCTTAACAGCGGATTTTAAGCTTGCAGATCGGAATGTGCATTTCGACCTCTATCCTGAGCTTCCGTGCTCTATTGCCATGCTTTTTATCGCTTTTCCTACAGAATTTTTAGAATAGTCCTATCAAGTTTTACACTTTTCCCACAGTGTATAGCTCACCCAACCTCCGCAAGATTCCCCTTGCTCTCCAGCCACTGCTTGCGATCTCCCGCGCGCTTTTTGGCCAGGAGCATATCCAGTAGCTGATTGCTGTCATCACCGGCATCGATATACAGCTGTACCAGGCGGCGGGTATTGGGGTCCATGGTGGTCTCACGCAATTGCAGGGGGTTCATTTCCCCCAGGCCCTTGAAACGGGTCACCTGGATCTTGCCCTTTTTCTTTTCCGCGCTGATGCGATCGAGAATGCCCTGCTTTTCCGATTCATCCAGGGCGTAGTAGACATCCTTGCCAATATCGATACGAAACAAGGGCGGCATGGCCACATAGACGTGGCCATTGGCTACCAGTTGGCGGAAATGCCGCAGGAACAGTGCGCACAGCAAGGTGGCGATATGCAGCCCGTCTGAATCCGCATCGGCAAGGATGCAGATTTTATTGTAACGCAAGCCTTCCAGGTTACCGCTGCCGGGATCGACACCGAGGGCCACCGCAATATCATGCACCTCCTGGCTGCCGAGGATCTCGCCGGAATCCACTTCCCAGGTGTTGAGGATTTTGCCGCGCAAAGGCATGATGGCCTGGAATTCCCGGTCCCGCGCCTGTTTGGCCGAGCCGCCAGCGGAGTCCCCTTCCACCAGGAAGAGTTCGGAGCGGGAAGTATCCGCGCTGGCGCAGTCAGCCAGTTTGCCGGGTAGTGCAGGGCCCTGGGTCACTTTCTTGCGCGCGACTTTTTTTGCCGAGCGCATGCGTTTTTGCGCATTGCCGATACACAGTTCGGCGAGTTTGTCCCCCGCTTCCGTGTGCTGGTTCAGCCACAGGCTGAAGGCATCCTTGGCCACCCCGGAAATAAAGGCCGTGGCCTCGCGAGAGGACAGGCGTTCTTTGGTCTGACCGGTAAATTGTGGATCGGCAAGTTTCGCGGAGAGTACGTAGGAGCACTGGCCCCAGATATCCTCCGGGCCCAGTTTAATACCACGGGGCAGCAGGTTGCGGATTTCACAGTATTCCCGCATGGCATCCAGCAACCCCGCGCGCAACCCATTCACATGGGTTCCGCCCTGGGCAGTGGGAATCAGGTTGACATAGGATTCGGCAATGATCTCGCCACCTTCCGGTAACCATTGCACCGCCCAGTCCACAGCTTCCGCAGTGGCAACAAAGCTGCCCACAAAGGGCTCTGCCGGTAGCAATTCCCACCCCTGGTTGGCTGCGGCAAGATAATCCTTGAGGCCATCCTCATAGTACCATTCGTCAGACTCACCGTGCTGTTCGTTGATAAACGTTACTGTGAGGCCGGGGCAGAGGACCGCTTTGGCGCGCAACAGGTGGCGCAGACGCGGTACCGAAAATTTGGCGGAGTCAAAGTACTTTGGGTCGGGCAAAAAACGTACGCTGGTGCCCGTGGTGCGTTTGGGGCAGTCGCCTATCACTTCCAGATCGGAGGCCTTTTCCCCGTCTTGAAAGCCAATGCGGTGCACCTTGCCACCGCGCTGGATAGTCACTTCCAGTACTTTCGACAGCGCGTTGACCACCGACACACCCACGCCGTGCAGGCCACCGGAGAACTGGTAGTTTTTATTGGAGAACTTGCCGCCGGCGTGCAGCGTGGAAAGGATCACCTCCACACCGGGTCGGCCCTGTTCCGGGTGGATATCCACAGGCATGCCGCGACCGTTATCACTCACTGTGAGTGACTGGTCCTTGTGCAGCACCACTTCGATTTTTTTCGCGTGCCCGGCGAGGGCCTCATCGACACTGTTGTCAATGACTTCCTGGGCCAGGTGATTAGGGCGTGCGGTGTCGGTGTACATGCCCGGTCGTTTGCGCACCGGGTCGAGCCCCGTGAGTACCTCGATATCTTCGGCGGAATAATTGGCCATAACTGTTTGATTTTTTACTGCTGGTTAAATAGAAATTCGACAATGGGATCGCAATAACGGGCGAAGCCCTGAAAACCGTGGTCACCACCTGCCTCGACCGTCTGGCGCTGGTTCCGGTAAAAATCTTCGGCATCGCGGCAATCCAGTGTCTCATCGCCCCGCTGGGCCAACAGCCAGTAGCGGCTGCGCAGGGGCTGGGCAAGCTCAGCTTCCAATCGGCCCATAGTAGCAACGTCTGACTCGGTCAGGCGATACTCCTGCGGCCCGCCGTTGTAGGGGCGCAATACCTGCCCTACATAGGCGGGCATAAACCGGGAAGGTCGCACCGCAGGATTGATAAGCACTGCCGGCAAGTGTAAGCGCTCACCGAGGTAGGTGCACCAGAACCCCCCCATGGAACTGCCCAGCAGCCCAACCGGACCGCAGTCGCCTGACTGCAAAAAGCCCTCCAGCAGAGCGAGCAGTGACTGCCGGGCGATGGACGGGTAGGGGGGGATTTGCGGCGCACAGAATACGATGTGCGGATTATTGGCTGCGAGTCTTTCACGCATCAATTGACACTTGAAAGACTGGGGTGACGACAGAAAGCCGTGCAGGTAAATAAGCAGCGGCCTTCTGTGGAAATCTTGTGTTTGCATAGACGGCGATTATAGCGCCCCAGACAATCTGTGGGGGCAGAGACCCCACAATTCTGGTATCCGCGCTGCGCCGGTTACAGCAGGGATTTATCCAGACTGGCGAAGGCCCGGCGCATATCCACACGCATATCCGACCAGAAAGTGATACTGGTAAAACGTTCCAGGCGCCCGCCGGGTCTCAGGGAACCGGGGTTTTCACCGATATCCCGGCGGTCCCTGAAACGCATCACCACATTGCCCTGGCGGTCAAACAGGGTGCCCACCAGTACCCCGTAGGCGCTCTGTTCCGTATAGACCCGCCAGGTCCAGGGGGACGGGTCCAGCGGTGCCGCCAGGGAGAAATTATCCAGAGACAGGGCCAGGGTATAATCGGCCTCCGCCTGGTCCGGCACCAGTTCGCCGTTGCGCGCACTGAGGAATTTGTCGGCAAAGGTCTGCGCCAGCAGTGTATTCAAGCGCTGCAGGTCGCCTGTATCAAGTTCGTAGTCCTTTTCGCGGTAATGACTGCGCGGCAGTGTGGAAAACCGTTTCGTGTAGTCAATTTGTACTGGCGCGACATAAACTTTGGCACCACTGAGATCCAGGGCAAAAGCCGCTGACACGGCATCCAGGTGACTGTCGCGCGGTTCCAGGCCGTCGCTACCCGACTGAGCTGCCGGTGCGACGGTGTCACTTGGCGGAGTGGATTGATGGCTGCAGGCCGGGAGCAGCCATACGGCGCTCAGCAGTGACCATAAAAATACTTTGTACATGCTTACACCCCTATCATTACGATGGAATCTATCCGGAGATGAGCGCCCTTGCACAAAACCTGCAGTCACCAAAAGAAAAAGCCAGTGCCGGATTATTCATCCGCTTTGCCGGCGTACACCGATACAGGCTTTCAGCGGTCATTCCCTGTACCATTGAACAGGCCGAGGCTTTTCACAGGGCAATTCCATTGTACGATGGACGGCGTGGAAAGATAGAGGCAAGTCCGTTAAGAAGGGTTTTTTCTTTCAGACCTGGCTGGGGAAAGGTAAAAGCGAGGCCGCTGGTTTGCCGCACAGGATTGAGCCTGTCAGTAACCGGAAGAGGCGAGGTCCACAAAATATTTGGAGATGGCCACACGCTCCACACCCGTGGTGTAAGTGCCATCGTCGCGCAGTTCAAACCAGCGATAGCCCGGCATTTGGTCATCCACCGCGAAAGGCCCGCTACCGGGGGTGAACTGCACTGAAGTGGAAGGCGTTGCGTGCAGGCCGATCGGCCCGAGGCTGCCGTCGAACTGCTGATGTACATGGCCCCAGACCAGGGCCTTTACCTGGGCAGCGCCCTCCACCATAAGCAACAGTTGCTCACATCCCTCCCTCAGCATATGGCCATCGATCCAGTTACTGCCCACGGGAACCGGCTGGTGATGCATCATGATCATGACCGGATAAGCGCGACTCTTCCACAATAAAAATTGCAGGCGCTCCAATTGCGCTTCACTCAGGCCACCGCAAATCTGGCCCTCTACACTGGTATCCAGAAATAACAACCGCCAGTTGCCCAGGGCGATCTGTTCGGTGCTGCGGTTTGGAGCCAACCGCTTCATACGCGCACCAGCATCGTGATTGCCGGGAAGCCAGTACCAGGGAATGGGTAAAGCACGGATTTTTTGCAAAAAACGACAGTAAGAGGCCTCTGAGCCGTTGGCACTGACATCTCCAGTAACAACCAGAGCCTCTGCGCGGGGCTGGGTAGCCATTACGGCGGACAATACCTCATTGAGTGAATGGCCGGTATCCAGGCCCAACAGTTGGTAATCCGGTCTGCTGCCGATATGTGGATCGGTAATCTGAATCAGACGATGTGATGCCACTCCTTGGGGGGGAGGCGTATTGTACTCGCGAATCACTTACTCACCTTGTATACACATCCATGTGTTCTACTGCAGAATCAAAATCTTCGGCCATCCAGCACCAAATCAAATTCTGCGCTGGCATTTGCGAGACAGTAGTCCAACCACTCTGCGAGAAAGCGGTTGGTTTGCGGTCTCTCATCTGCCCGTTGCATACGGGGATTGGGATAAATGGCATCAGCGCCTTTACCACCCAGTGGCCCGCAGCCATTGGCTGTGATCACCTCCGCCATGCGCGCATCGTGGTAGAGACGCACCGTTAAATTCGGCGGTTCCAGCCAGCGGCACTCTCCGAGGTTTACCTCCGCGCCAAGAGACACTTCCGTTGTGTACCTGGAGTGTGCCGCGAGTTTCAATATCAGGGTGCCGCCGGGCAACTGATAGCGCCAGAGCAGCTTCTCTGGCAGCCCCGGCAGCAACCTGACCAGGCGCAGATAGTTAGCATCACAATCCGCATGATAAGACGACAGGTCGACCTTATACACCGCCCTTCCATTGCCTTTTGATGACAATCCTGCCTGTTTGCGCTGCCTTGCTTCTGCCTCGCCCAATAGAGTCATTATCAACACTCCGATTCTATCGCCGCCGTGATTCAGATCTCAGTTTACCCTTTGCACTGGTAAAAGGGGCGCAATCTGGCGTGACCGGTCAGGCAGATATCATCCCCCCCGTAATTTGTCCCGGTGCAATGCCAGCCACTGCAGGCAAATGATTGTGGCCGCATTGTCTACGGGACTCTCCCCAGGCGCAAAGTCTCCCGCCATGGCCTCAAACAGACGGTCCGCCTGAAACACCCGCAAGCGGATATCCTCATTCTCGTGTTGCAGGCCAAAGCACCCCTCTGCCCCGCTCAAGCTCACCAGTGCGCAATACAGATGCAGCCGTTCCGAGCTGCCGCCCGGGCTGGGCATATAACTGTGAATAAAATGCAGCTCCTGTACCTGTAACCCCGCCTCTTCCCGTACCTCGCGCCGCGCCACTTCCTGAAGATCCTCGCCTTGCTCCACCATTCCGGCCACCACTTCCAGACACCAGGGCCCCGCCGCGCGCGCCAGTGCACCGATGCGAAATTGTTCGGTCAGTGCCACCTGGTGGCGCTCGGGGTCATAGAGCAACACCCCCACAGCGGGGCCGCGAACAAACAGCTCCCGCTCAAAGATACGGCTCCAGCCACCGCGGAACAGGCGGTGGCGCAGTCGCAGGCGCAACATGGTAAAAAAACCTTTAAAAACGGTTTCCCTGGAAACCACTTGCACAGACTCCGCGGAAAATTCCGGAGCCAACTCCTCTTGACTACTGTCTCTTTGCATTAGCCACCTTCCCTCTATGTGATCCCGATGCTGTGCACCGCAGCGGCGCTGGGCTATATAGTCCCGAACCAGCTGCTATACTCTGCGCCCACCGTGAAACCCCTGGCTGTAGCGGCCAGATTCACGGTCTCCCCGAGTTGTTAGAGAGTGCACCGCCATGAGAGTGCTCAATATTGCCTACCAGCAGCTGCGACGCTACGGCAACACCCGGGTCAGCTGGGCGCAGAAGCTGACTTTAGGTCTGATCAAGAACGATCACAATACGCAGGTATTCAGTGACCGGGATGTGGCCGCCTTCGAAGCGCCACTCGGCATCCGCGACCTGGGTGTGCGCAGAGCCAGGCGGCGCCTGCTGGAAACCATCGAGGCATTTGAGCCCGACCTGGTGATCGCCGGCCACTGCGATATGATTGACAATGACACCCTGCTGACCATCAGGAAACAACAGCCGGGGTGCCTGATTGCACACTGTAACAACGATCCGCTGTTTGTACCCAGCAATGTGAAACGCATCAAATACCGCGCCGAAGTGGTCGATGCAGTTTTTGTCTCCACCGGGCGCCGGGAGCTGAAACTGTTCGAGGGTTTTGGCGCGCGTCTCTATCACATGCCCAACCCGGTCGAGACTTCGATCGAAAACCTGAATAATGCCGAGCGCACAGATCTGCCCATCGACCTGCTGTTTTGCAGTAACAGCAACCAGTTCACCCAGCGCCTGCAGCTGGTAAAAAACCTCAGGGATGCCCTGGGGGATTCACTGAACTTTAAAACCTACGGCAGCTTTGGCGAGCCGCCGGTTTGGGGCCGCAAGTATGATCGCGCATTGTCACAAACAAAAATGGGGTTGAACCTTAACCGCCAGGATACCCACTATTGGTATTCCTCCGCACGCATGGCACAGCTGGCCGGCAACGGCATACTGCCGTTCACCAGTGACCAATTGCACTTTGACGAACTCCTGCCGCCGGAGAGCGTGGTCTATTTCTCCGATGAGCAGGACCTGTTGGAGAAGATCCGCAGGTTTCACAATGACGACGCCAGGCGCCAGGCCTGGGCGGCGCGCGCCAGAGCCTTTTTCCACAGCGAGATGAACTCAAAGCTCTACGCGCAATATATCGTCGAAGCCACAAGCCTGCAGCCCTTCAGCCATGATTATGTCTGGGCCCGCGATATCACCCTCGACGGCACGCTGAAATAGCGGACCGTTAGACCAATCACACAGACTACGTTGGAATTATGAGTAAACAGCCAATTCGAGTGGCTCAGGTCCTCGCCGGTGCCGAGCATGGTGGTGCAGAAAATTTTTTTGTCCGCCTGGCAAGCGGGCTGAATCTGCGCGACGAAATTACGCAAAAGGCCTTTATTCGCAACCATGACCACCGCGTACAGGCACTGCGCCATAACGGGGTTGAAACCGAGGGGTTTACATTTGGCGGCAAGCTGGACTTTCTCGGCAGGCGAATTTATCGCGAGGCACTTGCGCACTGGCAGCCGGATATTGTCATGACCTGGATGGGGCGGGCCACCATCATTACACCCCCTGCCAAAAACTACCTGTTGGTCAGCCGTCTCGGCCACTACTACAACCTGAAGTACTATCGCCATGCAGACTACTGGATCGGGATCAGCAAGGGCATCTGCCGGCATATGATCAACGGGGGCATTGCCGAGGATCGTATTTTTCACATTCCCAATTTCGCGGATGAAACTCCGGCCAATCCACTGCCCCGCAACAGTTTCGATACACCGGTAGACAAACCCTTGATCCTCGCCGCAGGGCGCCTGCATATCAACAAGGGATTTGATGTCCTGTTGCACGCGCTCACACAAACCCCCAATGCCACCCTGTGGCTCGCCGGTGCTGGCCCCGAGGAAAAAAAGCTCAAAGCCCTGTGCCACAAGTTGGGCCTGGAAGCGCGGGTACGTTTCCTGGGCTGGCGCACGGATGTCACCCGTTTAATGCGCACCGCCGATCTGTTTGTGTGTCCGTCACGGCACGAGGGCCTGGGCTCTATCGTTATGGAGTCCTGGGCGCACCGCTGCCCGATCGTGGCCACCGATTCCCAGGGCCCCGGCGAAGTCATCACCGATGGCAAGAGTGGGCTGCTCACCCCCATCGACGATGCCGATGCCCTCGCCAGGGCGATCAAGTCGGTACTGGACAACCCGGATCTGCGCCAAAGCCTGATTGAGAACGCCTCGGACGTCTATGCAAAGGGCTATTCCAAGCAGTCTATCGTGGCCGCCTATATCGATCTCTACGACAAACTGATGCGGCGGGGGCATGGGCAACGCTAAAAGGTTACCGCCGGGCACGGCGGCGCTTGTTTTCCGTCATCACAATCGGCCCATTCACGGCGTTGAGTTCACACGCCGGTTTTAGAAGCATTCGCGATGCGCAGCAATTTTTTGCAAGAGAGGCAGGGCCGTGCGTTACTGATAAGCCGGCGGCAGGTCCCGCAGCAGCTCGCTCACCCCCTTGCTGATCAAACGCTGGCGTTGCTCAACGCTATCTGGACGCGTCAATATTTCGCTGGCACTGCCCCCCCAGATCACGATCCCGCCCGGGGGACCAATGCCCACACTCATCACCACCAGCGGCGCATCGGTGAGGGGTGGCAACTCCACAACGTCCTGGGGCGCGTTGCTGTCAAACTGCTTGTCCCAACTGGGGTCTCTGGTATCCCCGGAGAAAAACTCATCCACCAGGGCAACCTGATAATCCACCACCATATCCGCGTACTGGTCCTCATCCACCCTGCGGTAACCGCGCTGCTCCAGTTGCGCCGCCACCGTATCGCGCATCTCCTCATCCAGTTCCACCAGCTGCGCCGAGACGTCAGGAACCTCACTCAGGGGTGACACGCCCCATTTATACGTGGAAAAAGCCACCGGCTGCGCTCCCGTATTGGCATGCTCCACCTGCATTTCCTGGCACCCGAGCAGTAGTAACAGCGAGAATAGACCTGTGATTAAAGGGCGCATAAATACTCCTTGGCGTGCTCAGTTATTTTTCCGGCTCGGCGGTATCGTACAACGTTATCTTGGGGCTCCAGCGATGCCATTCCGGCTCGGCCCGCGGGTACAGTGGGAAATGGCTGCCAGATTCTACCTCGAATCCCATAAAGGGCGGCTCCGGCGTGGCAAAGGCGATTCCACCCCGCCATAGGGCCTGGGCGGATTCCGTATCGATATTGAGGCCACTTCTGAGACCAAAATTCACTTCCACGCCACTGGCGTTCCAAAATACTGTGTGCTGGCGCACCAGGGGTTGGTAGTGTGGCTCAATATATACATAGATATAAACCCGATCCGCCTGTTCTCCCAGAGCAAACCCGGTGACCTCCCCCACCTGGACCTGACGGTAATACACGGGACTGCCCGCCACAAGGGAACCGCGCCTGGCCGCATCCAGTATGACAGTGAGCCCCGGCCGATGCATGGTATCGGTGAGATCGGCTCGCGGTGCTTCCAGTTGCGCATAAAATTGTGTCTGTGGTGGCCCCGTACCCGGCTCCAGGGCCAGGTAGCGACCGGTCACCAGCGTTTCCAGATGCGCGACTTTACCGATACCGATTTGCGGCGACACCACCCAGATACGCGTACCGGCACGGGCAAAACTTTCACCGCGCTGATACAGTTTGGCACGCACCCGCACCTCTTCCAGATCTCCATCCAAATACAAGCGGGTGATTTCTCCCACCTGAACGCCTTTATAACGCAGTGGCGCCCCCGTTTTTAACCCCTGCGCACTGGGGAGCGTGATATCAATTTCAATGCC
Source organism: Microbulbifer sp. MI-G (assembly GCF_030440425.1). NCBI lineage: Bacteria > Pseudomonadati > Pseudomonadota > Gammaproteobacteria > Cellvibrionales > Microbulbiferaceae > Microbulbifer > Microbulbifer spongiae. The sequence continues at coordinate 3,802,027 of NZ_CP098023.1, forward strand.
CTCTTCCAATGCTGCCTCACGGCTGCTGTAGAGCGGAAACTGATCGCCATTTACTGCCTGCACACCCTTTTCATGATCCTCGCGCCGGATACCAAAGGCCACCCCGCCACGCAGTAGCGACATTAGGGAGTCCGCCTCCAGTTCCACCCCTTCACTCAAACTGGCACTGGCGCGCAGGCCACTGATATTCCAAAAGCGCGTCCCCTGTTTCACCAGGTGCGCGTAACGCGGTTCAATCACCACATAGACCTCAACCCCCTCACCATTCCCATGCAGCTCCATGCCCTGGACCTTGCCGACTTCTATGCGGCGAAAATAGACCGGGGCACCGCGCTGTAAGGAACCGGGATTTCGCGCAGTGAGACGCAAATGCAGCCCCGGGGTGCGAAGATCCCTGGGCGGTGCCGAGGCGCTGGCGGAAAATATACGCTGGGAACGCTGCCCCCGGCGCAAGTCCACCTCAATGCGGTTGCCCTTGATCAGGCTATTCAGGCCGCCGCTGAGATCAAATGTGGGTGGCGCCAGCCAAAAGCGGGTGTTTTCGCTGAGCAAATCATCCGTCACCGGGTCCATCAGTACCTTGACCTCCATCCCGTCCATACGGCTGTTGGCTTTTGCATCGCTGACCTCCCCAACCCGGATGCCCTGGTAATAGACTTTGGTATTGCCGGGTGTCACACTGACACCCCGGTTAAAATTCAGCGTGACAGCAATCCCCGCATCTGCCGCAGTAAAATTTTTATACAGCTTGAACTCTGTCCCATTGACCGCCAGGGGGGACTGGCGCTGGGACTCCGGAGTATAAAAACTGACCCCTCCGGCAAACAGGGCAGCGAGGGATTCGAGCGTGACATTGATTCCACTGATCCCCCCTTCAATGGAAATACCGGAGCTGTTCCAGAACCGGCTGCCCCGGTGTACCAGATCGGCGTATTCGCGGCGTATAAACAGTTCTATGCTGACTTCCGAGCCGTCCCGATCCAGGCGGTAATCCGCCACCTGCCCAACACGCAACTGGCGAAAGTACACCGGCGATCCCCGGCTGAGCGATCCCAGGCGACGGGATTTGAGCATCACGCGCAAGCCATCGCCACGGATAAAAGCCGGCGGCCGATCCAGAGCCACAAAGCTGCGCTTGCGCTTACCACTTCCGGATTCGACCGCGATGTAATTACCCGAGAGCAGGGTCTCCAGGCCACTGATGCCGGTTATGGACAGTTCCGGCTTGACCACCCAGAATTTCGTGCCTTCCACGAGCAGATATTCCGCACTGCGGTTGAGACTGACCTCCGCCATAACACCATCGGCACCGTGCAGGGCTTTGGCATTCGGCACCAGGCGCACCTCCTGCACAACACCGATATCCACGCCGGAGTATTTCACCACCGTTTTCCCTTTCACCAGGCCATCGCCGGACAGAAACAGAATGCTGGCCCGCACGTCCCCCTCGGACACGTTCTGGTAGAGGAGCCAGACCGCGATCAGTCCGGCCACCAGCGGCAAGATCCAGACCAGGGGCAGCCCTTTGTCACTGCGCACCAGCCCCCGCTGGGCTCCGCTATCCAGGTGTGCGTCTGCGCTAGCATTGTTGGGCGGGGGCAGCGTATCAGCCATTTTCTGCGGCACTCCTGTGTGCCGCCTGGGGCACTACAGCCGTGTTACCCCGGTCCCCATCACGAACATCCCAGATCAGGCGGGGATCAAAAGTCCGCGCCGCGGTCATGGTGATAACCACCACCGCGGCAAACGCGGTACTGCCAGGACCGGCATCTACCTGGGCAACAAATCCCATATCCACCAGGGCCACCAAAATCGAGAGGATAAACAGGTCCAGCAGAGACCAGCGCCCTATGCCGGATACCACCCGGTAGATTTTCATCGCCTGCAGCGGGTCAAAGGGAATGCGCAGCTGTATTTGCACCAGGAGCAGGGCCAGACCCAGTAATTTCATCACCGGTATGGCAATACTGGCGGCAAAAACAACCAGTGCAATACCCCACATGCCCGCGTTATACAACTGCATGACTCCGCTGATAATGGTGTTGGGTTCGCCGGCACCGAGATAAGTCACGGTCATGACCGGCAGTATATTTGCCGGCAGCAACAGCAGTGCCCCGGTGATCGTCAATGCCCAGGTGAGCATCAGGCTGCCGTCAATGCGCCCATGGACCCGCGCACCACAGCGGGGGCAGCGACAGCGGCCAGCGGCCGGCAAAATAATCAGTTGGTGACAGCAGAGGCAGCTGGTCAGCCCCTGCTTGAAAGCCTTGTAGGGCGCGCTCATCTCCCTGCCCCACGGGCTGCGCGGCGCTGTGCCAAGCGCTGCCAGATGGCGTTCTGGTCAAAACTGAGGGAGGCCAGATTGGCTACCAGCATCATGGCGCCAAAGCAGTAGAGTCCCGGCTCCACTTCCAATTGGCCGAGATCCCGCAGTTTCACCAGCGCCACCAACAGGCCCAGCATATACACATCCAGCATGCCCCAGTCTTTGATGTGCTGATACCAGCGCACCGCATTGGCAACCGGGCGATCGAGCAGCCCCCAGGCACTACCGCAACAGAGAAACAACAACAGCAAAAACTTCGCCAATGGCGCCAGCACACTGCAAAACAAAACCAGTGCCGACAGCCACATAAAGCCGCCCTGGTACAGGGCATCAACCCCGTTCAGCAGGGTGTTTTCAGCCCCAAGGGAGAATAAAGAGAATGTCAGCAGCGGTAGGCTGGCAGAGGGCACAAACAGCAGCAGTCCGGTCAGGCTGAGTGCGATGGTGGGATAAATCCCCCGATTGGTACCCCGTTGCAGGGTGCAGTGGCAGCGCGGACAAACCAGCGCCCGGCCGGGCGGTGCCGGGTCTCCGCTCAACAACAGATCACATTCGTGACAGGCACGCTGCCAGTATATCGGCTCTACGCTGCGCACCGGTTCCATGTGCGAGGACCTCTGCCTATTTCAGTACATCCTGTGCCGCATCCAAAAACTTGGCTGGCACGTCTATTGAAATATAGGCCCTCATACCCGTTCCATACCGCGGCGCTGTTGCCACAGCCTGACCGGTAAACGCACAGTCCCGTCGGTTTAACGAAGATATCGACAAAAGCCGACAACATCGCCTCGACGATGAGGCTGGCCACGGGTAAACTCTCGCGACAGTAGATGGGGGACTGGCAGCACCGCCGAGCCAAGGGACCTAGCGGATATCCAAAACTCGACTGCCGCCAAGAGGACCTTGAAGACGCTTGAAGACCGCACCCGCCACAGGAAGTTGAGACACATGAAAAGAAGTCATCGCCCAGAGCCACAGGGGCGCCCGTTGCGACCACTGAAGACACTGCTCGCCGCCGCCCTGTTGGGCCTCGGCGCCCTCCAGGCCCAGGCCGATACCCTGTGGGATATCTATACCCAGGCCCTGGACAACGACCAGCAACTCGCCGCAGACCGCGCTGCCTACCATGCGGGGATTGAGGCCAAGAATCAATTCCGTGCGGCATTGTTGCCGCAGGTCAATGCCACTGTTCAGGCGGCAAGGGTGGATACGGATAACTCCAGCAATGCCTCAACCGTTGTGGGAGATCGTTTTGCTACCCCACCAGATATCGTGGACTTCTTTCTAAGGTCAACGGGAACCACTCAAAACAGAACCTACAACGCGAATTTGTCCCAGGCAATCTTTAACGCCCCCGCCTGGTTCGATTACCAGCAGGGCAAAAAGCAGACCGAACAAGCCACCGCAGAGTTCAGCGCCAACCAGCAGGGCATGATGATCCGTGTGGCCACCGCCTATTTCGATGTACTCCGCGCCTACGATGTGCTGGAAGCAGCCATCGCCGAGGAGCAGGCCCTGGCCAAGCAACTGGAGCAGACCCAGCAGCGCTTTGAGGTGGGCCTGACCGCGATTACGGATGTCTACGATTCCCAGGCCGCCTATGACAGTTCAGTCGCGCGCCGTCTCACCGCCCAGGACGACCTGCTCAGTGATTTCGATGCCCTGTCGGTACTGACCGGCGGCTACCACGACGCCGTGGCGCCATTGAATGCCGGGTTCCAGGTGGCGGCGCCGGTACCGGCGGAGCGCGCCGACTGGGTGGAGTTTGCCCTGGCCAACAACTTTGAACTCAAGGCCGCACGGCTCAATGCCGAGGCAGCCCGCTACAATGCCCGTTCCGCAGCCAGTGAACACCTGCCCACACTTACTGGAACACTGACCTATAACAAGTTCACCTCAAATGGCGAAATACGTGAAAAATATCGGGACTTCAGAGGAGAGGCAATTACAAACTTTCCTCGGGATTTGGACAATCGAGACACCACTGCAGCGCTCACCCTGGATATCCCAATCTATACGGGCGGGCTACTCAGCGCCAATCGTCGCCAGGCCCGCAACCTGTCTTTCCAGGCCCAAGATCTGCGCAACCTGACCGAGCGCAATACCATCCAGACCACCCGCACCCTGCACCGCGCGGTAGTTACCGACGTTTCCCGGGTTTCGGCCCGCCAGCAGGCGGTGGTCTCCGCCAAAAGCGCCCTGGACGCTACCCAGGCGGGCTACGAGGTGGGCACCCGCAATATCGTCGATGTCCTGCTGGCGCAGCGCACCCTGTTCCAGTCCCAGACCGACTATGCCAATGCGCTTTACGACTATATTCTCAACACCCTGAACCTCAAGCAGGTCGCCGGTCTGCTGTCCCCCAAGGACCTGCAGGAGCTGGACGCCATGCTGAATCCCGAGCGCACTGTGCCCCGGGTTGCCGAACCCAACCCCACCCGCCCGCCGGCATCCTCCCGATAATCTCGGCCGGTGAGTGGGCCCGAGTTCGCTCACCGGTCCAGGCCAGCGGCCAGGCCCTCAATCTCATCCAGCAAGCGCTGCAAAGCGCCTTTGTTTGCCTCCGCCACTCTCCTGCCCCGTTGACCGGCCCCTTTGCGGCGGGTATCGCTTTCCAGCCAGGCGCGCAACTGTCGCGCCAGGGATTCCGCATCCCTGGCAATCGCCATACCGCCGGCCTCCACCAGCAGTTGCGAGACCGTGGCAAAATTGTGCAAAAACGGGCCGCAGACTACAGGTACACCCCAGGCCGCAGGTTCAATCATATTGTGCCCACCGACAGGCACCAGGCTACCGCCGACAAAGGCCACGTCACAGGCGCCATAAAAACGCAGCAATTCCCCCATCGTATCGCCCAGCAAAACCTGATCCCGCGCCACTGGCGCACTGCCTTCACTGCGCCTGACCACCCGCAAACCGCGCGCCCGGCACAGCTGTGCAACACTGCTAAAACGCTGGGGATGGCGGGGCACCAGGACGAGCAGCAAATCCGCAAATGCCCGCTGCAATATTGAGAAAGCATCCAGGATAATGCCGTCCTCACCATCGTGGGTGCTGGCCGCAAGCCACACCTTGCGATTGGCAAAGCCGCGCCACTGGTGCGATAGCACCTGGGCCTCGCTCGCCAGGCCCAGATCAATATCCAGATCAAACTTAATATTTCCGCCGGCTACAATCCGTTCTTTGGGCAAACCCAGTGAGAGAAAACGCTCTGCATCCATGGGGTATTGAGCCACTACCCGTTCGAGATCCCGCAGCATGGCGCGGGTAAATCCGGGAAACCGCCCATAACCGCGCGCAGATTTTTCACTCAAACGGGCATTGACGAGCAGGCTGGGGATGCTCTGCTTCCGGCAAAGGCGCAACAGATTGGGCCACAGCTCGGTTTCGACAATCACCAACATACTGGGGCGCAGGGCTTTCAGAAACGGGACAAGGTATTCGGGCAGATCGTAGGGGAGATAATAGTGCAGCAGGCGCCCGCCCAGAACAGGACGCAGTGCCTCGCGCACCCGCTCAGAACCCGTGGGTGTACTCGTCGTCACCAGCCACTGCCACCTGGGGTGGCGTGCGGCAAGCCTGTCTATCACTGGTATTGCCGCGAGGGTTTCCCCCACGGAAACGGCATGCACCCACATCAGGGGAGCGCGGCTGAGACGCCCGGGTACCTGCCCCAGGCGTTCCCGCAGACGCTTGCGGTACGCGGGCTGACGGCGGCCCCGCCACCAAAGGCGAAAAAGAACGAACGGTAACGCGATGCGAAAAAACCAGGAGTAGAGCGTCAACATGAACAGGTGTTATCAAACATTCCGTACCCGCAGCCCGGTGCAGGCATCCGGGTTCCTATCTTACACCTAGGAAGCACCATCGAGCCCCAGGTATTTCGTGCTCAGCAATCGACAACACGATAAAAATCCGAACGCGCCCCAAAGACACCGCATGCCATACCGACAGAGCGACACAAACGCAACCAGGGCCGCGAGCCCAGGCGTCGCCCCCCCAGGATCAACCCCAGTGCACAACTCACACCGGCCATCAGGAGCTGAAAAACCGCCGAGATCAAAATGCTGAACCGACTCCGACCCGAGGCGAGCTTCTGCTTAGCCAGGGTGATGCCCGCTGAATATTTGCGCCGGGACAACCAGCGCATATTGGCGCGGCACTCCGGTACAGCTTCATACACCCTGGCCTCCACACAGTGCACGATCTCTCCCCCTGGCACTGTATTCGGTAAAAAACAAAACATCCTCCCCCCCGAATGGATCCCGTTCATCAAAGCGCAGGCCAAAGGTACGAATCGCTTCCATGGGAATAAGGACATTGTTGGTGGCGCAATAGTTAAGCCGGTCACCAGTTTCGCGTCGCTTGCGGGAAAAAAATCCGGAATAGAACTCAGGCACAGAGTCTGGCAACTGCCTCACCACACTGCCACTGACCACCGAGTGTCCGCCAATTGCCTGTGCGTAGCTAAACAAACGGATTAACCAGTCCTGCGCCACCCACTCATCATCATCAATAAAAACCAGGTAATCCGCCCCTTTGCGCTGTGCCTCTGAGATGCAGCGATTGCGCGCATAGGGAATGCCCCGGCGCTCTTCCAGAACACAGAGGATTGGCAGTGGAAACTCTGCCGAAAGGGATTCGACCAGCTGCGCCCCCTCCCTGCCTACGGGATCGTTGTCCACTACCGTCACAGTCACCGCAGCATCTGGTGGCAGCTGGAGCACGGCGAGACTCTGCAAGGCACCACGCAGCTGATTCGGCCGTTTGCATGTGCAAATACAGATATCCAACAGTAATGGCAATGTAAACTCCAATGACAGCGGAGAATCGGCTGTGGGTTCGGCGATAGGCGGGCAGCCTATACCCGTCGCGATTGCCTGTCTATAATACTGTGCTTGCGAGATTGCCAAGCGCCCAGACGGGCTTGGCTAAGAGAGGCACAAGTACTGGTAACCCCCGCACCCTATTCCCGGTCAATCCATCCATGAAAATTATGCAATTGCTGCCCGCTCTCAATGCCGGGGGCGTCGAGCGCGGCACACTCGATTTGGCTCGTGCACTGGCTCGGGCCGGACACCAATCGACGGTAGTATCCAGTGGCGGCGCCATGGTGACACAACTGGAGTCCGAAGGGTCACAGCATTTTACACTCCCTATCCATAAAAAATCCTTTATCAGCTTATTACAGGTTCGTCCACTTAGACAACTTATCTCGAAAGAGCAGCCGGATATTCTCCACGTCCGCTCACGGGTTCCCGCCTGGCTTGCCTATTTAGCCTGGCGAAAACTCGATGCAATAGGCCGTCCGCACCTGATCAGTACCGCGCACGGCCTGTACTCCATCAATCCCTACAGCGCCATTATGGCGAGAGCAGAGCGGGTCATCGCCATTTCCGAATGTGTGAGCACCTATTTACTGAATAACTATGCAGGCTATCTGCAGCACCGCCCGGAAATTATCTATCGCGGGGTAGACACCGATGAATTCAATCCCGGCGTGCAGGCCCCAGCCGGTTGGCGCAACGACATTGAAGCAGCGTTTCCGAACTTGCGAGGCAAGCGCTGGCTGTTATTGCCCGGCCGACTGAGCAGATGGAAAGGCCAGGAAGACTTTATCCAACTTATCCTGCGCTTAAGCCGCACCCGCAACGACATCCATGGCATTATTCTCGGTAGTGCCGAGCCCAATAAGCAGCGTTACGCAAAAGAACTCAAGCAAGCGGTCACTGATCTGCATTTGGACCAACACCTCACGTTTGTCGGCCATCGCAGCGATATCCGCTACTGGTACAGTGAATCCGCGCTGGTGTATAACCTGTCCAAACGGCCGGAACCCTTCGGCCGTACGGTGATTGAGTCCGCCGCTATAGGCACACCTATTATTGGTTACAATATCGGTGGCCCCGCTGAGTCACTTGGGGCCTGTTTCCCTCAGGGACTGGTAGATCAGAATGATACAGAAGTTCTTTTTACGCGCACCCAGGAGTTACTTGAAGGCCCCCGGCAAAGAGCCCGTCTTGCGGTCCAATTCACACTTCAAAGACAAGTCGAGCGCACACTTGCCGTCTACCGTTCCCTGCTCAACACATCCCCCGGAGACCACTCCGGTGATTGACCTGAGCCACAGCAAGCCCTTTGCCAGCGGCGGCAACCGCCTGTGCTACCGCCACCCCCAGGATTCGCGGTTATGCGTAAAGGTGATGCGCCCCGGACGGGCAGCCGAGCTGCTGGGCCGCGCACCCTGGTACAAGCGCTGGCGTGGTGAGGGCAGATTTGATGACAACCTGCGTGAACAGCAGGGATATGCGCAAAGGGCGATACAGCGAAACTCCGAAGGCCTCTGGCAACATCTGCCGCGCTGGTACGGTATACAGGAGACCAGTCTAGGCCCGGCTGCAGTGACCGATATGATTCTGGATGCAAACGGCGCTCCCGCACCCACCCTGCGCCAATACCTGAATAAACAGGGATTTGACCAGGAGGTGCGCGAAGCGCTACAGCGCTTTGCCCTCTGGCTGCTGAAATACGGTATATTGACCAAAAACCTGATTGCGCACAATCTGGTACTCTGTCGACAAAAGGGGCAACTGCAGGTCTATGTTATTGATGGCCTGGGCTGTGCCTCCCTATTGCCCCTCGCGAAAATTTCCAACTTCTTCGCCAAACGCTATATCCGGCGACGAATCCAGCGTATGTGGCTGAGAGCGGAGTGGGAGATCTCCGACAAGAAAGTGCCCTGGAGAAAGTTTGAGTCCTACGGTTTAAAGCGCTAGCGGATTGACAGTCCACAGCGGCGAAGCAGCGCCCGCGCACAAACAAGATACTGATCCAGGGGCACTCGTTCCGATTGCGCAATCACTTCCTCCCAGCGTTCGCCAACCACCCCCTGATCCACCAGCCTCTGCACCGCCGCCCGAACCTTATTGGCCCGAGAACGGCAGGGAACGCGGATAACTCCCACCCGCGCGCGGCTCTGCAATGATTCGAAGAGCATCGAAATGCTGTCTTCACTCACCCAGATCTGTTCCGCCGCCGCCATTTGCGCATGCACCCAATCCGGGGAACAGGACCGCCAGTCAACCAAATGCGCTTCTCTCCCGGCAAGGCTTTCCAGCAAGCCCTCGGGCGTGCGCCGGCTGTTCGACAGGTACCAGTCGAGGGGCTGTGATAACAACTGTTTTACCTGGCGGCGCACAGGCCCGTCATCCCAGCAGAAGTGCCTGCTCGGGCCACCGAGCAATATCAGACCGCGTCCCGACCGCGCGGCGTTATCGGGCAGGGGGCCTGTCAGGGCCCCCTGGCTGAGAATGACATTCTCCAGGGGCGGTGGGCGATCGTGTTCCGGGACAATCGCAAAATCAAACCAGCGAAATGGGAATTGGGGTCGATTGATGGCGACGGCACGTCCACCGTAACGGTAGCGTGCCGCCAGCATCGGCAGGCGGGTTCTGCGGCCAGTGCCGATATGGAAATCCGGTCTGGGCAGGCTGGAGAGCCCTTTGGCAAGCCCCATGACGATACCATAGGCGGTTACCGACAGGGGTATATCCACGCAATTCAACTGCCCGCCATAACTGCTGTCAAGACCACGGACCAGCGCAGCACTCTGTTTTTCGTGCGCGCGATTACCGTCGAGAAAACGCCAAACTGTCAGCGGCAAGAGACCATCCCAGAGTACAAGCTAGAGAAGAGAGCAGCCGGACGCCAGCCGCGTCCCGGAAGACCGAGAAAGCGCAATGCTACCGCAAGCCTCCCGGCTATTGAAGCCCAATGCCATTCCGGATAGTCTCGCGCCCCTATTGGCTCCGGTAAAGTGACGGGACTGATCCCAAGTGCCCACGGGTCCAGTATGACCAGATGTTAGACCTATTACCTGTACCCTAAACTGCCGTCTGTCGTAAACTTTCACGAAAACCAACGCAGCGGTATGGCTTCAATATGCAATGCCCTGCTACTGACTGTTAAACGCACTGAACCCAATTACAATGATGTTTGAATCTGGAAGTACACCCCCCCTCTCTTTCCCAACTCCCTATCGGCAGCAGGAGTCCAAGTGGGTTGCCGGGTTACTGCAACTGGCACGCCTGGGACTGTTCCTGCTGTTATGTGGTTTTTATCTGGCGCCGAAAGTTTCAGGAGTGCAAACCAGTTTCTATTTGACTCTCCTGCCGGCCTCCCTGCTGCTGATGCTCTGGCGAAAGGACTTTCGCTTTGTGTGCTCATGGCAGTTCATTGCCTTCCTGAGCCTGCCGATAATACTTGCTTTATCGACGCTCTGGGCCAGCGGCGACAATGCCGATGTGCAGCGGGAAGCCCCTTACTACTGGAAGCTGGTACTCTATCTGGCTCTTTTTTACGCTGCCATTTACTTCCTACTGGAGCATTGTGGCGATGCGGTACTGCACCAGCTATTGCTGGCTCTGATTGCAGTGGGTCTGTTCTCCGGCCTCATGTCATTGGCAGCCTATGGGTTTGCCGATGGCTTCCAGCGCCTTCACCGTATCGGTGGAATATCCCTGCAGGGCAATATCGATAAGACCGCGATGCTGTTTGGATTCCACAGCTTGTTTTGCTGCTACGGCATCGCCCGGACCTCGCGACTTTGGCGCATACTGTCCTGGAGCGGTTTGTGTGTTTCCTGTGTTTATGTAGTCCTGTCACAAACCAAAATCCCCATCGCAATGGCGGGGGCGGCGGTGCTGCTCGCGGCCCTGATTACGCCATCACGCCTGCTAAAGGCATTGGTATTGTTGGCAGTGCTCGTCGTTATTCCCGTGACCTACCTGATTCTGTTTGGCGATCTTCCCCTGCTGCACCGGGGCACGGCCTACAGCATTCGCCTGGAGCTTTGGGGCAAGGTCTACGATGAACTTATGCGCTCCCCAATCATGGGTTCCGGCCTGGTTCACAAGCAATTTATCGAGATGGGCCGTCTGCTGCCACACCCGCACAACTACCTGCTGGATGTAGCGCGTTTTTCCGGGCTGCTGGGCATCCTTGCCTGTGCCTGGCAGGGCCTTGGTGCCCTATCAACGGTATTGAGCAGGAAAAAGCTGCTGAGCTGGATTCCTGGCTTAGTTGTGGTCTGGTTTTTGTTCGGCGTTCTGGCCATGCTGGTATATGCGCAACAGCCCCTGGTCAAACCCAGCTATATCTGGTTCTTCTACTGGGCGCCACTTGCCATCCTGTTGGCGCGCAGCTACCGGGAGTGCAATCAACCCGGGTCTGTGGAAGCACCTTGTCCCCAAGTATTTCGCAACCGCCATTATCCAACCAATGAGCCACAGGTATGAACGTCACTGTTTTTGGCACCGGCTATGTGGGCCTGGTGCAGGCCGCCGTACTGGCAGAAGCCAGTAACCGGGTAGTTTGTATTGACATCGATACCGATAAAATCGCCCGCCTAAAACAGGGGGAGATTCCCATCTATGAACCCGGCCTTGAGCCGATGGTAAAAAACGGGATCGCCACGGGGAATCTGGTTTTCTCTACGGATGCCGCTTATGGCGTGGAACACGGGGAGCTGCTCTTTATTGCCGTTGGAACCCCACCGGACGAAGACGGCTCTGCCGACCTGCGCCATGTACTGACCGTGGCCAGGACCATCGCCGCGCACATGGATTGCAAGAAATACATTATCAACAAATCCACGGTGCCTGTGGGGACAGCAGACAAAGTGCGTGCGGCGATCGGGGAACAACTGGCCAAGCGCGGCATACCCGACCTGCCATTCGATGTTATTTCCAACCCCGAGTTTCTCAAGGAGGGCTCTGCGGTTGCCGACTGCATGCGCCCGGACCGCATCGTGATCGGCACCTCGGAAGCCGAGTCCGAGCAGAAACTCCGCCACCTGTATGCACCTTTCAACCGCAACCATGAAAAGATTCTGGTAATGGACGTGAAAAGCGCCGAGTTGACCAAGTATGCCGCAAATTGCATGTTGGCAACAAAAATCAGCTTTATGAACGAGATCGCCAATATCGCCGATAAGGTTGGGGCAGATATTGAGGCGGTGCGCCAGGGGATTGGCTCGGACCCAAGGGTGGGCTACCAGTTTATCTATGCCGGCATCGGCTACGGTGGCTCCTGTTTTCCGAAAGACGTTAAAGCCCTGATCTCCTCCGCGCGACAACGGGGTCTGAGCGCAGATATTCTCACTGCGGTGGAATCCCGCAACGAGCGACAAAAGCATTACCTGGCTGACAAAATCCTGGCCCATTTCAATGGCAACCTGAATGGCCGGGTCTTCGCGCTCTGGGGGCTCTCATTCAAACCCAATACCGATGATATGCGCGAAGCCCCCAGTCGCGTGCTTATGGATCGACTGTGGGGGCAGGGCGCTACAGTGCGCGCCTTTGACCCGCAAGCCATGGAGGAGTGCCTGCGGATCTATGGAGCACGGGATAACCTCGTGTTATGTGATTCAAAGAATGACGCCCTTCAAGGAGCAGATGCCTTGATCATTGCAACCGAATGGCAACAGTTTAAGGCCCTGAATACCGGCGAACTCAAAGCGGCACTCAAGACACCGGTGGTTTTCGACGGGCGCAACCAGTACGAGCCCGATGAACTGGGTGAAGCCGGTTTTGAATATTACTGCGTGGGACGACCGGATCTCACCACTGCCCGGTAAGCCAGCCAGTGCGCGCACCGAACCCATACAAAAAACCGGCATCTACCGGTTTTTTCTTCTCGGGAATATCCCCTCAGGCGATACGAATCTGTGTCTCAGCGGTATCAGTGACATCACTCAACCAACTCCGGTGTGCCGCACTGCGCCCGTGCACCACCTCAAAATAGAGGCCTTGCAACCGTCCCGTGATTGGCCCGCGCCTGCCGCGGCCGATGGTGCGCCCGTCAAGGGTGCTGATGGGCAACACTTCGGCGGCCGTGCCGGTAAAGAATGCCTCATCGGCTATATAGGCTTCATCCCTGGTGATGCGCTTTTCCACCACGCGGTAGCCACATTCCCTGGCCAATTCAATCACCGTTGCGCGGGTAATACCATCCAGGCAGGAAGTGAGTTCCGGCGTATACAGGATGCCGTCTCTGACAATAAACACATTCTCTCCGCTGCCCTCGGCCACATAGCCCTCGGGGTCGAGTAACAGCGCCTCTTCACAGCCGTTACGCACCGCCTCCTGCAGAGCCAGCATTGAATTGATGTAATTGCCATTGGCCTTGGCTTTACACATGCTGATATTGACGTGATGGCGGGTATAGGAAGACGTATTGACCTTGATACCCTGCTCCAGCGCCTCCGGGCTCATATAACTGGGCCACTCCCAGGAGGCGACAATCACATGGGTGCTCAGACCCTCTGCACGCAAACCCATTCCCTCGCATCCGTAGAACACCATCGGGCGCAAATAGGCCTGTTGCAGATCGTTCTCTCTCACCACCAGACGCTGGGCCGCATTCAGGGTTTCGGCACTGTAGGGCATGGGCATATTCATAATTTTCGCGGAGCGGAATAACCGGCGGGTGTGATCCTGCAGGCGAAAAATACTGGCACCGGACTCCGTGCCGTAGGCGCGCACACCTTCAAATACCCCCATGCCGTAGTGGAGGGTATGCGTCAGAACATGTACGCGCGCATCGCGCCAGGGAACCAGCGCACCGTCAAACCAGATAACGCCGTCGCGGTCGGCAAAAGACATGGGGGACAACTCCTACAAGTCCTGAAAAACAGTGTAATCGGGCAACAGCATGTTGCCAGGCAGTTAACCGAGCAATTGCTGCCAGCTTGCTTGAACGGTCTTTCTCTCCGCCGTGAAGTGGTCATCGCGCACAATCCCCGGCAATTGTTGTAGTGCCAGGCGATGACCTTCAGATCGGTAGGCTTTGTAGGCATCGATCAGATAACCGGCCTGTTTGGCCGGCATCAGGCCCGCGTCAACAAGACTTTCGAGAATGCGAATCGTATCCGTGTAACGCACTATCGAGGGCGCAGTTGGCGCCCAGGCCAGAGCGGCATATTGAACCAAAAACTCAATATCGACAATACCGCCAACGCCGTGTTTAAGGTCGAAATCTTTATCATTGCCCTGATCCAGATGGGCACGCATTTTATCGCGCATTGCGATCACATCTTTGCGTAATTTCTGCTCATTTCTCGCCTCGCAAAGCAATTTCAAGCGCAGCCTTTGAAAGTCGTTGCTCAGCCGGGTGCTGCCCGCCACCGGGCGTGCGCGCACCAGAGCCTGGTGCTCCCAGGTCCAGGCGCTCTCGCGCTGGTATTTTTCAAAAGCGGTCATGGTAGTGACCAGCAGCCCCGAATTGCCGGATGGGCGCAGGCGGGTATCCACTGCATAGAGCGGGCCACTCAAGGTGCGAGTTTGCAGGATATGAATCAATCGCTGCGCCAGCCGGGTATAAAAGCGCAAATTATCAATGCCATTGCTGCCATCAGTAACACCCTGGGGATCGGCATCGTGCATAAAAACAATATCCAGGTCCGAACCATAGGAAAGCTCCAGGCCGCCCAGTTTGCCATAGGCGATAATCGCAAAGCGCATATCCCCCTCCGACGCCCCGGCGGGCAGCCCGTACTTTTCTACCATTTGCATCCAGGCCAGATGCAGGGCGTGCTGCAGTATCGCTTCAGCCAGCCAGGTGAGGGCGTCACTAACTTTCATTAGCGGCAGAGTGCCACTGACCTCCTGGGCGGCAATACGCAAACTCTGGCTCTGCTTGAAGTACCGCAGCGCCTCCATCTGCCATTCCAGATCTGTGGAACCGGTGCGCAGCAGTTCACGGCGCAACTCGTCAGAGAGATCCGCCGCCGCAACCGGCGCCAGCAAGCGGCGGGAATCCAGCAACTCATCCAGCAGGATCGGATGGCGTGCCAGTTGCTCGGCGATTCTCGGGCTGGCACTGCACAGGCGCACCAACTGGCTGAGTACCGGGGGATTTTCATTGACCAAGACAAGATAGGCGCTGCGGCGCAGTACCGAGCGCACCAGGGGGAGCACCCTGTTGAGCACCAGCAGGGGCTGTTGCTGCAATCCGGCAACCGCCAACAGCAATGGCATAAACTGGTCCAGGCGTGCGCGGGATGATGCCGGCAGTGCGACTACCATAGGGGCGACGTTCAGATCCCGCAGCAGGTCCAATGCCTCCCGCGCCGGGGTAAAGCCGGCATTGTTCAGAGCCTGCAGGTTGATCTCTTCACTGCCGTCCTCACTGACACTGCCCCACAGCGTCTGCCACTCCTCCGCTACGCGGGGCTCGGCAATATCCGCCGGCGGTGCGATTACAGTATCGAATTCGCGCTCGACCACATTGCGCACCGCCGCCAGTTCTCCGAACAACTGCGCCGAGTTATCGCGCCCGAGGGCGTAGGCCAGTCGCGCACGTTCTCTGTCGTCCTGTGGCAGCGCTTGCGTCTGCTGGTCTCTCTGCGCCTGCAGTGCGTGTTCCACCCGCCGCAGCAGCCGATAGCAGTCCGCAAGCTCCCCGGCCACGCCCGCTTCCACGTGCCCTTCAGTTTCCAGCAGCGGTAACAGTTTCAGCAAGTTGCGTTCGCGCAGGGCGGGATCGCGGCCGCCGCGAATTAACTGGAAAGCCTGGGCAATAAATTCCACTTCGCGAATGCCCCCACGGCCCAACTTGATGTTGTCGCTGAGCCCCCGGGCGCGCACCTGGCGCTGGATCAACGCTTTCATTTCGCGCAGCGCCTCGATGGCACTGAAATCGATATAGCGGCGGTAGGTGAACGGGCGCAGCAGTGCCATCAGCTCCGTTGCAAAGCGCTTATCACCGGCCACCGGACGCGCCTTGACCATGGCATAGCGCTCCCATTCGCGCCCCTGGGTCTGATAATAGTCCTCCAGTGCGCTGAAATGACTCACCAGAGGCCCACTGTCCCCATAGGGACGCAGACGCATATCCACACGAAACACAAAACCATCGGCAGTGATGGTATTCAGGGATTTGATCAGGCGCTGGCCCAGGCGCTGGAAAAAGATCTGATTTTCCACGCACCGCTCGCCGTCGGTATGGCCCGGCTCGGGGTAGGCAAAGATCAGGTCGATATCCGAGGAGAGGTTCAGCTCCCGCGCACCCAGCTTCCCCATACCCAGCACCACCATGGACTGTACCTGCCCCCGGCTGTCGCGGGGCTCGCCATAGCGCTGTACCAATTGTCTGTGGTGCCACTGCAGGGCGGCATCAATACACAGCTCTGCCAGCGCACTGAGACGCAGGCAGGCCCGGGAGATATCCCATTGAGTGGCAAAATCCCGAAAGATCACCTCTGTTGTCACACGGTTGCGCAGCCGTCGCAGTGCGCAGTCGAGGGAGGCGTCGCTATCAAAATCGGGTAGAGCCAGCCCGAGATCCGCGCTTTGCAACAACCTCAGTAACAGCTGTGGCTGGCGGCAGCATTGCCGGAAAAAGAATTCGGAACCGGTCAAACTCCGCGCCAACCCCCGCTGCAGGGCCTGATCCCTCAACAGGTCCTCAGCCTGGCTGACGCGCGCTTTGCCCGCCTGCTCACACCAGTCGCGCCAGTGCGCCTGCAACTGGGGCTTCAGGGATTCGGGACAGTTGGCGCATTCAAACATGGGGGCATGGATCCTTAGTGCGGGCAAAGGGCCGGGAGGCGGTTTCTCTCTCGCCGCACCCCTGGAGGAGGAATCCGGCAGCCGATGAGCGGCCGGATTCAGCCATTACGCCATGTTCATTGCCCGGGTGCAATCCAGTGGCCACTATCCACTAAGAGACAATCTCTGGCGGCGGTGCCACACGCAGTACTTCCGCAACCGTGGTCACACCTGCCGCCACCTTTATCGCACCGGACAGGCGCAGGCTGTTCATACCCTCGCGCATGGCCCGGCGGCGCAGCTGTTGCAGGTCGCAGTCAGGGGTGATCTGCGCCTGTAGCGATTCGCTAAACGGCAGTATCTCGTAAATGCCCTGCCGCCCCAGATAACCAGTATTGCGACACACCAGGCAACCTTCAGGGCGGTAAATTCTCTCTGGCATCGGCGCCTTCCAGGGGCGTACCAGGGCGTGCCAGTCGGCCTCTTCAATCCTGTCCTCGCGCTTGCATGAGGGACAGAGCGTACGCACCAGGCGCTGCGCCATGACCCCAAGCACGGTGGACTTGAGCAGGTAATGAGGCAGACCCAGGTCCAACAAGCGTGTGACCGCAGTGGGGGCATCGTTGGTGTGCAGGGTTGAAATGACCAGATGCCCGGTGAGGGCAGCCTGTACTGCCATCTGTGCAGTTTCCAGGTCGCGGATCTCACCCACCATAATAATGTCCGGGTCCTGGCGCATGAGAGTGCGGATACCGGCGGCAAAATCAAAGCCGATGGCATGGTGCACTTGGGTCTGGTTAAAACACTCCTCCACCATTTCGATCGGGTCCTCCACGGTGGAGACATTGACTGCGGAGGTGGCAAGCTGCTTGAGGCCGGTGTACAGGGTGGTGGTTTTGCCCGAACCGGTGGGACCGGTCACCAGGACAATGCCGCTGGAGTGCGACAGCATTTTCTGCCAGCGGGCCAGATCCTCGCCGCCGAGGCCCAGGTCACTGTAGGAGCGCGCCAGCACCTCGGGATCGAAAATCCGCATCACCAGTTTTTCCCCAAACGCAGTGGGCAGAGTGGACAGACGCAACTCCACCTCACTGCCATCGGGGCGCTTGGTTTTGATACGGCCGTCCTGGGGTTTGCGCTTCTCCGCCACATTCATACGACCGAGAATCTTCAGGCGGCTGGTGACCGCCGCATTCACCTGATCCGGCAGCTCGTGAATGGGGTGCAGCACCCCATCGATGCGAAAGCGGATACGCCCGACCTGCCGCCTGGGCTCGATATGGATATCGCTGGCACGCTGGTCGAAGGCGTGCTGCAACAGCCAGTCGACAATATTGACAATATGCTGGTCGTTGGCCTCGGGATCCTTGAGATTGCCCAATTCGAGCAGCTGTTCGAAATTATGCGCTGCAGAGGTCCCCTGCAGGCCACTGGCACCGGAAATGGAATTGGCCAGAGAATAAAACTCGATACAGCAGCGTTTGATATCCGCCGGATCTGCCACCACACGGCGCACCCGGCGGCCACTGGTATGGGCCAGCTGCTCCTCCCAGCCGTGCACAAAAGGCTGTGCCGTGGCAACCAGCAGCTCATCAGCACCTGCTTCCACACACAGGATCTGGTGGCGCTTGGCAAACTGGAAACTCATTACCTCGGTCACCGCACTTACGTTTACCTTGAGCGGATCGATATGGTAGAGGGGGTGGGTGGAACTCTCGGCCAGCCAGGCGCTGAGTGTATCGCGATTCAACAGGGTACCCTGGGCCTTCCGGTTGGCCAGGTCGCAGCTGGCGATATAACTGAGGGGGTGCATCTGGGCCTGCTCCGCCGTGCGCGGGGTGCCCGCGACACGGTTGGCATCCTGCCGGCTCACATAGCCCTGGGTCACAAGATCCTCCAACAGTCCGTGTAAATCCAGCAACCTGTCCGCCGCTTTGCTCTCTGTCATTGTCAACCTCCTGTATTTACCTGTGACGACGCATTGTAGCCCCATCGCCGCGGTGCAACAGTGCGTCGTTAACGCACCGTTACCGAAATTGGTTCTATTGGGGTACCATGCCGCGGTTTCGCACCCCGAGCAATGGAGCTAACCATGGTCCTGTCGAATATAGCCAACCTGTTTGGCCGCTCCCCGATCAAGCCGATCGAGCAACATATGGCTGCGGCCCACGAGGCTTCCGCCGATCTGGTCCCCTTCTTCGAGGCCCTGATCCGCGGCGATCTGGTCGAGGCAGAACAAATCCAACTGCGCATCTCCGCCACCGAGAACCGCGCAGATGACATCAAGAGAGACCTGCGTCTGCACCTGCCCGACAGCCTGTTCATGCCGGTATCCCGATCCGACCTGCTGGAACTGCTGCACGCCCAGGACGAGGTGGCAAATACCGCCCAGGATATCGCCGGCCTCGCCGTTGGCAGAAAGATGCAGATCCCGGCCAGCCTGCAGCCCTTGATGACGACTTTCGTCGAGAGTGCCGTGGCTACTTCCGCCCAGGCGCTGCGCGCCATCAACGAACTGGACGAGCTGCTGGAGAGCGGCTTTGCCGGGCGCGAGATCACGATTGCCCGGCGCATGATCGAAGAGCTGGACGAATTGGAACGCCAATCCGACAAACTCGAAGTTGAGATTCGCGCTGCGCTGTTTGCCATAGAAAAAGACCTGCCGCCGGTGGATGTGATGTTTCTCTACCGGATCATTGAATGGACCGGTGACCTGGCCGATCGCGCCCACAGCGTTGGCAACCGTTTGCAATTGTTGCTGGCACGTTAGGGGGTTGTGCAGTGGAGATTCTCAGTCAATACGGCCATATTCTGCTGGTCTTGGCCTGTGTGTCGGGCTTCTTTATGGCCTGGGGTGTGGGCGCAAACGATGTTGCCAACGCCATGGGCACCTCCGTGGGCTCGCGCGCATTGACGGTCAAACAGGCGATCCTGATCGCCATGGTTTTTGAGTTTGCCGGGGCCTACCTGGCCGGCGGGGAAGTTACCGCCACCATCCGCAAGGGGATTATCGATTCGGAGGTCTTCGCCGCGCAGCCCCAGTTGCTGGTGTACGGCATGCTGGCCGCCCTGCTCGCCGCCGGTACCTGGCTGCTGATCGCCAGCGTCCTGGGCTGGCCGGTATCCACCACCCATTCCATTGTCGGCGCCATTGTGGGCTTCTCCGCGGTGGGCATCTCCACAGAGGCGGTTGCCTGGGGCAAGGTGGGCAGTATCGTGGCGAGTTGGGTGGTCTCGCCGCTACTGGCCGGTACCATTGCCTTCCTGCTGTTTCGCAGTGTGCAGCGCCTGATCCTGGATACCGAAGATCCCTTCTCCAATGCCAAGCGCTATATCCCCATTTACATGTTCGCCGTGGGCTGGATGATCGCTATGGTCACCCTGACCAAGGGGCTCAAGCATGTGTTGAAAGATGCCAATATCCAGCTCAGCTTCATCCAGGATGCCGGTATTGCGGCCCTCGCGGGCCTGTTGGTGATGGGCGTCGGCATCGCCATGCTCAAACGTGTCAAACGCGACCCCGCCAGTGAAGTGGGAAACCGCTTTGCCAGTGTGGAGCGGGTCTTCGCCATCCTCATGATATTCACCGCCTGCGCCATGGCCTTCGCCCACGGTTCCAACGATGTCGCCAACGCGGTGGGCCCGCTGGCCGCTGTGATCAACACCATCCAGTCCGGCGCGGTCACCGCCAAAGCCACCATGCCCTCGTGGATTCTATTACTGGGGGGCCTGGGTATCGTGGTGGGCCTGGCCACTTACGGTTTCAAGGTCATGGCCACCATTGGCAGGAAAATTACCGAGTTGACCCCCAGCCGCGGCTTCGCCGCAGAACTGGGTGCCGCCGCCACCGTGGTACTCGCTTCCGGCACCGGTCTGCCCGTCTCCACCACCCACACCCTCGTGGGGGCGGTGCTCGGGGTGGGCCTGGCGCGGGGAATTGGCGCACTGAACCTGCGCATGATCACCACCATCGCCGCCTCCTGGGTTGTGACCCTGCCAGCAGGTGCCGGTATTGCCATTCTGTTCTTCTATTTCTTCAAGGGCCTGTTCGGCTGATCCCGCGGCTTTTTGCTTTTGCGCACGGGGGGAGCACACACGCTCCCTTTGTCGCTGCAAACCCTTTCACCAGTTTACCCTTCCCCTCCCCTTGGTATTCACCCGATAATCCCACCCTGGCGCCGCCATACTGGGTTGCCGGGTTTTCAAGGGCTCGCACCGGCTTGGGACCGGTGCGACAAGTGATGAGGATGCGCGTGATGGCAACTGTCAGGGTACCCGAGTTAAAGGAACAATTGCGCCAGCTGATTGCCTGCCCCAGTATCAGCTCCACAGATCCGGCGCTGGATATGGGCAACCGCCCCCTGGTAGAGCTGCTGGCTGCCTGGCTGGAAAGTCTGGGCTTCGGTGTGGCACTGATGCCCCTTGAGGGCAGCCCGCACAAAGTCAATATGATTGCCACTTTAGGCGGCTGTGCGGACAGCCACAGCGGCCTGGTATTGTCCGGGCACACCGACACAGTTCCATTTGACCAGGGGCGCTGGCAATCGGACCCGTTCACATTGCAGGAGCGCGATAACCGCTTCTACGGGCTCGGTACCAGCGACATGAAAGGGTTTTTCCCCCTGGCCATTGAAGCGGCCAAAACCTTTGTGGATCAACCCCTGCGCCAGCCCTTGACTATACTCGCCACCGCGGACGAAGAGACCTCCATGGCCGGCGCCCGTGCGCTGGTTGCCGCAGGCCGCCCGCGCGCGCGCTATGCGGTGATCGGCGAACCCACCGGCTTGCGCCCGGTGCGCATGCACAAGGGCGTGATGATGGAGGCCGTGCGGATTACCGGCCGCTCCGGCCACTCGTCCGACCCGAACCTGGGCGCCAGTGCACTGGAGGCCATGCACACAGTGATCGATGCATTGCTGGCTCTGCGCGAAGAGTGGCAGCAGAAGTATCAGCACCGCGGCTTTGCCGTGCCCGTCCCCACCCTGAACCTGGGATGTATTCACGGCGGTGACAATCCGAACCGGATTTGCGCTGCCACAGAGCTGCAGTTTGATGTCCGCCCGCTGCCGGGCATGCCTCTGGCCGAATTGCGCGCAGAGCTGGGCAAGCGCATACAGGCCAGCGGCGCACGCAGCGGCATCCACATCGAGATCCGGTCGTTGTTTCCCGGCACAGAGCCCTTTGAGCAGGATGCCCACTCGGACTTGGTGAAGGCCGCAGAGACCCTCTGCGGCCAGGGCGCCGACAGTGTCGCCTTTGGCACCGAAGCGCCCTATCTCAAGCGCCTGAATATTGACACCATCGTGCTCGGTCCCGGGGATATCGACCAGGCGCACCAGCCGGATGAATACCTCGGGCTGGAGCGTATAGTACCGATGACGGAGATACTGCGCAGCCTGATTGCCCGTTTCTGTCTCTGATCGCATACCATGAAGACAAAGGCGGCAACACTGCAACAGGCTTGCCCGCAAATCCCTTAACACGTCAACAGGCAGTAGAGTAACCCGGTGAGTGACAATAACGGCTCCCTCAACTGGTTCCGCCACGCGGCACCCTATATCAATGATCTGCGCGGCCGCACCCTGGTGATCGGGTTGCCCGGCGATGCCCTTGCGCACGCCAATTTTCGCAACCTGGTGCACGACCTGGCACTGCTTGCCAGCCTCGGGGTACGTCTGGCCGTAGTCCACGGTGCCCGGGCGCAGATCAACCGCGCCCTGAGTGAACAGGGTATCGAGAGCCGCTTTCACGACGGCAATCGCATCACCGACCGGGACAGCCTGGAGGTGATCAAAGCGGCGGTGGGCAGGCTGCGCTTCGATATTGAGGCGGCATTTTCCCAGGGGTTACCCGACTCCCCCATGGCCCGTTCAGCCCTGAAAGTGGTCTCGGGCAATTTTGTCACCGCGCGTCCGAGCGGTGTGCTGGACGGCGTTGACCTGCGCTGGACCGGCACCGTCCGGCGCATGGAGGTCAACACACTGGAACAGGCCCTGCACCAGGGTGCCCTGGTCCTGCTGTCCCCACTGGGCACCTCCCTCACCGGTGAGCTGTTCAATCTCAATTATCTGGATCTCGCCGCGGAGGCCGCACGGGTACTGCGCGCCGAGAAACTGGTGCTGTTTCGCGCTCCGGCCCAGCTTGTGGTGGATGGCGAAGTGGTACACGAACTGAGTCTTGTGCAAGCCGAGCAGGTGGCCGCACGGGTGCACAGCGATACCCTGCGGTGCGCCATTCGCGCCTGTAATGCCGGCACTGCCCGCATCCACCTGCTCAGCTACTGCCAGAACGGCGCCCTGATCCAGGAACTATTCCGCCGCGAGGGCGCCGGCACCATGATCTACCGGGACAGCTATGAAGTGGTTCGCCGGGCGCGTATCACCGATGTGGGGGGCATCCTCGGCCTGATCCGCCCCCTGGAAAAACAGGGAGTTCTGGTGCGCCGCTCGCGGGAAAAGCTCGAAGCGGAAATCGCGCATTTTACCCTGGTGGAGGTGGATGGCACCCCGGTGGCCTGCGCCGCGCTCTATCCCATCAAGGACAACAGCAATTTCACGGGCGCGGCAGAAATCGCCTGTGTCGCCATCCACCCGGCATTTCGCGGTGGCGGGCGCGGCGCCAAGCTGATGCGCCATCTGGAACGCCAGGCACGTGCAGTCAATATCCGCGAACTCTATGTGCTCACCACCCAGACCGAGCACTGGTTTATCGAGCAGGGCTTTACACAGGCCGACGTCGGCGCGTTGCCCGCTTCGCGCAAGTCCCTGTACAACCTGCAGCGCAACTCGCGGATTTTGTGCAAGCGCCTGTGACAGGCAATCTCAACTGAGCGACAAAGCTCGAAATCCCTATCCTAGATGAAAGAAGATAAAATCGACTTATTGCAAAAATATCCCATTTAATCCCGCTTTTGTTAAACTGTCGCTCTGTTTTGCCCAGCTGGAACCTGCGTCATGCCCGAATACCGATCCCGCACTTCCACCGCCGGCCGCAATATGGCCGGCGCCCGTGCCCTGTGGCGCGCCACCGGGATGAAAGATGAGGACTTTCACAAGCCCATCATCGCCATTGCCAACTCCTTTACTCAGTTTGTGCCCGGGCATGTGCACCTGAAGGATATGGGCCAACTGGTGGCAGAAGAAATTGCCCGGGCCGGGGGCGTGGCCAAGGAGTTCAACACCATCGCCGTGGACGACGGCATCGCCATGGGCCACGACGGTATGCTGTACAGCCTGCCCAGCCGCGAAATCATCGCCGACTCGGTGGAATACATGGTCAATGCCCACTGCGCCGATGCCCTGGTGTGCATTTCCAACTGCGACAAGATCACACCGGGCATGCTGATGGCCGCCCTGCGCCTGAATATCCCGGCGATTTTTGTTTCCGGTGGCCCCATGGAAGCCGGCAAAACCAAACTGGCGGATCACAAGCTGGACCTGGTGGATGCCATGGTGATTGCGGCGACCGAAACGGCCACCGATGCCGAGGTCGAGGCCTATGAACGCTCCGCCTGCCCCACCTGCGGCTCCTGTTCCGGCATGTTCACTGCCAACTCCATGAACTGCCTCACGGAGGCTTTGGGCCTGTCCCTGCCCGGCAACGGCACCCTGCTGGCCACCCATGCGGATCGCCGGGAGCTGTTTCTGCGCGCGGGCCGTGAAATTGTTGCCCTGACCAAGCGCTACTACGAGCGGGGCGACAAGCTCGCCCTGCCCCGCAGTATTGCCAATCCCGGCGCGTTCACCAATGCCATGGCGCTGGACATCGCCATGGGGGGCTCCACCAATACCATCCTGCACCTGCTCGCCGCCGCCCGGGAAGGCGAGATTGACTTCACCCTGGCAGAGATCGACCGCCTTTCCCGCAAGGTGCCACAATTGTGCAAGGTGGCCCCCAACACGCAAAAGTACCATATTGAGGACGTCCACCGCGCCGGCGGTGTGATGGCCATTCTCGGCCAGCTGGCATCGGCGGGGCTGATCGATACCGCACAACCCACTGCCTATGGCAGCAGCTTGCAACAGGCGCTAGAGCAGTGGGACATCTCTCGCACCGACGACACAACCGTGCATGACTTCTACCGCGCCGGTCCCGCGGGAATTGCCACCCAAATCGCCTTCAGCCAGAACTGCCGCTGGCAGACTCTGGATAGCGACCGTGTCGGTGGCTGTATTCGCTCGGTAGAACACGCCTATTCCGCCGAGGGCGGCCTGGCAGTGCTGTTCGGCAATCTGGCTCCCCACGGCTGTGTGGTAAAAACGTCCGGGGTGGATGAATCCCTCTGGCGGTTCGAGGGACCTGCCCATGTAGTCGAAAGCCAGGAGGCGGCGGTATCCCGGATTCTGGGCGGCCAAGTGCGCAAGGGCGAAGCCCTTATCCTGCGCTACGAGGGCCCCAAAGGCGGACCGGGTATGCAGGAAATGCTGTACCCCACCAGCTACCTGAAATCCCGCGGGCTGGGAGAACACTGTGCCCTGATTACAGACGGGCGGTTTTCCGGCGGTACCTCCGGTCTCTCTATCGGGCACGTGTCGCCGGAGGCCGCCTCCGGAGGCAATATTGCCCTGGTGCGTGACGGCGACCCCATCCGCATCGATATTCCCGCGCGCAAAATTGAAGTGGTTATTACGGATACGGAACTCGAGAGGCGCCGGCAGGAAATGGCGCGCTTGGGGAAACGGGCCTGGCAGCCCGTGGAGGAGAGACCGAGAAAAGTCAGCAAGGCCCTGCGTGCCTACGCCATGCTGGCGACCAGCGCCGATCGCGGCGCTGTGCGGGAAATTGAATAATGACAGGCAAAATACAGAAAAAGGCCCCGCCAGCGGGGCCGGTTTTCCCTTTTAGTCTGCCATTTTGTAGGTGATCCGATTGCGCACACCATAGCGCTCCACTGGCTCGCCATCCGCCATCTGGGGCTGGTATTTAAAACGCTCGGCGGCGGCCAGTGCCGAGCGGTTAAACACCCTGGTGGGGTTGCCGGCACTGTCGAACCCCCCCACCACCCGGGCATCGCGCACCGCGCCTGTTTTGGTCACGGTGAATTCCACCACAACGTAACCTTCGATGCCCCTGCGCGCTGCCGCATTGGGATAGCGCGGTAAAGGTTTGTACACAGGCACGGGATCCCGCGTTACCGTCAGCGTCGTGTCACTGCTCGGGACAGGAGCCCTTATCGTAATCGCCGTACCCACCTCTGTGGGCGGTATTTCTTCAGGAGTTGTGGTTGGTTGCAGCGGTGGGATTTGCGGTTTTACCGGCGGTTCATCTTTTTGCGTGACGACTTTTTTGTCTTCAATATGCACCGGCTGGATTGACGGTAAACCATCCACCACCGGCGCCTCTAGATCACTGGCAATCAAACGGCTCATCAGAAAAATCAGCCCGAGAGTCATCATGGCCGCAAACGCAAGTCCTTTCGCATAACCGGCAAGTAGCTGAGGGGGAAAAAATACAGTGCTGGCAATTGGCGGGTAAGCTCTATCCATAACACCTCTCCTATTATTGTTAGGGTGCGAAACCGGCATCCAGAGTGCCGAAAATGGAAAAAGCTGATCAGCTGATACTTATTATTAGCCTATTGCGGGCATTCAGTAAAGCCCTTTTATACAGAATTTTCACGTAATCATTGATTGTTCGTTCGTGTAACTATTCCAGAAGAATGGCGTCGCGATAGTTTCGGTGACTTCACAGCGCTGGCGCCGGGATGTCCGACTCAGAAAAATTTCAGCGTTAGAGGCCCCTGCCGGTTTCATGAGCCTCGGTCAATCAACCTGTGCACCATCGGGCAGACGATAAGTTCGAAACCCTGTAGCGCAGTTGCCAGGATTTGTAGGGCAAACCTACCGATCCTTACCAGGTGAACACCAGGGTGCACTTCTGACAGCCCTTCGCTGCAAAGGGCTGATACTGTCATACAGTTATTGGGCGAGATTATCAAAGGAAAAGCCATTTTTCACGGGCAAAGGGGGTTGGGCGGGCTCTCTCACAAAGATCCGGACAGGAAAAAATATTAGCTTTAAGGACACCTCTGAAAATTACTTATTAAGTGCCTCACTCCACCCTATTTCGGAAATTTCCGCGCATGAATATCGGGAAACGCTTAATTTTCAGGGTGCCCCGTATTCCTTGACCCTGTATTTTTTACTGTTCGATGGAGTTTGGCTGCAAAATTATTTCCAGACTACTTCCTGTGGTCAGCTGTCCAACAGGAATCGTGCAATGGTACGCAGACCCTGGCCCTTGGCACCGGTTGCCCAGAGGGCATTGGCACTGGGCTGATAGGAACCGGACAAATCCATATGCACCCAGTTGCGCCCCGCGTCCCGCACAAAGTGTGCGAGGAATGCCGCCGCGGTGGACGCGCCGGGGCTGCCATCTGCGCCGATATTGGCAATATCGGCAAAGCCGGAGGGTATCTGCTCCAGGTGCATAGGCTCCAGTGGCAAACGCCAGGCTTTTTCGTTTTCCCGCCCGGCGGCATCCAGAACCCGCTGTGCCATGGCCGCCTCGAAGCTGAATACCGCATTGAACTCGCGCCCCACTGCCACCTTGGCAGCGCCGGTCAGGGTGGCGGCATCCAACAGCCAGCGCGGCTCTGCCTCGGAGGCCGCAATCAGGCCGTCGGCCAGCACCAGGCGCCCTTCCGCATCGGTATTGAGCACCTCAACCGCAACCCCATTTTTATACTGGATAATATCGCCCAGCTTATAAGCGTGGCCGGAAACCAGATTTTCGGCACAGCACAGATACAGTTTCACCCGCTTGTTCAGGCCGCGGGCAATGGCCAGGGCCAGACCACCGCTCACCATGGCCGCACCGCCCATGTCGGATTTCATGGTGGCCATATTGGCCGAGGGCTTGAGACTGTACCCACCGGAGTCGAAGGTAATCCCCTTGCCCACCAGGCAGGTATCCACCGGCGCGGCGGCATCACCGCTGGGGTTGTAATCCAGCTGCAACATCACCGGTTCGCGCGCACTGCCACGACCCACACTGTGAATACCCACAAACCCTTCGCGGAGCAAATCCTCACCGGCTATCATGTGGTAGCGCACAGCATCGGGCGCCAGTTTCTGCAGCATCTCCGCAGCGCTCTCCGCCAGAACCCTGGGGGAAACCCCATCCGGTGTGCCATTGGTGATCTCCCGCACCCAGCGCGCAGCGCTTTCACGGGCAGCCAGCTCTTTGCGCTCTCCGACATCCTCGCTGCCCCAGTCAATTCTGTTGGCGGCTTTGGGGTTGAAATACCCCATCCAGAATGCCCAGCGCCGCTCGATATCCCAGCCCTCACCACTCAGAACAACCGCGCTCACCCCCAGACCATCCAGGCGCCGCGCCGCGCGCTGCGCGGCAATTAACGCATCACCCTTGGCCGCGCCAATATGAATCCGTGCATCACTGCCATTAAAGCTGAGCAGTGCAGAGGTTCCCCAGGGTGCCCCCGCTGTACCTTCCACCAACTGAACACGCATTACCTTTGACATACAACCCCTTTTTAAAACTCATGTACCAACTTTTCTGTAATCCCAATCCATATTCTAACAATACAGCAAAAATACTCGACGGTTGCACCATCAACGGAGCGACCGATAAACTGGTGTATAAAAAGCAGAAACTTCAGGAAAAGAAAATCCCCCACAGCCCGCTGCGCAGACAGGCAGAGTCTTAGTGGGAGGTATTAATCAGCGCCCAAGCCACCGGCTGATCTGGCCGGCGTCACACCACATCTGCACGATTTGGACTTCCCCTTACCAATGCTTCAAGGCCCGATTCCAAAGATACAGGCAGCGGGCAAAACCGTTGTAGGCCTTGTTGAGGCACCAGCGCAGGCCGGGTATCCTGGATACCCGCGCCTTCCACTGCTCACCGGGCGAGTTTTCCCAGATGGCAATAAATGCCTCATTACCCACCCGCAACCTGCCCTCGGTATCCACCAGGTGCAGCCGTTCGCGCACAAACTCTAGATCCAGATTCAGCGCTTTTACCCTGTTGTTATCCAGATGCACATCTTCCCAATCCACGGCGCACAGTGTGGATTTCCTTTTTTGCGCAGTGATACCCGCGTTGCACACCGGGCAGGCGGAGTTGTAGAGCACACGAATCTTGTCGGCCATCACGTTCACAGCAGGAGTTGGTTATTCACAGCAGCGGCCCTGTCAGTTATCGTGGATGGGTGATATCCCCCAGGTCCACCAGTTCCCAGGGCAGGCCCCGGTTGCGGTGCAGCCGTTTCCCTTTATTGGGGTAATCACAAATATCGTGGTCCAGGCGCTGGCCGACAACAATGCATACCAGCAGCTCGTCACCGGTATTTTTCATGGTGTGCGGCAGGCCACCCGCCGGATAGCCAATAAAATCCCCCTCGGCAACGGAGTATTGTTCCTCACCGATCTGGACCTCGGCTACCCCCTGCAAAATATACACACATTCGTCTTCAAATGTGTGGCGATGCAACTCGGTGGATTCACGCCCTGGTTCAATGGCAATCCTATGAAAGCCAAAACCGGTTATGCCGGTGTGGTCGCCAAGGGATTGATTCTGGCGCACCGCATTGGGGTTGAGAAAATGCACCTTGCACTCCGCGGCCATTTCCAGGATTTCCTGCTTCTTCAAAATCGACTTGTGCATATTTTCTCCTTGTTAGCCGATGCCACAAAGCCATAGGGTATTGAGACGGTATTATCACCCCAAACTCTGTACCGCAGAGGCTACCACACCAATCAGGCCGGTCCGGATATCTCCATACTGTCGGTTAATCTCTTTATCTCGCGGGCGCGTCCCTCCTCTCCCATCCGTCGATAGTAATTGACCAGGCGCACACCCAGCCTGGGTATCAGCGGGTGCTGTACGTTCTGCGAAGCCAGACGACACAAGAGCGCCTCCAGCCAGGGCCAGTCTGCCGCTTCAGCGGCACGACGCGCCAACAGCAGGCACACTTTGGCAGTGAGGGCGCGGGGATTTCTGGTTGCCTGCAAGTAGCGGCGGTAACCCGCCGCAAGCACAGACACTGCGATGTCCGGGTTGGCCGCGAGGGCGAAAAGGGCGAAGTTGGCGCGGTGGAACGCCTCGCTGTCCGGGGTCATCGCGGTCAATTCAATCGTGCGTTCAATCAGCACCAGACTGTGCGGGTACTGTCGCACGGCCGCCGTGGCCGCAGCCGTCGCTTCGACCAGTTTGCCCTCTTCCTGGAAGCGGTCAATCCGCGTCAGTGCACTCCTCTGCGGCGAGGGCAGGACACCCTCCCCCTCTTCCGGCAGGGCCTGTAACGGTGGGCGCCAGTAGAGCAGCAGCAGGGCCAGGGCAAACCCCGCCAGCAGTCCTCCAGTATGGGCCCAGTAGGCAATACCGGCATCGCCATAGAAATAGCCGAACAATTCCTTGCCCAGCCACAGGGGCAGCACCAGCAGCGCCGGTGCACTGAATTCTCCGAATATAAAGCCGAAAGTGTAGAAAAAGCGCAGGCGCCGAACACCGTAGATGGCCACAAACATGCCAATAACTGCCGATACGGCCCCGGAGGCGCCCACCATCGACACATGGCTGCCGGATTCCACCAGCATGTGCAAACCCGCCGCGGCCAGACCGCCAAGCAGGTAGAACACGAAAAACCAGCCTCCCCCCAGCGCCAGCTCCACCGACAGACCAAACAACAGCAGGAAGACCATATTGCCGATCAGGTGATCCCAGCTGCCGTGCAGGAACATATGGCCGAGCAGCCCGGCAGGGTTGGGCTCCGCCGGCGTCAGACCCAGGGCCAGGCTGCTCATGTGGCCGCGCAGCTCGGCAAAACGCAAGCGCTGCTGCAGCCACAGGGTCTGGCCCTCCTCTTCCAGCCCGGGCAGCAACCAGCGGTGGAATTCCGGGTTCCACAACAGTTCGCGGTAGATAAACTCCTCTCCCTCCGCCCCCACCTGCAGGCGCCACTCGGGGTGTACCTCATCCACGTACACCAGAAAACGCTGCTCCTCCAACCCGGGCAGATCAGTGCTGAAATAGTATTCCTCGGCCTGGCGCCAGCGGGCCTTATCACCACTCTGATAACCGGCGAACACCACTAGATTGAGGAGAATCAACGCAAAACACACCAGAGGGGGGCGGCGCCAGTCCGGTTTGTTCTGAATGGGGATAATCAGCACGGGCGCTTCCTTATTGTTATTGCACGCACGCCCAGTCACAAACCGCGGCAATACGGATAACAGGAGTGGGACCATTATGGAGGCCAGCGCCGGGAAAATACTACGCCTGTCGGCTAAAACTCAATAGCTGTCGAATGCTATGGGCTATTGCTTTGTGATGCGCGTGTTTTCTGTTGTCAGCAACAGACCAACCGGGCACGGGCCACATCCGCTTTTCGCAGGTAACAGCGCCGCTTGCGGTGGGTTGTTGCCGACTCAGGAGACCTGGCGCGGGGGAGGCGCTGGTCAGGTAATGCTGAGCCTGACGAACATCAGCAGGCTGGAAAAGCGTCCTAAGTCGGGCTCTGATTTGTGGTGATTCCCCTGCGAAAATCGACGGAGGTGGCGATTCAGGCCAGGGGAAGGTGTAGATAAGCCCCGCGCGGATTGCCAGGATGGTGGGATTGTCGGGTCTTTATTACCAACATTCAGTAATATTTGAGCCGGTGGCATCCCTCTTGCCTGCCTGATCCAGGCTTAGGGTTTTACAGCGCTTATCCCCTGCCTGGGGGGAACCCGACACCGCAGTTGCGGTAAGCACAAAGGTTGTAGGTGTCAGAACCCCGGCAATGGAATAATAGCCATGCTCGGAGTCAATTGTATTTCCATCACTAATCGCTCCAGCCACGGTGCAGGCATCATTATTGTAGGCACTGTAAGCCGTAAAGCAGCGCTGAAGCCGCTGTGCCACATCGTTCAGGACTACCTTGGCCTCTGTGCGATTGCTCTTTCGTACATGCTCCATATAGGAGGGATAGGCAAGGGCAGCGATAATACCAATAATGGCAACGACCACCATAACTTCTATCAGGGTAAAGCCCGAATGCCCATAACCATTTAGTTTTTTCATGCTATTCCTACTTTACCGTATCCGCTTCCAGGACATGCGGTTTTTACCATCAAACAGACGCCCATCCGTGAGATTAGGCTCACCGGAAGTATTCACTTTCGGTAAAAAGATATCTTTACCGTCAATGATCACATCTGAGAAACTGATTACCGCGCTCTCGTCCTTCTTATTACCCGACTCTCCAAGAATCGTTTCACTGGTATAGCGCTTATCGCCAAAGGCAATGAGTTCCATGGTCCAACCCGAGGCACCAAAAGTACAGGGGTCCTCCGAGGTGATCAATGTCGGGAAAATCAGTCTGTCGTAAATCAGCAGGGGCTTACTGATCACCCGCTCTCCAGTAATATCCGATGGCGTAAGGTTAAAGTCCAGGAACCAGCCTGATTTATTTTCCCACCAGCTTGTCTCTGCATCACCGGTGATGGTGCGAGAATTGCCACGCTCAACAATTGTTTTTTCCATCAGACTGCTTCTGTCCGTCTTCGTAATTGGCTCATTTTTATCCACTATGCCGTAAAAACTGTTGACTACACTCCCCGCCGCATTGTCACTTTGCGTTAAATAGCTCCCGGTACCAAAGTAGACCATCAAAGCTCCCTGCACTGCCGGATTTGGCCCCAGGGTCGCTGCTGCTGTAATCGGCTGGACGCGTCCATTGGGGTCCCGGGCGGTAAATAGTGGGGAGTTGCCAAAGGCACTGCCCCAGTCTGTGACGGCACCACCGAGGTCGAACTTCCACATATTCCCCAGGAGGTCCCCGGCATAGGCCGCTTTCACAATACCACTACTATTAATCAGCAGAGACGGGGTTGTCATGCCGTTTTGTACACTTCCATTGGTTGGCAACACACGGATATCGTTGGGATTGGCCAAATCCACAATCACCAGTGCGGCCCTGTCATTGCCGGAGTTATAGCCATTGCCGAATATCAACTTCCAGCCATCCAGCGTTGGCGCAATCAAGGGCTTCCCAACAATATTGCCAATATCCGGGTGGGTACCGTCGAGCTCAAACAGTACTCTGGGACTGCTTGGGTTTGTGACATCCAGCACAAACAATCCCTTAGCGCCGGCACCATAAGTCCCTACCAGTACATTGGCCCATTTGGAGTTAAAGTAGGCATCGCTGATATAAAGGGGGCCATCAACCAGATATTGGTGTTGGTTATCCGGCGTGCCATAGTCGATTGCCGCCAATTTGGTAAATTTCGGGTAGGCGCCGGTGGGGACATAGGCAACAACCTCTTTGCCGGTTTCTGCGTTAAAGCCATGCAGCATGCCGTCATTGGCGCTGGCATAGAGTACCTGGGTACGTTCTTTCTTTTTATCAGCATGGTAAGTGGCATAGGTATCGCCCCCCAGTCGGGAAGGCAATGCGGCGTAATAAAATTCCCGATCACCCGCCAGGGCCGGGCTCGCATTGACCACATCCCCCAGTAGAGTGGACCGGGTACGCAGGCCGTCAATCGTTTCCCCCCGCACCCAGTCCAGTCTGTCTTTACCGGTTTGTTCGTCATCGGACCCAATCAGTGCGGTTTGCTGGGCGGTGGTCAGGTTGTCCCAGAGAAACTCAACTGTACCCGAGTCCGTATAAGTCAGGATTTTACGGCCGGTTGCTGGGATTTTTCCCGAATCCGAGGTACTCCACAGAAAGGTATTTGCCAGTGTGCCATCTTCCTTGAGCCTGATTGCCCGCACTTCCCCACTCCAGTCATTGGAATTGAACAAAGCCTGGAAAATTGCCGTATCCGTGCCCAGGCGGGTGGAGTTGGCGGCAACTGAAGAGGCAGACCCCTGCCTGCTGCCGATTTCACTCAATACCTTTGAGAGTTGTTGAGAAAAAGTCGTTGCATCACTGGCGCTGTAGAATCCCCCGTGGCTGTTGACGGAGGCGTGCAGCAGATCATCCAGTTTTGCCGAATTGCTTCCATCCCTTGGATTGGGCCAGGCTATGGGGGTTTTGCTCTCGATTGCCGCAAATGCACCCTCGGGATCTACACTGCCGGTCACTCCCAGACCGACACCGAAGGTCACCATATGCTGCCAGGTCGCTGGATCTTTCTTGGTTTCTACTTTGTTGTCCAGCCGCGTGTGTAAATCGTTTTCCCAATACTCCATGGCAATATCTGCCAGTGTATTGGAACGGGCATCATTAAAGGGTGCGCCATTGTCACCGTCTGCATTGCCAAAGCCGGAAACGCTCGAATAGTCGCTGCCATACCCATCGGTCATCAGGATTGTATAACTTGCCCGGCAGGCCACCTGCGCCCCGGCAGCATTCGTGCCGGGCCTGGTTGCCCAGGGGCCCCTGCTGTCTTCACGGCTATAGTAGTTACCGGCGCTTCGCAGCGCCGCCAACAGGGGGGTACCGGCATTGGGAATATCGCTTTCGTACAAATTATCGAAAAAATCCTCGCGATCCTGATCGGAGAAAGTCCGAACGCCACTGATTATGGTACTTGTGCGTTTACCATCAACCTGTCTCGAACCTGTATTCAGGGTACCAAACCCCACACGCAACTCACTGCCCTGGGAGGCAAAGGCCCGGCCGACACCGGCACGGGCAAGCAGTCCACGGGAGCGGTAATAGCTGTACCAGTTGGCGAAATTCTGTATTTCCTCCTGATAGGTGCAGGCTGCGGGCTTTGCGCAATCGGACCGCCTGGTACCGCCGGGATAGGTGCGCCCGGGTTTTATTTCAATACGGGTATAATTGGCGGGATTGAATACACTGCCACTGCCACTGTAGTGAAAGTAAGTGGCCGGGAAAAAAGACAACCTTGCACCATAACACGCATTCCTTCTACTTGAATTCTTGCTGGCTTGGTTCCTTAACCAGCAGCGCGCAGATTGGCTATTGTCGATTGTCAGATTTCTCACCCCCCTAGTAGGGTTGGCCGGGTTGTGATAGGCCTTTTTAGGATCTGCCATGGGCCAGGAGGTGCCATCCTCCCCGGCCCAGGGATCATAACGCTGGGCCGGGTTGTAATAGGTTTTATTATTCTGTGATGAGCGATAATAGGCTGCCCATTTATTATTTCTACCAAACTGGGGTACCGCTTGATCTCCACCCTGCCAGTAATCACAGCCACTGTTTCGATTTTTTGCGTAAGGGCAAACCCCGTTTGGGTACACATAGGCCACCCTGTCGAGGTTATTAAAGTAATTGACCCCTGCCGAGGGGGTCACCTCGAACTGCATCGATCCGGAGTCGTCCAGGATAAACATAATATTGGGGTCGGCGCCGGTTCTCAGGAACAGGGGCTGTTGCGACAACGGCACAGACAGCGCGCTGTGTACAGTGGCGAGACCAAACAGACCACCAAGCAGGGCAATACCGTTTTTTCTTCGTGTTTTTCTATTCAACATAATAAGTCCAGCCATCAATACTCAGGGTCTAAAGGTGGATTGCAAGATAACAACGGCATTTTCTGTACCACCCACCCCTCGGCTGGTAATCCGGTAAGTGGGTGTTGATGGTATTTTGTTCCTGCTTTCCTGATCGACGCCACTGCCATCTGCGCCGCTATTTACCAGTTGCGTGCTCACCCGCTCAATCACATAGACCGGCTGTTTGGCCACCTCTTGAAGCCCCAGGTTTGTAGAGATGGAAGCCCCCTTCCAGGTATACTCCAGCCAGAAGCCGCTGTTGGTTGCGCCCGCCATATCCTCCACCTGCCCTGCGGTATTGCCGTCAAAAGTCATGCTGTTGAATGTGTTGAGTACACTGTTTTCGGCCTCCCGCAAAGCCGCTTCCGCGGCCTGGAAAGCCAGTTGCCGGTCGCGCATATTGCCCGCCATCAGCTCCTGCATACCACTGCCGCGCATCGCTGCCAAACCGATAAATGTCATCAACAGCAGGATGATCAGGCCCACCAGCAAGGTGGCCCCGCGCTGCGGATACAGCGTTGAAAAAGTGGATGTTCTCTGCATAGTAAGAAGCCTCCATTCAGGGTAAAAGGCCGCGAATCGCCACGGTCGTACTAAACACCTGCCGCAGGCGCCGGTCACCGGGATCATCTACCGGAACACCATTAAACGTATATCCCTGCGGCTCCTGCAAAACATTGTCCTCTGTACTGGCCACTAGCAGTGCCAGCCGTACGCTGGACACGGACCTCCACTTATCCGCCGCTACCTGGTGCGCCGGGCGGTAGGTATCCGGTGTCCCGTCATTATTCGTGTCCACGCCATAGGTCAATTGCATATCCTCAACACCTTGCAATAACTCCTGCGCAGTGCCATTGACATCCCTGAACAGGCTCGGGTTATTAGAGGTACCATTGGCGATATAGTAAAAAATGTTTTGGACCGTCAGTATCTGTGCATCCTCACCAAAATTCTGCCCCTCATAAATATCTTCCCCACCCCAGGTTGCAATCCGGTTTCCCGGATCAAACGAGCTGTTGTCCGTGTGTTGGACTCCGATCTCGGCACTGGCGGCGGAGCCGGTAAACCCGGTGGCCTGAAAAACCCGCACACTGTCGCAACTCGCCACTGCCAGAATGTCCCCTGCGCAGAGGCCGCTGTACCTATCTGTCTTATTTGTGCCGTTACTACAGTCACCCGTCTCAATACCGGTATTTTCTATAAACAACTGCGTAGGGTCATTTTTGCGAGCAATCCCCACATTGCGACCGCTGGCACTGCGGATTAAAAGCGCATCCGTACCTGCCAACACACCCGCTGGATATTCGTTATTCACTTCAGAGGCATCCTTGCCGTCCACTGCCACCCCGTAGTTATAGGCCAATGCAGTTTCCTGTTTGAGGAAGTTTCTAAAAGTTTTATTATCTGGGCCAAATGAAGCTACATTCAAACACCCCATATGACCGGCCATACGAATGTCCTCACTCATAAACTCCATTGCCAGACGACCGGTTTCCTGAACCCGGGACATGGCCTGCTGGGTGGTAAAAGTCAATTTGCTGGATAAAAAAAGCTGTACCACCCCCGCCATCAGTACCAGGCCAACGGTGATGGAAACCATCAGTTCTACCAGGGAAATGCCCCGTTGCTTAAACATACCCGCCCCTCTAGATCCGCGTCATATATTGAAACCTGCTCACCTCACCATCGCCATCCGCACCGGTGGCATCCTGCTCCCCCCACTGAATTGTTACCGTGCAAACACCCGCTGCATCGCATTCAATGCCACCGGTTCCTGCCGGCAACCGCTCTGCAAGCAGCCCCCGCCATTGCGCCAAATCCCTGTTAGCCAGACTGCCGGATGTGGTGGGTGCATTGGCATCCACCGCTAAATCGTAAGCGTCCCTCTGAGTGCGGTTCGCCCTGATACGATCGAATAAATCATAAGCCAATACATTGGCCTGGGAACGCATATAAGCACTGTGGTTAAACTGCAAGGCGCGGTTTTGCAGTGCGGCCAAACCCAGCAGGGAAGTCGACAGGATCAATACCGTAACCATCACTTCAATTAAGCCAACGCCCCGCTGGCCGGTGAGCAGTCTCATGCTTTCCTCTCTAGCAGTCCAATTTCGCGACTGAAATTACCCCTGCACCACCAATCGTGACGGTACGTGCACTCTTCCCGCTACAATCGGAGATTCCTGCACGGATTTCCACCTCGGCAAAGGGCCCCAGAGTGCCCAGTCCGGTAAAGCGGATAAACCTCCTGGCCGCCACTCCCTGGTCGACGGTAATTTCGGCTTTATCATGCGCTATCTCCTTGACCCTGAGCACCTGCCCCACAATAGGCGCTGCACTATCCGAGGCCGCGGTATCCACAAATACAATCCAGCCATTGGGCCAGGTATTCGCCGCTGTACAGCCTGTACCGTTATCACTGGCACAGATAGATACCCGGGCACCGCGCTTTACCGCTTCGCTGCGGGTAAAGTTCAAGGCATTGACAAACGCTTCCGACAAAGCCACGGAGCGATTGTTGTTGATCATGTCTGTAAAGCTGGGCACGGCAACCGCAATTAAAATGGCCAGCACAGCCAGGGTTACCATCAGTTCAATCAGGGTAAACCCCGTCTGTCGACTGTCTGCCTCGGGGTTGCTACCGCCTTGCCTATACCACATTTTTTTCTTCCGCCCAGTGAGAAAACCAGGGTTTAGTTTGCTGCCAGTTACCTGGATACACGGCGACCGCAGCGATATAGTGGGGAAATTACCACGCCGCGACGCGCCCGCTCCATTGCGGGCCGACAAACGGTGATTTCGGCGGATTCAAAGGTTTTAGAGCTGAGACCTGTGTCAAAAAACCCGGAGCAGGGGGATGACCCGGCAGGGCTTTACATTACTCGAATTACTAATCACCCTCACTGTCCTGTCGGTGCTCTTGATGATGGGACTGCCTAGTTTTACCCAGTGGATCCACAGCACCCGGTTGGAGGCTGCAACCGAAGCATTGTCTGCCAGCGTACAACTGGCGCGCTCCAGTGCCGTTATGCGTAACCAGCGGGTAACCATGCGCAACCTGGGCAACTGGGCATCGGGGTGGGAGGTCTTTGTGGATTTGGACAATGACGGAGCGCGCGGCGGTGGAGAACCACTCCTGTTGAGCCGTGGTGTACAGGCGGGCATTCGCGTAATCGCAAACAGACCGGTTAGGGATTACATATCCTTTGTGGGCACCGGCGAGAGCCGCCTCGCAGGCGCGCCACTGGGCGGCTTTCAGGCGGGCACCCTGCAGGTTTGCGCCCAAGACGGCGAGGCCGGTTACGCACTGATTTTAGCCCCCGGCGGACGTATGAGAATGAAAAAGGCCAGCGCGACACATTGTGCTTGATTTCGTCACCCAAAGGGGCAATGTGAATGAAACCGCCACCTCAGCGCAGCGCCTTCGGCAGGGAAAAGCGAATATCCTCCTCGCGCCCATGCATCTCTTGCGGCGCGCTGGCACCCAGCTGCTGCAGCCTGGCGATCACAGCCTGCACCAGCACCTCGGGGGCGGAGGCGCCGGCGGTGATACCGATGGACTGTTTTCCCACCAGCCATGTGGCAGCGATATCGTCGGCACCGTCGATCAGTTCGGCATCGGCACCGCAGCGCTGGGCCAGTTCCCGCAGGCGGTTGGAATTGGAACTGTTGGGGCTGCCCACCACCAGTACCAGATCGCACTCCAGGGCCAGCTGTTTCACCGCATCCTGGCGGTTCTGGGTGGCGTAGCAGATATCATCTTTGCGCGGGCCGCGAATATTCGGGAAGCGCACCCGCAGGGCATCGATCACCCGCAGGGTATCATCCATGGACAGGGTGGTCTGGGTGACATAGGCGAGATTATTCTCGTCTTTGACCTGCAACCTGGCCACGTCCTCCACGTCCTCCACCAGATAGATGGCGCCACCACCGGCGCTGTTGTACTGACCCATGGTGCCTTCCACCTCCGGGTGCCCGGCATGGCCAATCAAGACACACTCAATATCGTCACTGCTGAATTTGCTGACTTCAATATGCACCTTGGTAACCAGGGGGCAGGTGGCGTCGAAGACACGCAGGCCGCGCCGGTCCGCCTCGCGCTGCACAGCCTTGGATACGCCGTGGGCGCTGAAGATAACAATCACGTCCTCGGGCACTTCCGACAGCTCATCCACAAACACGGCGCCGCGCTTGCGCAGACTTTCCACCACGAACTTGTTGTGCACCACTTCGTGGCGCACATAGATAGGCGCACCAAACACATCCAGAGCGCGATTCACGATGTCGATCGCGCGATCGACGCCGGCACAGAAACCGCGGGGATTGGCAAGTCGGATTTGCATCTTTACTTCTGTACTCCGGTTGCGTGTTCAGGGGAGCTTCAATCCTACTGAATCGAATCCACTGCAATGATCTTGACGTGAAAGTTCAGTGTCTGCCCGGCCAGGGGGTGGTTAAAATCGACAGTAACCTCGTCTTCACCAACCGCGCGGATCACGCCGGGCAACTCGCCGCTGCCATTGTCAAAGGACACCACCAGGCCCTCTTCCAGCTTCATATCCGGCGAGAAACTGTCGCGGCGCACGGTTTGCACATTGGCCGGATTGCGCTGGCCAAAGCCCAGTTCCGGGGGAATTTCAATTTCAGCTTCATCACCGGTTTTCAGGCCGAACAGGGCCTTCTCAAACCCTGGCAGCAGGCTGCCATCACCGACACTGAAGGCGGCGGGCTCCCCTTTAAAGGTGGTATCCACCTCTGTGCCATCTTCCAGCCTCAGGCTGAAGTGCAGGGTGACACGGCTGTGCTCGCCGATAGCGCCATTACTCATAACTGGTTAAACTTCCGCGTTATTTTTGGCTTTTTCACGGCCTTTTTCCACAAAAAAGAGCATTTCAATGATCAGCATGACGGCGCCGATACTGATGCCCATATCCGCCACATTAAACACCGGGAAATGCCAGTTGCCGTAGTACACGGAAATAAAATCCCGCACATACCCCAGCAGGATACGATCCCAGAGGTTGCCCAGGGCACCGCCGAGTATCAATGCCAGGGCACAGGACTCCCAGCGCTTTCCGGCAGGCAGGCGCCATAACCAGATACAGACAACAACACTGAAACCGAGCGCTATAACACCGAGTAACCAGCGTTGCCAGCCGCCGGCATCGGCGAGAAAACTGAAGGCGGCGCCATAGTTTTCCGCGTAAGTAAACTGCAGCAGCCCCGGTATTATTTGCAGCGCCGGGCCCTGCATAAACCTGTCCACAGCCCACACTTTGGTGGCCACATCGAGGGCCACTACCACCAGCGCGAGCCCGTACCAGCGCCAGGGATGGCCCAAAAGAAAATTGGCATTAGGCATAGCGCCTCACCTCGCCTTCGCCCACCAGATTCTCTACACAACGCGCACAGATATCCGGATAGGCGCTGTTTTCACCCACATCCGCGCGGTAGTGCCAGCAGCGTGCGCACTTGGGATGCTCCACTTTACGCACACTGACCTTGAGGCCCGCCAACTCAGTGGCCTCAGCGCCAGCGGCATCGCTGAGCGGCTGTACGGAAGTGGAGGAGCAGATCAATACAAAGCGCAGTTCCCCTTCCAGCGCCAGCAGTTTCTCGCGCAGATCCTCGCTGGCAAACAGGGTCACGGCGGCCTGCAGTGAGCTGCCAATCACGCCCGCCGTGCGCTGCGCTTCAAATACCTTGTTGACCGCTGTTTTCACCGCGGCAATGACTGCCCAGTAATCCGGACCCATATCGGCGCCCGCCGGCAGTCTGGGCAGCGGATACCAGGTTTCAAGGAATACGCTGTCCGATTTGACCCCGGGCATAAACTGCCACAACTCTTCTGCTGTAAAACTCAGAATAGGCGCAATCCAGCGCACGAAGGCCTGCACAATATGATACAGCGCCGTCTGCGCGGAACGGCGTGCAGTGCTGTCCGCCCGGGTGGTGTACTGACGGTCCTTGATAATATCCAGGTAAAATCCCCCCATTTCCACCACACAGAAGTTGTGCAATTTCTGGTAGATCTGGTGGAACTGGTAGCTGTCATAGGCGGCCAGAATCTCATCCTGCAGGCGCGCGGCCCTGTCCAGTGCCCAGCGATCCAGCGCCAGCAACGCGTTTTCCGGCAGCAGGTCCCTGTCCGGGTCAAAACCCGCCAAATTGGACAGAAAGAAGCGCGCCGTGTTGCGCAGGCGGCGGTAGGAATCCGCTGTGCGCTTGAGAATTTCCTCGCTGACCGCCATCTCACCGTTGAAATCGGTCGCCGACACCCACAGGCGCAGTACATCCGCACCGAGTTTGTTAATCACATCCATAGGGGCGACGGTGTTGCCGATCGATTTCGACATCTTGCGGCCCTCGGCATCCACGGTGAAGCCGTGGGTCAGCACCTGTCGGTAGGGGGCACAGCCATTGATGGCAATGGACGTTTTCAGGGAGGACTGGAACCAGCCCCGGTGCTGGTCGGACCCCTCCAGGTACAGGTCTGCGGGGAAGCGCAGATCTTCACGGCGCTCAAGCACCGCGAAGTGGGTCACACCGGCGTCAAACCAGACATCCAGGGTATCGGTGACTTTTTCGTACTGGTCCGCCTCATCGCCGAGAAATTCGCGCGGGTCCAGTTCGAACCACACGTCCATACCCCGGGCGTCAACCCGCTCGGCCACTTGATCCATCAGCGCCGGCGTGTCGGGGTGGATTTCGCGGGTTTCCTTGTGCACAAACAGGGCAATGGGTACGCCCCAGGTACGCTGGCGCGAAATACACCAATCCGGACTGCCATCCAGCATGGCATCAATACGGGCTTTGCCCCAGCCGGGTACCCACTGCACCTTATCGGCCGCTTTCTGAGCCTGTTCAAGCAGATCACTCTGTTGCATGCTGATAAACCACTGGGGGGTCGCGCGGTAAATCAGCGGCGTCTTGGTGCGCCAACAGTGCGGATAGCTGTGTTCCAGCTTGCCCCGGTGCAACAGTCGTCCGCGCGCTTCCAGCAGGTCGACAATCCTGTC
This sequence comes from Microbulbifer sp. MI-G, assembly GCF_030440425.1. NCBI lineage: Bacteria > Pseudomonadati > Pseudomonadota > Gammaproteobacteria > Cellvibrionales > Microbulbiferaceae > Microbulbifer > Microbulbifer spongiae. The sequence goes on from NZ_CP098023.1 coordinate 3,844,332, forward strand.
GTCCACCTTGTACACGTGCTCGCCGGCAAATAGTGGCACCCCATCCCGGTAGACCCCGTGATCGTCGATATAGTTGAGGGTTTCAATACCGTAGCGCCTGCCCACCTGGAAATCGTCCGGGCCGTGGTCCGGGGCCGTGTGTACACAACCGGTACCGGCCTCTGTGGTGACATGATCCCCAAGGACGATCGGCAGCAGCTTGTCGTAAAAGGGGTGGTGTACCTTCAGGTGCTCCAGCGCAGCACCGCGGATATGCCCGACCACCTCACCGGCAAGACCCACACGGTCCAAAACAGCCTCTTGCAGCGCTTCCGCCACCAGCAGACGGCCCTCGCCGGTCTGTACCACCACATATTCCAGTTCGGCATTGACAGAAACCGCCTGACTGGCAGGCAGGGTCCAGGGGGTCGTGGTCCAGATTACAACCGAGAGGGGGCCGTCTCCCGCATGGCCACCGGCAGCATCGGCAATGACCAATGCGGTCTCCTCGGTGACGGGATAGCACACATCAATGGAGTAGGAGACTTTATCCAGATACTCGACCTCCGCTTCCGCCAGGGCAGAGCCACCCACCACACTCCAGTACACCGGTTTGAAGCCCCGCGCTAAGTGGCCATTTTTTACCACACGCCCAAGTGCACGGATGATGTCCCCCTCAAACTGGTAATCCATAGTGCGGTAGGGATGTTCCCAGTCACCGAGCACCCCCAGGCGCATAAAATCTTTCTTCTGCCCCTCTACCTGCCCGGCGGCATAATCGCGACATTTCTGGCGAAAGGTTTTGGTGTCCACCTTGGTACCGGCCTTGCCGACCTTCTTCTCCACCCGGTGCTCGATAGGCAACCCGTGGCAATCCCAACCGGGCACGTAAGGGGCATCGAAACCACTCAGGGTTTTCGACTTGACGATGATATCCTTGAGGATCTTGTTGAGGGCGTGACCGATGTGAATATCCCCATTGGCATAGGGCGGGCCATCGTGCAGGATAAACTGCGCGCACCCGGCACGGGCTGCGCGGATTTTTTCGTAGAGCTTTGCCTGCTGCCATTGCTTCAGAATCGCCGGCTCGCGCTGGGGCAGATTGCCGCGCATGGGGAAGCCGGTCTCGGGCAGGTTAAGCGTTGATTTATAATCAGTCATTGGCGGCCTACTTCAGCTCCAGTAGTAATATAATGCGTTTCTTTTCCACTTATCGGGGTCAGTGCGGGTTCCGTGCAAGCCAGGCCTTGGCCGCTTCAACATCCCCCGCAATACGGGTCCTGAGGATATCCAGTGAGGCAAATTTTTCTTCGTCGCGCAATTTGTGGCAAAACACCACCGCCAGCTCACGCCCGTAGAGGTCGCCACTGAAATCAAAAAGATTGACTTCCAGTAATGGCCGCGCGCCCGCCCCCTCAACGGTCGGGCGAAATCCCACATTGGCGACTCCCGCTATCTCGCTACGCCCGGTCACAAGGTCCGTGCCATCGGTCGCATGGGTGCGCACGACATATACTCCCACCAGAGGGGAGCGGTAGCGGTGCAGGCGCACATTGGCTGTGGGTGCACCCAATTGGCGACCCAGAGAGCGGCCGGGCACAACTCTGCCGGTAATCCGGTAGGGCTGTCCGAGCAGGGCCTGCGCCAATTCGAAATCCCCCCGCTGCAGCGCCTCGCGGATACGGGTACTGCTGACCCGCTCGCCACGGATTTCCATTGTTGCCGTGTCCTCTACCGTGAAACCGCTCTGGGCTCCCATCGATTGCAGCAAGCGATAATCGCCGCTGCGATCACAGCCAAAACGGAAATCATCGCCGACCACCAGGTGGCGAATACCCAGCCCCTGCAACAATACGCGGCGAACAAACGCTTCGGCGCTGAGGCCGCGCAGGAAATCGTTAAACTGCAGGCACAACACTCGATCGACACCGGCATCGAACAGCGCCAGCACTTTTTCTTTGAAGCGCATCAGGCGCGCAGGGGCTTTCTCTATGGAGAGGAATTCGTGGGGTTGGGGCTCAAATATAATCGCCACTGAGGGCAGACCCCGCTCCTGCGCGCACTGATTCAGTTGCGCGATCATCGCCCGGTGACCCAGGTGCACGCCATCGAACGAGCCGATGGTCGCCACACTTCCCCAGTGGCGGGGACGCAGGTTGTGCAACCCGCGAATTAGTTCGCGCTGCCGGGCCAAAGCGACCTTCCCATCCTGATAAAATCGAGCCGCACAGTATAACGGATTCCAACGGGGCGGCCAGTGGCCACGGATACCCCGTAATCAATGCCCCGCACACCACCCGCGGTGCTAACTGGTCGCACGGAAATGGCCGGGGCGCAGACCCGACGCAAACAGGACCGCAACATATGTCAGCCCACCGGCGGCGACCACCAGGCCCATGCGCCAGGCCCGACCAGACCAGGACCAGTCGCCCCACGCAGACCAGAAATACAATGCGCCGAGCAATACCCCCACCATTGTGAGGTTCGCCAGCAACAGACGCAGCAGAAAAATCCCCCAGCCCGCCTCGGGCTTGTAGACATCATCCCTGCGCAAGCCCCGGTACAGCAACCAGGCGTTGATCCCGGCCTGGCACGCGGTGGCCAGGGCCAGGCCCATATGGCCGAGCTTGAAAAAATAGTTCAAGGGGATCACAAACAGCAGGCTCAATACCATCTTGGCAGAAATCGCGATCAGCCCAAAACGCATTGGTGTATAGGTATCCTGCCGGGAAAAATAACCCGGTGCCAGCACCTTAATCAGCATAAAAGCCAGCAGACCCAGAGCGTAGGCCCGCAGAGACCAGGCGGCCATCTGCATATCCCTCGGCTCCATGCGCCCATACTGGAACAGGGTGGTGAGCAGGGGTTCAGCCAGCACGATCAGAGCCACCGCTGCGGGCAGCGAGATCAGGGTAACACTGCGTAGTGCCCAGTCGAGTGTATGGCGGAAGCGGCGCGGGTCTCCGTCGCTGTGCTGGCGAGAGAGGCTCGGCAGTATCACCGTGGCCACAGCAACCCCGAATACCCCCAGGGGCAGTTCGGTCAGACGGTCCGAAAAATACAGCCAGGAGACACTGCCACTGGGCAGAAAGGAGGCCAGCAGTGTATCCAGCACCAGGCTGATCTGGGTGACAGAAACCCCGAACAGTGCCGGCCCCATGAGCCGCAGTATTTTACGTACACCGGGATGGCTCCAGTCCCACCTGGGCCGCGGCAGTAACCCTTCCCGGGCGAGAAAGGGCAACTGAAACAGCAGCTGCGCCACACCGGCCGCCAGAACCCCCCAGGCCAGCGCCATGATGGGTGGCTCAAACCAGGTGCTGGCCACTGTCGCGGCTGCTATCAGCATCAGATTGAGGAGCACCGGCGTCAGTGCGGGAATGGCAAAGCGGTCGAAGCTGTTGAGGGTGGCACCGGTAAAGCCCGCTAGGGAAATCAACATCAGGTAGGGGAAAGTGATTCGCAGCATATCCGCGGTGAGATCGAACTTCTCCCGCTCACTGCCGTCCCACCACCAGCCAAAAGCAAAAATACCCGCCACAACTGGAGCGCACATCACGCCCAGCAGGGTAATCAGCAGCAATACACCACCGAGGGCTCCGGCGACGCGGTCATTCAACGCCCGGGCTGCGGCAATGCCACCCTTCTGGCGGTATTCCGACAGTACCGGCACAAACGCCTGGGCGAAGGCGCCCTCGGCAAACAGCCGGCGAAAGAAATTGGGAATTTTAAAGGCGACGAAAAAGGCATCGGCGGCATCTCCAGCCCCGGCAAAGCGGGCCAGGGCTATATCCCGCGCCAATCCGGCAACCCGTGACAACAGCGTCGCGGCGCCCACGACTGAGCTACTGCGCAGCAGCCTGGAAGCACCGGATCTCTCAAGGGGTTGTTCCCGAACTGAGGATGGCTGAGGCAAAACATCGGCTCCTGGGGATCGGTAAAGTCTGTTGGCTGACCAGTCTACCGCAATTCGGCTGATTACAGGGCGGCACAGGGGCGCTGCGATAGGGAACTCGCGAGCCTATAATAGTTACGACTTGGTCACGCGTCCCATGGAAGCGGCGGCGCTGGGAGTGAAAGGATGACCATCAACGCTTTGATTATTGCTCTGGCACTGGCGATAGTGCTCTACATTGCAGTGATGCGCGGGCCCCGTCCCCGGCGAATCCGTGTCAGCGTAGAGGCACCGCGCGACCAGCGCTACCGCCGCCTCCAATAAGTGGACGGCCGCGCCCGGTTGCCACATTTCGTCACAATTGCGCTGTAGTTTGCCACTACCGCGCCACGCCAGCGCCTCCTTGCGGCTTTTTAATACCACTCAAGCGGGCCGGATACACAACGGGTCCAAAAGAGCCAACGCAAGCCTCCAAGGAGCAGAACAATGAAAAATGCATTGATGGTCGCCACCCTGAGTTCCCTGATTGCCGCCGGCGCCCAGGCACAGGAACACCGTGAATCAAAACTGACACCGGCCAAACAGGCCACGGTCTTTACCAGTGCCGCCGTCGCCGGTGCAGCCATGGGCGGGCCGGTCGGGTTTATCGCCGGAGCACTCGGTGGCGCTTGGCTCGGCGAACAGATCAAGCAAGCGGAAGAGACAGATATGCTGGCAACACAATTAACCGAGAGCCGTGCGGAGCTCAACAACCTGGCACAACAACTGGATGCAGCCAGACTGTCCGCAAACAATGCCGGCCAACTCGCATTGGATTCTCTGCAATTCCAGCTGTTATTTACCACTGGAGAAGATGAACTTCAGGAAGGACAGCGGCAGCAACTGAGTGCCTTGGCCGACTTTCTCAGACGCCACCCGCACCTGCAGATCCACCTGGAGGGACACGCCGACCCCCGCGGTAGCGATGGTTACAACAATGTGCTGTCGGACCAGCGCGCCCTGAGTGTTGAGCAGGCACTGGTATCTTATGGAATCGACTCCGCGCGTATCAGTCGCCGCGCGATGGGTGCCACTTACTCCCGGGCACCCCGCGGTGATGTGGACGCCTACGCGATGGAGCGCCGGGTGGACATTCGCTTTTCTCTGCCGGAATCCACCGCCGGACGTTTCTAGCTGGTGGTGGAACAGTGGGTTTTCAACCATCTGCGCAACAAGCCCGGCAGTGATCACAGATCGCAATTCTGCTTGCCACTGCCCCCAGCAACATTACCTCGCTGTGCCTGCGGGCCCTCAGTGCCCGCCTTTTTGCTATTTGTCAGCGCTTTCGTGCATGATTCCCTACATATAAGGAAAAAAGCCGGAATCTGTCATGAGTGCAACCATTGCCATTGTCGAAGACGAGCACGCGATCGCTGCAAACTATCGCGATGCCCTGCGCCGCAACGGTTATCGCGTCGACCTGTACAGTGCGAGAATCGAGGCCATGGCGGCCTTCCGGCAGCGCCTGCCGGATCTGGCAGTCATTGATGTGGGCCTGGGCAGCGAAGTGGAAGGCGGCTTCGAGCTGTGTCGGGAGTTGCGCGCCCTGGCGCCCAGCCTGCCAATTCTGTTTCTCACCGCCCGGGATTCCGAGTTGGATATTATCTCCGGTTTGCGCCTCGGTGCAGATGACTACCTGACCAAAGATATTTCCCTGCCCCATATGCAGGCGCGTATCAATGCCCTGTTGCGCCGGGTAGAGGTTCTGCGCAATCAGGGCGGGGATGGAGAGGCCCTGACCCAGGGCAAGCTCGCACTGGATCTATCCACACTGCACTGCCATTGGGACGGGCAACAGGTGGGCCTCACTGTTACCGAGTTCTGGATAGTCCACGCGCTGGCCAGGCGGCCGGGCCATGTCAAATCCCGCAGTCAACTGATGGAGGCCGCCCAGGTGGTTCTGGATGACAATACCATTACTTCACATGTCAAGCGCATCCGCCGCAAATTTCAGGCGCTGGATGAAAAATTCAACGCCATAGGGACTGCCTACGGCATGGGCTATCGCTGGCAACTGTAACGCTTTCTCCCCTTTGCGTCGGGCGTCCACCCGGTGCAAAAGCCTCCACGAGCACACCCGATGAAGCTTCGCCGCCAACTCCTGCTTGTCAGCCTCGTTGCCCTGGCCCTGCCCTGGGCCGGTTGCCAGTACCTGCGCCAGGTGGATGCAGCCCTCGCCCAGGGGCAACTGCAGGCGCTGGAGGCCACCGCGGCAGCCATCGCTGCACGCCTCGCCAGTGCACCACAGCTCATTGCCCCGGATCCACTGCGCCAGGCCCGCCCTCCAGGTGCCCAACTCTACCTCAACCCGTTGCCCCAAGCGCCCTTCGTGGACGGCTACGGGGACGAGTGGCGCTCTCTGGCACTGAAACCCAGGGCACTGCTCGACGCGCAGCGCTCACCTTTGGCACAGGTTACACTGGGGCAATTTGGTGAGCGCGTCTATCTTCTGCTGACCGTCAGTGACCCCACTCCAGCCTATCATGATCCCCGCACCGGCCTGCTCTCCGCAGGGGATACCGTCGAACTGTATACCGGCAACCGGCATTACACGCTACCTGTGGCGAGCCAGGGCGCGGCCAGCGCCCTGTGGCACGATCCCAGGGCCGGCCACTACGAGCGCGAGCTGCGCCTGCACGGGCGCTGGACCACTTCCCCCACCGGTTACCAGTTGGAACTGGCTTTGCCCTACGCACTGACTGGCGGCGCTCTGTCGGTCCAGGTCCGAGATCGCGCCCACAGCGATGGCGGCGCGCCGGTGCGCGCAGCCAGCACACTGCCCGCAGACGGGATACCCGGCCACCTGGTGCGGCCCCTAGCGGATTTGCACACGGAACTGGAGCACTTCGTCCGCCCCGGCCTGCGTTTGGCGGTGGTGGACAGTGAGGGCTTTCTGCTCGCGAGCCACGGGCAGTTGCAAATCAATGACAAAGACGGGGAACCAACCCCCTGGCTGCGCAACTGGATTTACCGCAAACTACTGGCACAGGAAGACCTGTCTCCGTTAGCAGTCAGCGGCCTGCCAACGAGTGCCGGCGCAGATCGCACTCCCTGGCGACAGTGGTTCAGCGGTCCCCTGCAGTCCCGCATCGGCGCCGTCAGCGTACCGGTGATCACCCGTGCCGATGACGTCGTCGAACGACCACTGCTGGGGCGGGTACTGGTACTTCAGTCCGGTGCTGTCATGCAGTCTGTGACAGAAGGGGCGGCACACCGCCTGTGGCTGATCAGTTGCGCCGCTGCTGCCACAGCCCTGCTGCTTTTACTGGCCTATGCCAGCTGGCTGTCCTGGCGAATTCGCAAACTGCATCGCGCAGCCCGCACCGCTGTGGATGCCAGCGGCAAACTGCGTGGCGACTTCCCCATATCCCGCGCAGGTGATGAACTGGGTGCCCTGAACCGCACATTTGCCAGCCTGTTGAGTGAACTGGATCAATACCACCAGTACCTACGCACCCTGGCCGGCAAGCTGTCTCACGAACTGCGCACGCCCCTGGCCATTGTGCGCTCTTCTCTGGACAACCTGTGCGAGGGCAACCTGGACAAAAACAGCCGCCGCTATGCCGAGCGCGCAATGGACGGCAGTGCGCGCCTGTCGGGGATTCTCAACAGCCTCTCCGCCGCCAGTAATCTGGAGGCCAGCATCCAACAGGCCGAACGGGAACCCTTCGATCTGGCGGATTTCCTCAAGGTGATGGTGCAGTGTTACAGCGACGCCCACCCCAACTTCCGTTTTCACCTGGACGTCTCCCCCGGCGAACTGATCTGTCATGGCGCACCGGAACTGCTGGCACAGTTGCTCGACAAACTGGTGGACAACGCCTGCAGTTTTGCCCCCGCAGGCAGTGAAATACAGCTGTCTGCGCATATCGGAAGAGAGGGCTACACCCTGTCTGTCAGTAACCGCGGCCCATTGCTGCCCGGCGGCTCTGTGCACAAGCTGTTCGACTCTCTCGTTTCCGTGCGCAAGGGCGGCAACAACACAGGCCACCTGGGCCTGGGGCTGCATATCGCCAAGCTGATCGCAGACTTTCATCGCGGCAGGTTGCGTGCCGGTAACCGCGCCGATGGCAGTGGTGTGGTGTTCTGCCTGGAGTTGCCGGCCCGGTAACCGGTGCGGCCCCCAAGCACTGTGGCGAGCCCGACCATGGTTGACAAGCCAGTAACTGTGGGGATAATGTCGCGTCCCGATCGGGCCCCAGGGCCTGTTAGTTACAGATTCAGGATTCCAGACAGGAGCAACCGGTGGCCAACTCACCTCAAGCGAAGAAACGCGCACGCCAGAACGACAAGCGCCGCATGCACAACGCCAGTCTGCGCTCCATGGTGCGCACCTACATCAAGAAGGTAGTAGCCGCCATTGATGCGGGCGATGCCGAAAAAGCAAAAACCGCCTACGCTGAAGCGGTTCCCGTGATCGACCGCATGGCGGATAAAGGTATTATTCACAAGAATAAAGCAGCTCGCCACAAGAGTCGCCTGAACGCCCAGATCAAAGCGCTGGCTGCCTGATCTCATCGGGTAGCAGACTCAAAAAAAGCCCCGCAATGCGGGGCTTTTTTGTCACCGGCAGCAGAGAACCGGCACTGACATCAGAGCAAAACCAGGTTGTCGCGATGAATCAGCTCATCATCGTCGCGGTAACCGAGCAAGTCGATAAATTTTTCCGAGGGTTGTCCCTGAATCCTGAGACTCTCCCGACTGTCATAATTCACCAGGCCCCGGGCGACCTCCCGCCCCGCGCTATTGCGGCAGGAAACCAGATCTCCCCGCCGAAAGCAGCCCTCCACGCCTGTGACCCCCACCGCCAGCAGGCTCCTGCCTCTCTCCAGCAGGGCTGTCTCTGCCCCCCTGTCCAGTACCACAGCACCGCGCACCTGCAACTGGCCGGCAAGCCAGCGCTTGCGCGCCGCGAGGGGGCCCGCCTCGGGCAACAGCAGGGTACCCAGCGGCTCCCCTGCGCAAACACGCGTTATCACCGCTTCCCTGGCACCGCCAGCAATCACTGTGCAGGCACCGGAACGCGCGGCCAGTTGCGCTGCCCGCACCTTGGTAGCCATACCGCCGCGCCCCAGGCCGCTGCGCGATTCCCCCGCCACCTGCAATAGCCTGGGGTCCAGCGCGGAAGCCTCAGCAATCAACTCCGCACGGGGATTTTCCCGGGGGTCTTCGCTAAAGAGCCCGTCCGCATCCGTCATAATCAGCAGGGCATCCGCCTCTACCAGGTTGGCAACCAGCGCCGCCAGGGTGTCGTTGTCCCCAAAGCGGATTTCATCGGTCACTACGGTGTCATTTTCATTGACGATGGGTACGGACCCCAAAGACAGGAGGGTTCGCAGGGTGCTGCGCGCATTGAGATAACGGGTGCGATTGGAGAGGTCGTCGTGATCCAGCAGGATCTGTGCGCTGGGAATATCGAAGTCACCGAAGGCCTGCTCATAAACCTGTACCAGGTGACTCTGCCCCACTGCGGCGGCAGCCTGCAACTGGTGAATGGATTCCGGTCTGCGGCGCCAGCCCAGTCGATCCATACCGGCGGCAACAGCGCCGGAGGAAACCAGGACCACCTCTATTCCACGCGCGCGCAGAGCTGCCATCTGCGCAACCCAGGCCGAGATCGCCGAGCGGTGTACACCGCGCCCCCCGTTGGTTAACAGGGCGCTGCCGATCTTTATCACCCAGCGCTGTCCCCTGCAAAGCCTCTGTCGTGAAACGGATATGGCGTTCATATTTTTCCTGGCCTTCCAAGGCCCTGTGAGACTGTCGTAAGGGACACGCCTGGCTCGTGCGCCCGGGCCAAACTGGCGAGCATACTCACGAAACTTTTACAGCACTATTTTTTATCCGGCTGCTGTGGTCGCATGAGGTTCATTACGGCTAAATATATCCAGCCCCCGATCCAGGTAAATCCCAAACAAAAGGTAACCGCCCCACTAGTCAGCATTGAGCGTTTTGTTTTTTCGCCAATCGAATGGCAAATAATGCTGGTGCCACTGCCGTAACAAGCAATATATATGGCATCAAACTTATACTGATATGCATAGTATTTTTCTTTTAAGCGAAAACTGTCTGGCTCTGATCATAAAAACAATCGTCTGATTGTCAAACGAGACTCAATGCCAGGCCGGTTTGGGGCGATGTGGTAGCACACTGTCATACCGATGCCATTCAGGGACGATACTCGATATCCACATCGCCATCGTCCCGGCCCTCATTTTCTTCCTCCGATCCCCTCGCGGCCCTGCGCCTGGCGCGATAACTGTCTCGCTGTGTCTCAATGCGCTCGCGCGCTTCGCGCTGCATCTGCTGCTGCACTTCCAGCTCTGCCTGGGCCAGTTGCGGAGCCTTGCCCTCCGCCTCCCGGCGGGCTTCCAGAAAGTCCATCAGGCAGCCAACCAGTACACCGGTGCCCTCCGCGCGGATCGCAGCCACCCGAAACACCGGCCCGGTCCAGTTCAGGGCTGCAACAATCGCTTCACAGCGCGCTTCCAACTCGGCCGCGGGTACCAGATCGGTTTTGTTGAATACCAACCAGCGCTCGCGCCCGGCCAGGGTGGCGCTGAAGCAGCTCAGCTCACGCTCAATGGCGCGAGCATTCTCAACGGGGTCGGAGCCGTCGAAGGGCGCCAGATCCACCAGGTGCAAGAGCACCCGGCAGCGGGTCAGGTGCTTGAGGAAGCGAATGCCCAGACCAGCGCCCTCGGCGGCACCCTGGATCAGGCCGGGGATATCGGCGATCACAAAACTGCGGTGCTGCTGTACCTGCACCACCCCCAAATTGGGCACCAGAGTTGTGAAGGGATAGTTGGCCACCTTGGGCTTGGCTGCGGAAACGGCGCGGATGAATGTGGACTTGCCGGCATTGGGCAAACCGAGCATGCCCACATCGGCCAGGACTTTCAGCTCCAGCTTGAGGTTGCGCGCCTCGCCCGCTGTCCCGTTGGTGGTCTTGCGGGGAGCCCGGTTGGTACTGGATTTGAAGCGGGTATTGCCGAGGCCATGGAAACCGCCCCGCGCAACCAGAAGGCGCTCGCCGGCAGCAGTCAAATCCCCCAGGGTTTCACCGGTTTCCGCATCAATCACCGTGGTACCCACCGGTACCTTCAATACCAGATCCCCCCCCTTGGCGCCGGTGCAGTTGCGCCCACGTCCCTGTTGGCCAGCCTCGGCGATATAGCGGGGCTGGTAGCGGTAATCCACCAGGGTATTCAGGGAATCGTCGGCTTCCAGGTAGACCGAACCGCCATCACCGCCATCGCCACCATCCGGCCCGCCCCGCTCGACAAACTTTTCCCGGCGAAAGCTCAGGCAGCCATTGCCCCCCTTGCCCGCCTGCACGTAGATGGGTGCTTCATCGACAAATTTCATAAATCACTCCACTACCTCGGCGATTGTCCATTCCGTATCCTGCCCAAGCCGGCGACACCCACCAACCGGACAGGTGGAGGTTCCCCAAAAAACAGGTACTTACCCCGGGTATTCCGTAACGGTTTACTGCCTTGCAACAAAAAAGCCCCGCAGCAAGCGGGGCTTTTTTGAAGCTTGGGCCAGATTCCGCTCAGACTGTTTCGATGGAAACAAACTTGCGGTTATTGGGGCCTTTCACTTCAAACTTCACAACGCCGTCCGCCGTGGCGAACAGGGTGTGGTCTTTACCCATACCAACATTCACCCCGGCATGGAACTTGGTGCCGCGCTGGCGAACGATGATATTGCCTGCAACAACAGACTGGCCGCCAAAGCGCTTAACGCCAAGGCGTTTGCTCTCGGAATCGCGGCCATTTCGGGTACTGCCGCCAGCTTTCTTGTGTGCCATGAATCGTTACTCCTCTTTATGCCTTGATACCGGTGATTTTCACTTCGGTATACCACTGGCGGTGACCCTGGCGCTTCATAGAGTGCTTGCGGCGGCGGAACTTGATGATTTTCACTTTCTCGCCGCGGCCGTGGCTGACCACTTCGGCAGTCACTGCTGCGCCATTGACAACGGGAGCGCCGATATCAATCTTGTCGCCATCAACTACCATCAGCACCCTATCGAAATCGATGGATTCCCCAGTAGCGACTTCCAACTTTTCAAGGCGAAGTATCTCGCCCGCTTCCACGCGGTGTTGCTTGCCACCGCTTTCAAAAACAGCGTACATATTTTTCTCTGCTCCGGTGTGGACGACACGAAGCAGCGGACGGACTGTTGGGTCATCAACCGCATTTTGGGAGCTTGCGCCGTGTTGTCTAAACATCTGTTGCCGACGGGTCCCAGACGGCCCAGACCAGAGCCGATCGGTACCCGCAAACGGCGGGGCGCAGATTCTAATCAATTCACCGGGTTGATACAATAGCGCCCCTTTACCGTCCGGCTCCTTCGGGCGGCCTCTGTCAGTCGTATAAGGAACTCATGCATGATGCCTTTCCACAGGGTCGCCGCCGAAGACTTTGCCGCAGTCAACCAGCGTATTCTCGATCAACTGCACTCGCACGTTCCCCTGGTGGAAAACATCGGCCACTACCTGGTGGAGGCCGGTGGCAAGCGCCTGCGACCCCTGCTGGTGCTGCTCTGCGCCAGGGCCTGTGGTTATCGCGGTAATCGCCATATCGACCTCGCCACCATTATTGAATTTATTCACACCGCCACGCTGTTGCACGATGATGTGGTGGACACTTCCGAACTGCGCCGAGGCCGCCTTACCGCCAATGCCAAATGGGGTAATGCCCCCAGCGTTCTGGTGGGCGACTTCCTCTACTCCCGCGCCTTTCAGATGATGGTTGCCCTGCAGGATATGCGCATCATGGCAATCCTCTCGGATACGACCAACACCATCGCCGAGGGCGAGGTAGAGCAGTTGGTCAACGCAGGCGATCCCGACGTGGGCGAAGACAGCTACTTCACCGTTATCCACAAGAAAACCGGCGCCCTTTTTGAGGCCGCCTGTGAAACTGCCGCAGCCCTGGCCGGATGCACCAACGAGGTACAAACCGCTCTGAAACTGTACGGCCGTCACCTGGGGCTCGCCTTCCAACTGGTCGATGATGTACTCGACTACCGCGGCAACCCGGAGGCATTGGGTAAGAATGTGGGCGATGACCTGGCCGAGGGCAAACCGACTCTGCCACTTATCTACACCATGGCCAAGGGGACCCGGGCCCAGGCGCAACTGGTCAGGGAAGCCATTGAACGGCACAGTGCAGAGCAATTGTCCGGCATCGTCGAAGCCATTGAGGCTTGCGGGGCACTGGATTACACCATGGAACACGCCCGTGTTGCCGTCGATAACGCAAAAGCACAGCTGGCTTTTCTGCCCGACTGCGCACAAAAGACGGCCCTGCAACAATTGGCCAGTTTTGCAGTGGAAAGAGAGGTCTGAGGCCCCGGGAGATCGCGCCAATCCGACCGCCAAACGGGTTACCGGGGTAGGAGGATGCGTGCAGGTGGTGCTCCAAAATGGTGACAGCCGGGCCACTGCGCGCATCTGCGCCGGCATTGCAAGGCAGGCAGCTCAATAGCATTGAAGCGGAATTCAGGCGCGGATCAGTCTGAGTAACTCTTCGGTCTTCGCGCGCATCAGGGCCTTATCCCCCCGGGATTCCACATTCAGGCGGACGACCGGTTCAGTATTGGACATGCGAAGATTAAAACGCCAATCGGTATAGCCCACACTCAAGCCATCCACATGCTCCACGCACTCGGCATCGGGGCCATAGCGCGCTTCGACGGCTTTCAGCAGTGCTGCAGCATTCTGCACCCTGGTATTGATCTCGCCGGAGCAGGGAAATGCCTTCATGCCCTCCCCGACCAGTTCCGACAGGGGCTTGCCACTGCGGCTGACCAATTCGGCCACCAATAGCCAGGGGATCATACCACTGTCGCAGTAGGCGAAGTCACGGAAGTAGTGATGGGCACTCATCTCACCGCCGTAAACCGCGTCTTCCCTGCGCATACGCTCTTTGATAAAAGCGTGGCCAGTTTTGCTTTGCACCGGTACACCGCCCGCCCTGTAGACGATATCCCTGGTATTCCACAGCAGGCGGGGATCGTGAACCACTTTGGCACCTTTATGCTTACGCAGAAAGGCGCCTGCAAGCAAACCGACCAGGTAGTAACCTTCGACAAACGCACCCTTTTCATCAAAGAAAAAACAGCGGTCGAAATCACCATCCCAAGCAATACCAAAGTCAGCCCCACTCTCACGCACCGCCGCCGCGGTGGGTGCACGATTCTCCGGCAGTATCGGGTTGGGGATACCATTGGGGAAATTGCCGTCTGGCTGGTGGTGTACCCGCACAAACTCAAAGGGCAGGTGTGGTGCCAAGGCATCAACCACTGTGCCCGCGCCACCATTACCGGCATTGACCACCAACTTGAGCGGCCTGAGGACAGAGCGATCAATATACCCTAACAGATGCCGGACAAAGGCTGCGCGATGCTCAAAACGCTGTAAATCACCGCGCTGAGTCACAGGGGGAAAGTTGTTCTCCTCCGCCAGGCGTTTGATATCCAGCAAACCGGTATCACCACTGATCGGGCTGCTGCCGGCACGGACAAATTTCATTCCATTGTATTCCATGGGGTTGTGACTGGCGGTCACACAGATACCGCCATCAAAGTCTCCATGAAAAGTGGAGAAGTAAATCTCTTCGGTTCCACATTCCCCGATATGAAACACCTCTGCCCCGGCATCGCACAGACCATTGGCCAGCGCTGCGGTCAGTTCGCCACTGGTCAGGCGTATGTCGTGCCCAACTACTACCCGGCGCGCGCCCAGGAACTGGGCAAAGGCTCGCCCCACCCGGTAAGCGATATCGACGTTCAGCTCTTCCGGTACCCGACCGCGCACATCATAGGCTTTAAAACAGGTGAGTTCGCGCACTTACTGCTTCTCCTGAGCGGGCTGGCCGGGAAGGTATACATTTTCATACACATGGTTCGTGGCCTCGATAAACCCTTCCACTGAACCACAGTCAAAACGGCGCCCCCTGAACGCGTAAGCCAGCACGCAACCCTGACGCGCCTGGGCCAGCAGGGCATCGGTAATCTGAACTTCCCCATTTTTGCCCGGGGGTGTATCGCGGATCAGGTCAAAAATATCCGGGGTTAAAATGTAGCGCCCGATAATCGCCTTATTGCTCGGCGCCTCTTCCACAGCGGGCTTCTCGATCATATCGGTTACCTGGTAGAGGCCCGGTTTGATCTCGTTGCCTGCGATCACACCGAATTTATGGATCTGCGTCATTGGGACTTCCTCGACGGCAACGATGCTGCAACGAAACTGCTTGTAGAGCCGCACCATCTGCGCGAGCACGCCCAGGTCATCGTTCAGGCACAGGTCATCTGCCAGCACTACGGCAAAGGCCTCATCTCCCACCAGGCGGCGCCCCTGCAGGATCGCATCGCCCAAACCCCGCATTTCCCCCTGGCGTGTATAGGAAAAGCTGGCACAGTCGATGACCTTGCGTACAGAATCCAGATAGCGCTCTTTGCCGGTTCCGGCAATCTGGTGTTCCAATTCAAAATTGGTATCAAAGTGATCCTCGATGGCACGCTTGCCCCGGCCGGTGACAAAGCCAATTTCCGTCAGCCCCGCCTCAATGGCTTCCTCGACGCCGTACTGTACCAGCGGCTTATTCACCAGAGGCAGCATCTCTTTTGGCATGGCTTTGGTGGCAGGCAGGAAACGGGTGCCGTAACCGGCGACCGGGAACAGACATTTTTTGAGCATTTTACCCCCTTTGAACAAAAGCGTGTCTCCCGCTTCGGGCCGGCAATCTAACACAGTTGGCAAGCGGTATCATTTACACAAGATGACGCGAGTATCCCCAATAAGGCCAAAAATCCCCGATTCAATGCTCTAAGATTGTGAAAGCAATTATAGCGCCAGTCACAAAAACCGTTTTGCCTGACTGGACAAGCAAGACAGAGCCCTTAGAATGCCCGCTCTTGCAAAAACGCCCAGCCTCAATTGCACAACCACCCACTAATAGGGATAAGATGAGTAACTTTGTTCAAAAAAACAACTATAGCAGGGAGGAACTCCTGACCTGCTCCCAGGGTGAAATGTTCGGCCCCGGCAATGCCCAACTGCCCGCCCCCAATATGCTGATGCTGGACCGAATCACCCACATTTCCAAAGAGGGCGGCGCCTTCGGCAAGGGAGAATTGATTGCAGAGCTGGACATCTCTCCCGATCTGTGGTTTTTCGACTGTCACTTTCCCGGCGATCCCGTCATGCCCGGCTGCCTCGGCCTGGACGCCATGTGGCAACTGCTCGGTTATTTCCTGGCCTGGAAAGGCAATCCCGGGCGCGGGCGCGCACTCGGCTGCGGCGAAGTCAAGTTTACCGGACAGATTCTGCCCACCAACAAAAAAGTAACTTACCATATCCAGATGAGCCGTATCGTCGAGCGCAGGCTCGTCATGGGAATCGGCAACGGCAGTGTCTCTGTCGACGGACGCGAAATTTACACAGCGAAGGATCTTCGCGTAGGCTTGTTTACCCGCACGGATAATTTTTAAACTGGCCGAAGACCAATACCGCTGAAAGTCCTCTGCCGACACGCTATGCTGGAGATCACTATGCGCCGGGTAGTCATTACCGGAATGGGAATCACATCCTGTATCGGTACCAACACAAAAGAAGTCACTGCCTCCCTGAAAGCCGGCCGCAGTGGCATTCGCTTTCAGGACGAATATCGGGATCTCGGACTGCGCAGCCAGATTGCCGGTCCGGTGGATATTGATTTCAAGGAACATATCGACCGCAAGCAACTGCGCTTTATGGGTGATTCCGCCGCCTATGCCTATATTGCCATGCGCGAGGCCATCGATCAGTCCGGCCTGGAGGAGAGCGATATTTCCAATCCACGCACCGGTATTATCATGGGCTCCGGGGGCACCTCCACCCAACAGATTATCGATGCCGCGCACACCCTCAAGGAAAAAGGTGTGCGCCGTGTCGGCGCCTACCGGGTACCCCAGGTGATGGGCAGCACCGTCTCTGCCTGTCTCGCCACCCCGTTCAAAATCAAAGGCGTCAATTACAGCATCTCTTCCGCCTGTGCAACCAGCGCCCACTGCATTGGCCACGGAGCCGAACTGATCCAGATGGGCAAGCAGGATATTGTCTTTGCCGGCGGCGGCGAGGAACTGGCCTGGAGCCTGACCCACCTGTTTGATGCCATGGGCGCCCTTTCGAGCAAGTACAATGAAACCCCCACCAGAGCCTCGCGCCCCTACGATACGGATCGCGATGGGTTTGTGATCGCCGGCGGCGGTGGCTGCCTGATACTGGAGGAGATGGACCATGCACTGGCACGCGGTGCCATCATCTATGCTGAGCTGACCGGCTACGGCGCCACCTCAGATGGTTACGACATGGTCGCTCCCAGCGGCGAGGGTGCGGTGCGCTGCATGCAACAGGCCCTGGCGGGCATGGATGGCGGTGGACTGCGTGGCAGCGTGGACTATATCAATACCCACGGTACCTCGACCCCCGTGGGAGATGTGGCCGAACTCAAGGCCATGCGCGAAGTTTTTGGGGACAAGGGACCGGCTTTCGCTTCCACAAAATCTCTGACCGGCCACTCCCTTGGGGCTGCCGGTGTACAAGAGGCGATTTACAGCCTGCTGATGATGCAACACAATTTTATCGCCGCCTCGGCCAATGTAGACAACCGGGACCCCGCAGCCGTAGGCATGGATCTGGTGACCGAACTGCGTGAATGCGAAATAAAGCGCGCCATGTCGAACAGCTTCGGCTTCGGCGGCACCAATGCCTGTCTGGTTTTCGATAAGGTGTAGGCCGAAAGCCCAACAGGGGCCTGCCTAACGGGGGCCTGCCTAACGGGCGCCTCTCTCTTTGCAACACCTCCCCGGCAATCCCTTACCTCTCCGCTTCCAGGCGCTCAAGCCAAAGCTCCACCTGCCGGGTGAGGCCCTGGCGCCAGCTGTGCTGCTGGATGCCAAACACATCGCGCAGCTTGCCGCAGGCGAGAACAACACTGCGGTCTCGCCGCTTGCCGCTATCCTCCAGTGGGTTCAGCTGCACCAGGCGCTCTTCGTCATAGAAGGACCGGGCCCGCTCCACAACCTCCAAAGCAAACTCCATCGCAGTACAGCTGTCGGAGCTGCCATAGTGGTATATCCCGCTGGCACAGGCTCCACTGGCCAACTGCTGTGACACTGCCACCACCACACGCGCCAAATCCAAAGCAGTGACCGGATTGCCGCTGCTACAGCTGTCCAGGGCGATGGGCTCGCCCGTAACAAAACTGTGCAACACCCGCCCCAACAGTGCATCCCGGCTGCTGTCCACCACCCAACCGAATCTCAAAATAGTCAGATGATCCAAGCCGCCCAGGGCCCGTTCACAAGTCAGCCACTGTCGCCCGCAACGGGCGCGGGGCTCCGCTGCCTCGTCTTCATCGTAGTGACGGCGTTCTCCGCCGGCAAAGACCTGATAGGAGGAGAGGTGGATCACATGCGCACAGGGGTTCTGCGCGAGCAGTCTGGCCACCTGTAGCGCCTCCGGCTGCGCATCGGCGCAGGCCGAGGCATTGATCACAAGAGAGCCCGGGCGCAATTGTTCGAGTTCAGACGGGGCCAACAGCTGGGTGCGCAGGCCGGCACGCTGCAGGCGTTTCTGCAACGCGCCGTCAATTTCATTGCCGGCCGTGATAACCGCAACGGTGCCCGGTCTGTAGCCGGAGCTCAGTTCAGACACTGGACAGGCCAGCCTCAGAAGGGAATATCGTCGTCAAAGCTGTTGTCGAACCCACCGGCGGAGCCCTGGTTGGGCTGCTGCTTGTTGGGTGGTGCCGCCGGCGAAGGGGCGGTATTTGCCGGTGCAAAGGCGCCCTGACCACCCGTGGGGTGTGCACCGGTATCGGCGGCGCCCATTCCGGCACCACTCACACCCTGGCCAAAGCCGCCCGCTTCACCGCGGCCGTCGAGCATCTGCATCTCACTGGCGACAATCTCAGTGCTGTAGCGATCCTGGCCGGTGCTCTTGTCCTGCCACTTGCGTGTGCGCAATGCTCCCTCAATATACACTTTGGAACCCTTGCGCAGGTACTCTCCTGCAATTTCGGCCAGGCGGTTGAAGAACACCACCCGGTGCCACTCGGTGCGTTCCTGCTGCTGGCCAGTCTGCTTGTCTTTCCAGCTCTCACTGGTGGCCAGGCTTACGTTGGTTACGGCACCCCCACTCGGCATATACCGGGTTTCCGGATCATTGCCCAGATTGCCAATCAAAATAACTTTATTAATTCCCCTGGCCATGGCCCTCTCCTCTCTTCAACCCGGGTCCCGCCCGGGGCAATTATGATTCAGACGTTACCTGTGCACGCCTGCTCAAGCACTGCCGTTGCGCGATCGCCCCGGCAGGCAATCAGTGTATGTTTATCCAGCAGCATACAACAGTCGCCACCAGTTAGTAAGCACTGGCCCGCTCGCGCAGCCACCACCAGAGCAGCCCCCAGACCGATAACACCGCAAAACCGAACCAGGCCACAGCGCTCGCGCCA
The DNA here is from genome assembly GCF_030440425.1 of Microbulbifer sp. MI-G. Classification (NCBI taxonomy): domain Bacteria; kingdom Pseudomonadati; phylum Pseudomonadota; class Gammaproteobacteria; order Cellvibrionales; family Microbulbiferaceae; genus Microbulbifer; species Microbulbifer spongiae. The sequence goes on from NZ_CP098023.1 coordinate 3,863,761, forward strand.
CCCACGCCGAACAGGTAGCCTCCCAGACTGCCGCCGACAAAGGTGCCGAAAAACTGCAGGGTTGCATAGAGACCCGAAGCGGCCCCGCGGGCATCCACCGGCGCCTTGCGGGTCAACTGGGCCGGCAACAGCGCCTCCAGTAGATTGAAACCGGTAAAGAAAATACCCAGCAGTACCACTGCAACCCAGGGGCCGGTCGCCAGCAACAGTGCCGCACTGCCCCCAGCCAGAGCCAGAGCGCCCAGGTTTAAGGCGAGCGGGGCTTTTTTACCGCGCTCTGCCAGCCGCATCAGCGGCAGCATCAAAATAAAGGTGCCCAGCATCAGGGGGCCGTACAGTTTCCAGTGCTCCCCTGCCGGCCACCCCAGCCTGTCCACCAAAACCAGTGGCAGGGCGACAAATAACGCCGTCAGTAACAGGTGGGAAAAAAACGCCCCGGAAACCAGCCTCCAGATGAGACCGCTGCCCAGTACAGTGCGGAAACCACCGCTGGAAACCGCCGGGCGCCGCGCCACCGGTGGCGCTGGCACAACATACCAGACCAGCAAAATGCCCAGCAAAGCCAATACCGCGGTGACCCAGAAGACAGCCGCCAGACCACCGGCGCCCGCCAGGGCCGGCCCCAGTACCACTGCCAGCATAAAGGCCACCCCGATTGACGCACCTACCACCGCCATGGCGATACCGCGCTTCTCGTCCCGGGTGAGATCGGCAACCAGCGCCATTACCGCTGCCGAAATAGCACCACAGCCCTGCAGCACCCTGCCGGCAATCAATCCGTAGACCGAGTCCGTCTGGGCCGCGATTACACTGCCGAGGGCAAACAGGGCGAGGCCCGTATAGATCACCGGCTTGCGCCCCCAGCGGTCGGATAGCAACCCCAGGGGAATCTGCAGCACCGCCTGGCTCAGGCCATAGGCACCCAGGGCCAGCCCCAGCAGCAGGGGCGTGCTAGCGCGGTAATCCTCACCGTAAACGGTGAGCACCGGCAGCACCATAAACAGGCCGAGCATGCGAAAAACATACAGGGGGGCCAATCCACCCAGGGCGCGACGCTCAATGGCATTCATGCAAATCCCGCAACAGCATTCAATTGGGCGCGCATTGTACAGCGAGCTGCCAACGGGCTGTAGTGGAAGCTGCACAGATGCCCACCACGGCTAATTGCGACCGTAATCATCGTCAAAGCGAACGATATCATCCTCACCCAGATAACTGCCGGATTGCACTTCGATCAACTCCAGGGGAATGGTGCCCGGGTTTTCCAGGCGGTGGACCACACCCAGGGAAATGTAAGTGGACTGGTTCTCGGTGATCAGCAACTCCTCTTCGCCGCGGGTCACCCTGGCTGTGCCACGCACGACGACCCAGTGCTCGGCCCGGTGGTGGTGCATTTGCCGGGACAGCTGCTGGCCGGGCTTAACCACAATACGTTTGACCTGGAAGCGCGGGCCCGCATCTATGGAGTCATAATAACCCCAGGGCCTGTAGACCTTGCGGTGGCGCCGGGCCTCGCTGCGCCCGGAACGCTTGAGATTGTGCACCAGCTTTTTCACCTCCTGAACCCGTTGTTTCCCGGCGATCAGCAGGGCATCATCGGTATCCACCACCACCAGATCCTTGACTCCCAACAGGCTTACCAGGCGATTTTCAGCGCGCACCAGACAGCCCTCGCTGTCCTCCAGCAGCACATCGCCCTGCAACAGGTTGTCATCGGCATCCCGTTCGGCCAGTTCCCAGAGTCCAAGCCAGGAGCCCACGTCGCTCCAGCCGGCATCCATAGAAACCACGGCGGCGGTTTCGGTGCACTCCATCACCGCATAGTCCACCGACTCGTCGGCGCAGGCGGCAAAGGCCGTTTTATCCACACGGGTAAAATCCAGATCCCGCGCGGCGTGTGCACAGGCGCTCCGGCAGGCCGCGAGAATATCTCCGCGGTGTTGGCCCAGCTCTTCCAGATAACGGGAGGCGCGCAACAGGAAGATGCCACTGTTCCAGGCGTGCTCACCGCCGGCCAGGTAAGACTTCGCAGTATCGTCATCCGGTTTCTCGACAAACGCCATCACCTTCCAGGCACGGTCCCCCAGAGCCTCTCCGCGGCGAATATAGCCATAGCCTGTCTCGGCGCGCGTCGGCGCAACACCAAAGGTCACCAAATATCCCTGTTCCGCCAGCGCCGCCGCTGCCTGCACCGCACTTTGGAAAGCCGGCACATCCGCCACTGTATGATCTGCCGGCAGCACCAGCAGCAGGGGGTCCTCACCGCACTCCAGTGCCGTCAACGCAGCCAGAGCAATGGCCGGTGCCGTATTGCGTGCACAGGGCTCCAGCAGGATCGACTGGGCCCCGTGCCCAATCTCCTGCAGTTGTTCTGCCGCAGCAAAGCGGTGCTCCTCATTGCACACCAGAATGGGGGCCTGCAATCGCTGCAGCCCCTCCAGACGCCGCACCGTAGCCTGCAACATGGTCTCACCGCCAATCAGCGGCAGAAACTGCTTTGGGTAGGCTTCGCGGGAGAGCGGCCATAAACGCGAGCCGGTACCACCGCAGAGAATTACAGGAACCATCACTTCAATCTGTCCAGCTGTTGGGTTTTTGCGGCAGACGATTTTGGCACATTGGCTGGCGAGTTTATACTGAGCTGTTTTTCGGCACCGCAGTTGTGATCGCCCTGCGCGGAGCAAGTCCGAGGCCCGACCCAGTATGACCAGCAGATAGGTAGAGCGTGGACACGATTTATGTAAGGGGTGCGCGCACCCACAACCTGAAAAATATCGACCTCGACATCCCCCGCGACAAACTGATCGTGATTACCGGACTGTCCGGTTCCGGCAAATCCTCCCTAGCATTTGACACCCTCTACGCCGAGGGCCAGCGCCGCTATGTGGAGTCCCTCTCCACCTATGCGCGCCAGTTCCTGTCGATGATGGAAAAGCCGGACGTGGACACCGTCGACGGACTGTCTCCAGCCATATCCATCGAGCAAAAGTCCACCTCTCACAACCCCCGCTCTACCGTGGGTACTATCACCGAGATTTACGATTACCTGCGCCTGCTGTTTGCCCGTGTGGGCGAACCCCGCTGTCCCGAGCACGCTGAACCGCTGCAGGCGCAGACAGTCAGCCAGATGGTGGATCAGGTACTGGCCCTGCCGGAAGGCAGCAAGATCATGCTGCTGGCACCCGTGGTGCGGGATCGCAAGGGCGAGCACCAGCATGTGTTCGAACAGCTGCGTCGCGATGGGTTCGTGCGCGCGCGTATTGATGGGGTGACCTGCGATCTCGATGACACCCCCAAACTGGACAAGCGCCGCAAGCATACCATTGAGGTCATCGTGGACCGCTTCAAGGTACGCAATGATCTGCAACTGCGCCTGTCGGAATCTTTTGAAACGGCCCTGAACCTCACCCAGGGCATTGCCTCCATCAGTTTTATGGAGGGCCATCAGGAAGACCGGCTCTTCTCTGCCCGCCACGCCTGCCCGGTGTGCGACTATTCCCTGGATGAGCTGGAGCCGCGTCTGTTCTCTTTCAACAATCCCGCCGGCGCCTGCCCGAGCTGCGACGGCCTGGGCGTCAAGCAGTTCTTCGACGAGGACAAGGTGATTCTCGATCCGCAGAGCAGTATTTCAGAGGGCGCCATCCGCGGCTGGGACCGACGCAATATCTATTACTATCATATGCTCGATGCCCTCGCTGAGCACTACGGCTTTGATCTGGACAAGCCCTGGAAAAAGCTGCGCAAAGCGCACCGCAGGATTATCCTGCAGGGCAGTGGCGATGAAGTCATCGACTTCAGCTATGTCAACGACCGCGGCGACGTCACCGTGCGGCGTCATACTTTCGAGGGCATTATCCCCAACTTCCAGCGCCGCTACCGGGATACTGAATCCCAGTCCGTGCGCGAGGAGCTGGCCAAATACCTGAGCACGCAGCAGTGCCCTGAGTGCTGCGGCACCCGCCTGCGCCGCGAGGCCCGCCATGTTTTTGTAGACAACCGCACCCTGGCGGAAATCACCGCACTGCCGGTGGGCGATGCCTTCGATTATTTCGATCACCAACTGACTTTCGAGGGCGCCCAGAAAGAGATTGCCGACAAGATCCTGAAGGAACTGCGCGACCGGTTTCGCTTTCTCGTGGACGTGGGCCTCAACTACCTGACCCTGAACCGTAGCGCTGAAACCCTGTCCGGCGGCGAGGCCCAGCGCATTCGCCTGGCCAGCCAGATCGGCGCAGGCCTGGTGGGTGTGATGTATATTCTCGATGAGCCCTCCATCGGCCTTCACCAGCGCGACAATGCACGCCTGCTGAACACACTCACCCACCTGCGCGATATCGGCAATACCGTGATCGTGGTGGAACACGATGAAGAGGCCATCCGCAACGCAGACTACATTGTCGATATCGGCCCCGGCGCCGGCGTACACGGCGGTGAAATAGTCGCCGTCGGTAGCGCGGACAGGATTGCCAGGTGCAAGAATTCACTGACCGGGCAGTACCTCTCCGGCAAAAAGAAAATTGCCGTGCCAGAGGCGCGCTATGTACCCGAACCGGACTATATACTGCGTCTTGAGGGCGCCCGTGGTAACAACTTGCGGGACGTGGACCTGGAAATTCCCGTGGGCCTGTTCACCTGTGTCACCGGTGTCTCCGGCTCCGGTAAATCCACTCTGATCAACACCACCCTGTATCCGCTGGCAGCGACAGCCCTGAACAGAGCTACCACCCTGAAGGCTGCGCCCTACCGGGCAGTGTATGGGCTGGAGCACTTCGACAAGTGCGTGGATATCGACCAGAGCCCCATCGGGCGCACACCCAGATCCAACCCGGCCACCTACACCGGTATTTTCACCCCGATCCGCGACCTGTTTGCCGGCACCCAGGAAGCCCGTTCCCGCGGCTACAAGCCCGGTCGCTTCAGCTTTAATGTCAAGGGCGGTCGCTGCGAGGCCTGCCAGGGCGATGGCGTCATCAAGGTGGAGATGCACTTTCTTCCTGATATCTATGTGCCCTGCGACACCTGCCATGGTAAGCGCTACAATCGCGAAACCCTGGAAGTACACTACAAGGGCAAGAACATCCACGAGGTACTGGAAATGACCGTGGAAGATGCGCGGGAGTTCTTCGACCCGGTACCTGCAATTGCCAAAAAACTGCAGACACTGATGGATGTGGGCCTCTCCTATATCAAGCTCGGCCAGGCCGCCACCACCCTCTCCGGCGGTGAAGCGCAGCGGGTGAAACTCTCGCGCGAACTGTCCAAGCGCGACACCGGCCAAACCCTGTATATTCTCGACGAACCCACCACCGGCCTGCACTTTGCCGATATCCAGTTACTGCTGGATGTATTGCACCGACTGCGCGATCACGGCAATACCATTGTTGTCATCGAACACAATCTGGACGTCATCAAAACCGCTGACTGGATCGTTGATTTGGGTCCGGAGGGCGGTTCCGGCGGCGGTCAAATTATTGCAGCGGGTTCACCGGAAGAGGTTGCGGAAATGGAGTTGTCCCATACCGGGCAATTTCTCAAACCAATGCTCGAATAGCTTCATTCACAAAGGGTGACAGATGACTCCGGCGCCCTGTTTACAAAGCATCACCTTTATTAGTCCATTCTGAGATCAGTAAAATGAAGTTCTTAAATAAAGAGAGACTGAATTTACTTATCGCACTCTGTGCCATTCTGATTTCCACAGCCTCTTTTTACGCCACCTACCAACAGGCGAAGGCAGCCAACCTCCAAGTCAAAGTGATGACCATGCCGATTGTGGAGTTCTCCCATGGCAATTTTGACATTAAAGAAAAAAAGCCACTCATCTCCTTTACACTCAAAAATGCCGGATCGGGACCAGCGATACTAAAATCCATTCAATTCAATTATAAAAACATTCTCTATTCCAATCATACCGATTTCTTAAAAGGCTGCTGCAAAAAAGACTACAACGAGCTGATGAAAAATATAGCAAGTGCAAAAAGAGAAGAGAGAAATATCAGCTTTGATTCTGGGGGAATTGTCAGCAGCCCAACAGAAAACACTATTATCCCGGCAAAGTCTGACTTCGAATTCCTAAGAGTCTACAAAGGGGATTTATCCATTGATCTTTGGGAAAAAATTGACCAAGAGAGATTCAATCTTTCCCTGATCGCCTGCTTCTGTTCGCCTCTTGGAGATTGCTATCAATCCAATTCAGAACATATTTCGGTAGAGGTTAATTCCTGCCCAACAGGTTAATTCTCCACCCATACAAGCCTTTAAATGCACTTTCGCAAGGACAGCTATGCATATCGATATCAACTGTGATCTGGGAGAAGGCGACGATATCTCCAGTTGTGACCGCGATGCGAGTATCATGCCCTATATCTCCCGTTGCAATATCGCCTGCGGTGGCCATGCCGGAAACCCTGAAATCATGCGCCTCTCAATTGCCAACGCCCTTGGGCAGCAGTTGCGGATCGGCGCTCACCCCGGCTATCCCGACAGGGTAAATTTCGGACGCAAGTCCATAAAACTTTCCAGAAGTGAGCTGCTAGACTCTCTACAAGATCAAATCGGGCTGCTGCGCACATTCATTGCCGAAGCTGGAGCCGAGCTTGACCATATCAAGCTACACGGCGCGCTCTATAACGATGCGGAGTCGAATGAGGAACTGGCCGAACAAATTCTTATTTTCTTTGCACAGGAATATCCTAATATGAAGATTGTCGGCCTCGCCAATGGCGCGATGGAAGCCGTTGGCAAAAAGTTCAGCACTGCATTTATCCGCGAGGGCTTTATGGACCGGCGGTATCTGAGTAAGAAAAAACTGGCGCCGCGCGCACTGCCGGGATCTGTGATTACCGACCCGAAAAGCTGCCTTGATCAAGCACTTGCCCTGGCGCGGGGAAAAACATTTAGCGGCTACCGGGGCGAGCCCATACAGCTTTCTGTGGATACCATCTGCCTGCACGGAGACACGCCTACTGCTCCGATTATCGCAAAACAGTTAATGCGGCATTTGCGCAAAAATGGCCTGACGATACACTCGTGAATTCTTTTTATAGTAATACGGATCCCGACAGTTTCGGTTTCAAAGTTATGGCAAACGGGGACTGCGCGCTGGACATCTGCTTTGCATCCCCACCGAGTGAAGACCTGAGCCGCTGTATTATCGGGATCAGGCAGTCGATCCAGAAGCGGGACTTCCCCGGTCTGGTTGATCTGATTCCCGCCTACCAGTGCCTGACGATTACTTTCGATCCACTCACCTGTGATCGCAGGCTTCTCACACAACAGCTAATAGAACTGGCTCAGGGGGTCATAGAATCCCCCCCAAGGTTAAGCAGGAAGCCGCGTACCATCTCCATACCGGTTTGCTACGAGGAAGTATTTGCCCCGGACATGCACACAGTCAGTGAATACACAAAGTTATCCCGGGAGGAAATTATTGCCCTGCACACCCACCCCCCCTATCTGGTGCATATGCTGGGCTTCTCCCCGGGGTTTCTGTACCTAGGCGGGCTGGACCCACAGCTGCATTGCCCTCGCAAGCACACACCGCGCCTGCGGATTTCAGCGGGTGCTGTAGGCATCGGCGGCAGCCAGACCGGGGTTTACCCCCAGGCAACGCCCGGTGGTTGGCAGATCATCGGACAAACCCCCATCAGCCTGTTCCACCCTGCCAGCGATACCCCCTGTATCGCTGAGCCCCTGGATATTGTCAAATTCCACCCGGTGGATATCACCCAGTTTGAGGCGATTAGGCAAAGTTACCCCCGCGCAAAATACAGGGAAAAACGCTGATGAGCATCTGCTTTACCCGTGCGGGCCTGCAAACCAGCGTTCAGGACTGTGGCCGCCCCGGCCTGATGCACTACGGCATTCCCCCGGGAGGTGCCGCCGATCCCCTGGCGATGACACTGGCAAACCTGATACTGGGCAATGTGACAAACAATCCAGTGATCGAAATCACCCTGACAGGACCCCGGATCGAATTTGCTTGCGACATCTCCATTGCCATTACCGGCGCCCGGTTTAAGGTCACCCTCAATGGCAACGCCGTCAATAATTTTGAGACCATACAGATACAAAGGGGCGACACCCTGGATTTCGCCCAGTTAATCAGCGGAGCCCGTGCCTATATTGGATTTTCCGGGAAAATGGTTGTACCGGAACTATTAGGCAGCGTTTCAACACACTTAATCAGTCACTTTGGCGGGCACCGGTATGGCGCCATTAAAGCTGGTGATACCATTGATTTTTGCAATATTCGAACAGCGAAAACCGTGCGCCTGGCCCCGCAGTTTCACCTTCACTACACACCACACCCACAATTTCGGGTGGTTTCCGGTCCGGATAAGCTCCTCTTTGACAACGATACCGTCGAGCAGTTTTACCACACCACTTACACGGTATCGGCACAGAGTAACCGCATGGGTATTCGCTTGCATCCCCCCTCCACCTCCTCCCCTCCGGCAAGAAATGAACGCGTATTTGAACAAATGGTTTCATCCGGGCTCTATCCTGGCAGCATTCAGATTCCACCGGACACCGAACCGATTATTGCATTTGTGGAAGGTCAAACCATTGGTGGCTATCCCCGCATTGCCCATGTTATCAAAGCGGATCGACACCGCCTCGGCCAGTTAAAAGCCCACGACAAGATCAGCTTCCATCCTGTTGGATTGGCACAGGCAACGCGAATACTGAGGGAAAAATACCAGCGCCTGAGCGAGCTACAACAAAGCCTTGCTACTGACAGCAAAGTCAGTTTGATGCTGTAGTATTTTAATTTTTTTTGTTATTTTCCTAAAATATTCTGGAAGAAAATAAGCAAAAATCATCCCTGTTCGATTTCGCAATTGAGGTTATAAATGACTTGAATGTTCGCCAAGCCATGTCGGCCCCGCACTCAAAGGGTTTCCACCAGGCACATTCTTCTTTTTCTTTGCGGGGTTAGCCTCTTCCAGCAGCCGTGTTTCTTTGAGAAAGACTAAATAGTCTCCAATGACCAAATAGTTTTCATCAAAACTTCGCCTAGACCGCCGCAACATTATTAACTACCCTCTCTAAGCTTTACCAAATCAGCGATTTGGACAGGTGTCTATTTTGGCCCACCGCAGAAGGAGGAATTACAACATCGGCATCTTGCCTTATACAGTTCAGCGCTACCCAAATAGCCCGGTCCAAAGAGAAAATACCAACTACCTGAAGGGGATTAATAATGATAAGAATTCTCCGTGGTTTTATGTCAGCCTTTATCGCCATCTCACTCCTGGTTGCCTCCTATGCACAGGCAGAGCCGGGAGATTACAGTTTCTGGACTACCCTAAAGCACCTGTTTGATCCTCCCGAGGCCAACGCACCGGTGACGCCTGCGCAAGCACAGGGCATGTACCCTCTCGCCCTGGATGACCCCAATTTTAACGATGGGTTCAGCCCCGGAAAATATGATCACTGGCAAAAAGTAAATGTTCCCGCCGACACCGGCGCCATGTGCGGCAATGGCTCACCGTACAAGTTTTTTGTTTACCGGGTACCGGATACCAGCAACACCATGTTTTATTTTGAAGGCGGTGGCGCCTGCTGGGATTATGAGAGTTGTTCGGGGGCTACTGGTATTCGCGGCGCACGCAATCCCAACGGTATACCCGACAACTATGTACAGAACATCAATTTGCTGGATTTTCAAAATGCCGCCAACCTGGCCACCGCTGCGGTATCCCCGCTGATTTACACCCACCATCCCTACAATCAATTTAAAACCGGTGAATGGAATCTGGTGTATGTGCCCTATTGCACAGGGGACATCTATGTGGGAGACAAAACAGAGGTCTATGAGGACACTACTGGTGAGAATCCCGACCTGATATGGCACCACAACGGCGTGCGCAACGTACAGGCGGTGATCTCCTGGGTCAAAAACAATCTGCAAAAACCCAAACAGATGGTGGCGGCGGGCTGCAGCGCCGGCAGTATCGGGGCGCTGCTAAACTACTCCAAGCTGCGCGCGGACATGAACGTGGATTACGGTTACCTGATCGATGATTCCGGCCCGCTCTATCGTGCGCCGCTGGACAGCGGCGACAACAACAGCTATCCGTCCCTGCCCCTACACCAGAAAGTGTTGAACTCCTGGACCACTTACTCCGCCGGCGGTGATCCCGGTGATGTCAACCCGGTCAATATGCTCGCCAGTATTACTCCGGGGTTCGACAAAAATGAACTGGCCTCGCTCTACTCGGCCCTGTCCAGCAAGTTTCCCAGTGACCGCCTCGGCATCACCCATTTCCTCGCTGACGGTAACTTCTCATCCTATTCCTACGAGCGTTTCTACGAAGATATTTACAACGACCCGGATCCACAGTCCCGTCTGAACAAACTGCGTAACAAATGGCAGCAGGACACTTTTGACAACCTGATTCCGCAGCTTGAGCAGACCAGCAACTGGGGCTACTATTTCCCGATGTACCGAGACTTCAATGAAAGTCACTGCACCACTATCCTGGATCTGGAATATGGCGAGATAGCCGAGCACGGTCTGGTATTGCGCGATTTCCTCAACAATATCGTCAACTACCAGGGTGGCGCTATGCTCCGCGCTTATGAATCAGATCAGGTTTCCGATTTCCAAAATAACCATAACTGGTTCTACGATTTGGTGGGAGGGCTGCTCTAACTGAGGTTTGGATCGAACCCGGCGACCAGGGTTGCCGGGCTCATAATAGAAACTGTGATCCATGGAATGTGACTGCTTCCATGGATTATCGATCACGGGTTATTTTGTCCTGAATACGCTTTTTCCCGCGCTTCCTGCAAACGCTGGCGGAGGTATTCCTGCTTGCTCATGCCTTCGGGAAAATGTGTCATACCCTGCACTTCCTCCACTATCTGCGCTTCCACCTGTTTGTACTCCGCAAACCCCGGCACCGCTTCGTAGGGATCATAAGCCGCTGTATTCTGCTGGGATCGCCTCTGGTAACGCGCTACCAGATCACTGGCTGCCTGCTCGAATGCCTGCGCACTGGCACTGTTACGCTCCAGCCAGGCCAACTTCAGGGCCAGCGCCTCATAGGCCATCACCCGCCCGTCGGACTCTATAGATTCAATCAACTGCCAGACATCCTCAGCACTCGGCGGGGACTCTCCCTGGTTAAAATAGGCATCCAGCGCCTGTTTATCCCGCTCCCTGTCAAGGTAGGCTCTCACTCGCGGATCTGACAGCAACCTGGCAGCCTCTTTACCGTGCATTGTTTCAGGAACTTGGCTGCGCAATCCCTGTGAATCCACCGAAGGGAGCTCTGCCTTCGCCCCAGGACTTTTTCCAATATCCTCAGGTGGCGGAAAGAAATACCACCAGGTAGTAGCAGCAGCACCCAAAACCAGAGTGATACCAAACGACAGCAGAATTTTATTATTCATTATTACCATTTCCGCTATATCGGGATAACGGCAACAGTGTAATCAGCTTGGAGAAATGTGCAAGGCGCGCTGGATGATCTACTCCGAAGGCACGGCCAAATGATGTGATGAAAAGGAGTCGTTAGTTAACGAAAATCCCCTCCCGTAAATACTGGCAAGCTCCACGGCAGCAACCGGTAAGCCGTGCAAACACTATACCCAGTTGAGTTTCTTCTCTTCGGCCTGCGGATTAGCGCAGGGGGTTTCTTTGCGGGGCACAAAGCCCACGCGGGATTCCGGTGGCAGGTTGTGCTGCTCCCAACGAGCCACAGCCTCTCCACACTTGCGGCGTTGCGCATCGGTTAGTGCCTGCCCATTGGGCCATTTACCCAACTCAATAGCGCGCTTCAGGCTCCCTATAACGTATGGATTGAGCGCGTCAAGCAACTCTTCGAAAGACATGCAACGGTACTCTCAGTTGATAGATCGGATACAAAAAAGCCGGTCAAAGACCGGCTTTTTCCCATCAGAAGTGGCCCAGACCTAGGCCTCGGCTACTTCAGATTCATCTTCCACGGGGCGATCCACCAGTTCCACATAGGCCATGGGTGCCTTGTCGCCCGTCCGGAAGCCGCATTTCAAAATTCGGATGTACCCACCTGGGCGCGCTTCATAGCGGGGACCCAGTTCATCAAACAGCTTGCGCACAGTGTCCTTGTCACGAATGCGAGCGAAAGCCAGACGGCGATTGGCAACACTGTCTTTTTTCGCCAGGGTAATCAGCGGTTCGGCCACACGGCGTAATTCCTTGGCCTTTGGCAGCGTGGTTTTGATCAGTTCGTGCTCCACCAGAGAGGCAGTCATGTTCTTGAACATGGCCTTGCGGTGGGCGCTGGTGCGGCTGAATTTGCGGCCACTATAGCGATGACGCATGACTCAATTCCTTACGACCACAGTTGCTGTCACAGCAGGTCGTTCTGGAGCGGCGTCACACTTAACTGTGGCACCACTCGGGTTTTCTCTACTTGTCACGGCACTACCGCGACTACCAAATACTTACAAAGGGCTTAATTTACTGTCACCCTTGAGGCTGGCCGGGGGCCAGTTCTCCAGGCGCATACCCAGAGACAAACCCCGGGAAGCCAGTACGTCCTTGATTTCGGTGAGGGACTTTTTGCCAAGGTTCGGGGTCTTCAGCAATTCTACTTCGGTGCGTTGGATCAGATCACCGATATAATAGATATTTTCCGCTTTCAGACAGTTGGCCGAACGTACCGTGAGCTCCAGATCATCGACCGGACGCAACAGTACCGGATCGACCTCAGGCTCCTCTGTTTTCGGCTGTGCGTCCTTTTCACCTTCCAGATCTACAAATACTGCCAGCTGCTGCTGCAGAATGGTGGCAGCGCGGCGGATTGCCTCTTCCGGGTCCAGGGTACCATTGGTCTCCAGATCCAGTACCAGCTTGTCCAGATCCGTGCGCTGTTCTACACGTGCACTCTCCACACTGTAAGCCACACGGCGAACCGGGCTGTAGGAAGCATCCAGTTGCAAACGACCGATTGTACGGCTTTCCTCCTCCTCGCTACGACGGGCATCAGCGGGCTGGTAGCCACGACCGCGCGCGATGGTAAGACGCAGGCTGAGCTCCACATCCCCCGTGATATTGGCAATCACGTGCTCGGGGTTCACAATCTCGATATCGTGATCTATCTGGATATCCCCGGCCGTTACTGCGCCCGGCCCCCGCTTGCTCAGGCTCAATACCGCCTGATCCTTACCGTGCATCACAACCGCGATTTCTTTCAGGTTAAGCAGGATTTCAATAACGTCTTCCTGCACACCTTCGATCGCGCTGTATTCATGCTCAACGCCGTCGATTTCGACTTCGGTGACAGCACAGCCCGGCATGGAGGACAGCAGGATACGACGCAGTGCGTTGCCAAGAGTGTGGCCAAAGCCACGTTCCAGGGGTTCCAGAACCACCTTGGCATGATTCGGGTTGTACTCGGTGACGTCAATACGACGCGGTGTCAAAAACTCGTTGACAGCAGTCTGCATAGCCATACCTGTTACCAGTTGCACTCCATAAAGTGGACGAATTGTTACTTGGAGTACAGTTCCACGATAAGGTTTTCGTTGATCTCTGCAGGCAGATCGACACGATCCGGAATGCGCTTGAAAGTGCCTTCCAGTTTGCTCGCGTTCACGTCCACCCACTCGACATCGCCGCGTTGGGCAGCGAGGGATACAGAATTCTGGACACGCAGCTGTTTCTTGGACTTTTCCCGCACAGCGACGACATCACCTTCTTGTACTTGGTAGGAAGGGATGTTTACAGTGGTGCCATTGACCAAAATTGCCTTGTGTGAAATCAGCTGGCGCGCTTCAGCGCGGGTAGAGCCAAAACCCATGCGGTAAACCACATTATCCAGACGTTTTTCCAGAAGTTGCAACAGGTTTTCACCCGTCGCACCCTTAAGACGTGCCGCTTCCTTATAGTAGTTGCGGAACTGCTTTTCCAGTACACCGTAGATGCGGCGAACCTTTTGCTTCTCGCGCAACTGAACGCCGTAGTCAGAGAGACGACCGCGACCAGCACCGTGCTGACCGGGCTTGGATTCTGCGCGACACTTGGAGTCGTGCGGACGCACGCCACTTTTCAGCTGCAGATCGGTGCCTTCGCGGCGGGACAGTTTACATTTTGGTCCAATATAACGTGCCATTTTATCAGCCCCCTCTTACACGCGACGTTTTTTCGGCGGACGACAACCGTTATGCGGGATCGGCGTCACGTCGGTGATATTGGTGATTTTGTAGCCGCAGTTGTTCAGTGCGCGAACAGCAGATTCACGACCGGGGCCCGGGCCCTTTACTTCCACGTCGAGGTTTTTCAGGCCATACTCCTGCGCAGCGGTACCTGCGCGCTCAGCGGCAACCTGGGCTGCAAACGGGGTGCTCTTGCGCGAGCCACGAAAGCCGGAACCACCTGCGGTGGCCCAGCTGAGGGTATTGCCCTGGCGATCGGTGATAGTCACGATCGTGTTGTTGAACGATGCGTGGATGTGGGCAATACCGTCGACAACGGTCTTTTTGACCTTCTTGCGAACAGTTGTTTTTGGCTTAGCCATACCAGTATCCTAAATCCTGTATCAAATCCCCCTGTCCTGTCACCGGCAGGGGGCTTGTTAAACCGCGATATCGCGCCTTAATCCGGCTTATTTGCGAATCGGCTTGCGCGGACCCTTGCGAGTGCGGGCATTGGTCTTGGTGCGCTGTCCCCGCAGCGGCAAGCTGCGGCGGTGGCGCAGACCGCGGTAGCAGCCCAGATCCATCAAACGCTTGATGTTCATGGAAACTTCGCGGCGCAGGTCACCCTCTACAGTGAGTTTGGCAACTTCACCGCGGATGGTTTCGATCTGCTCTTCAGACAGGTCGCGGATTTTGGTGGATTCAGCGATACCAACCGCTGCCAGAATAGTTTTGGCTGCAGTGCGACCAACCCCGTAGATATGGGTCAGGGAAATCACCGCGTGCTTGTGATCTGGTACATTAACACCAGCAATACGTGCCATAGAGGCGTACTCCACGTATTGGGAGCCACTGCTAATCAGCAGTGACTCTACTTTGTTTTCGGCGCTGACAGCGACTAAAAAACCGGCGGCGCCACCAAAAAGGCGCGCAAGAATAGCTTTTCAGACACCAATTTGCAATAGCCTGCATCCACTTCGGTCTCCCCAAGCGGATGCGGACGACAGTCAGCGCCCCCAGCTGGGAGCCTGCAAAACTGGCCGGACTCCCGCCCAAGCGCACATAACGCCAGGGTGTCGCCACTCCCCAATACATTAGTAGCGGGTGGCAAATTCTTTCAGGTTTATACAGAGAAACCCGGATTGGCAACTCTGTACGGGGCTGCCCCCTGGATTAGCCTTGACGCTGCTTATGACGCGGCTCAGCGCTGCAGATGACCCGCAGAACACCCTTGCGGCGTACGATTTTGCAGTTACGGCAGATCTTTTTTACAGAAGCGCGTACTTTCATGACCTTACCTCAATTCATTCAATCTGCGAGCAGGACGCACTAGCGACGGCCGTAGCTCTGCAAATTCGCTTTTTTCATCAGTCCCTCGTATTGGTGCGACAACAGATGGGACTGTACCTGTGCCATAAAGTCCATCACTACCACAACAACGATCAGCAGTGAGGTACCCCCCAGATAAAAGGGAACGTTAAACCCAACCACCAGGAACTGCGGCAGCAGGGATACCAGCGCAATATACACGGCACCAACCAGGGTGAGACGGGTCAGCACACTGTCGATATAGCGGGCTGTCTGCTCACCGGGACGGATACCGGGCACGTAAGCACCGGACTTTTTCAGGTTGTCTGCCACTTCATTCGGGTTAAACATCAACGCCGTATAGAAGAAACAGAAGAAACCAATCAACAGAGCGAACAAAATAATGTTCAGCGGCTGACCCGGTCCTAGTTGCAACGCCATCCACTGCAAGATCTCGGCGCCAATGCCCTCACCACCCTGGCCAAACCACTGTGCCAGCGTGGCCGGGAACAGCAGAATACTGCTGGCGAAGATCACCGGAATCACACCGGCCATATTTACCTTCAGCGGTAGATGGCTCGCCTGCGCAGCCGGTGCGGCAGAGTAGCGGCCAGCCTGGCGTCGGGCGTGGTTAATAGTGATACGGCGCTGGCCGCGTTCCATCACTACCACAAAGAACACCACGGCAATGGCGATAACACCGATGATCAACAGCATCAGGATATGCAGCTCACCCTGCCGGGCCTGCTCAAATGCCTGGCCGATAGCACCGGGCAGTCCGGCCACGATACCGGCAAAAATCAGCATGGAGATACCGTTGCCAACGCCGCGCTCGGTGATCTGTTCACCGAGCCACATCATAAAGACCGCGCCGGTCACCAGTGAGGTGACTGCCACAAAGTAAAAGCCAAACGCAGGCTCAGGTGAGTAAGCCAGGTTTTGCCCTGCCAAGCCAAAGGTCATGCCGATTCCCTGAATCAGGGCCAGCACTACCGTTAGGTAGCGGGTGTACTGGTTGATCTTGCGCCTACCGGCCTCCCCCTCTTTTTTCAAAGCCTCTAGGGAGGGAGTCACCGCGCTCATCAGCTGCATAATGATGGACGCGGAGATGTAGGGCATGATCCCCAATGCCAGAATGCTCATTCTTTCCAGGGCACCGCCGGAGAACATGTTAAACAGTCCCAGAATGGTTCCCTGGTTCTGGTTAAACAGGTTTGACAGCTTTTCCGGATCAATACCGGGCACCGGAATATGTGTCCCCAGACGGTAAACAAGAATCGCTAGGAACAGAAAACGAAGGCGAGCCCAAAGCTCGCCCAATCCCTTGCTGCTGCCCAGGGGATTTCCACCGGATCCTGGTCGTGCCATTGGCGCCTCGATTAATCTTCTATTTTACCGCCGGCAGCTTCGATAGCCGCTTTTGCGCCTTTGCTCACTCCCAGCCCTTTCACGGTAACGGCTCTAGTCAGCTCACCGGAGAGAAACACCTTGGCGCGTTTAACATGGTTGCCGATAATATCGGCATTCTTCAGCGCTGCCAAATCGATTACATCACTTTCTACCTTGGCCAGCTCCGCCAGACGTACTTCGGCGCTGAAACGGGAAACACGCGCAGTGAAGCCGTACTTCGGCAGACGCTTCTGCAAAGGCATCTGACCGCCTTCGAAACCCGGCCGGACGCTGCCGCCGGAGCGCGCTTTTTGACCCTTGTGGCCACGGCCAGCGGTCTTGCCCAAACCACTGCCGATACCACGGCCCACACGCTTGGCGCTGTGCTTGTGGCCCAGTGTGGGAGATAAGTCGTTCAAACGCATGCTACTCTCCCTCCACCTTAATTAGGTAGTTTACTTTGTTGATCATGCCGCGCACAGAAGGGGTGTCTTCCACTTCCACTGTATGACCGATGCGGCGCAGGCCCAGACCCGCAACACACGCCTGATGGCTTTTCAGGCGTCCGTTGATACTTTTGGTCTGGGTGACTTTAATGGTCTTTTTAGCCATGGTCTTAACCCACCAATAACCTTAAACCGGGGCTGTGATCAGCCCAGGATCTCTTCGACTGATTTACTGCGCTTGGCAGCCACATCCTCTGGGCTCTGCATTTGTTCCAGCGCCTTGAAGGTTGCGCGCACGACATTCACCGGATTGGTGGAACCGTAGCACTTGGCCAATACGTTGTGTACACCGGCCATTTCCAGAACGGAGCGCATGGCGCCACCGGCAATAACGCCGGTACCCTGGGAGGCGGGCTGCATGTAAATCTTGGAACCGCCGTGGCGGCCGTTGGTAGCGTACTGGATGGTGTCGCCATTCAGTTCTACCTGAATCATGTTGCGGCGCGCGGCTTCCATCGCCTTCTGGATCGCAACCGGCACTTCCCGCGCCTTGCCCCGACCAAAACCGATGCGACCGTTGCCGTCGCCAACGACAGTCAGTGCGGTAAAGGCGAAGATACGACCACCTTTCACCGTTTTGGCAACGCGATTGACCTGGACCAGCTTCTCCTGCAGGCCTTCGTCGTTGCTTTTGTCTTTCTCTCTAGCCATAACTCAACCCTTAGAATTTCAGACCGGCTTCGCGGGCAGCGTCAGCCAGAGCCTTAACACGGCCGTGGTACTTGTAGCCGCTGCGATCAAAGGCAACCTCTTCAACGCCTGCGGCCTTGGCGCGCTCGGCAATCAGCTTGCCAACCGCAGTGGCGGCGTCGACGTTACCGGTTGCACCTGCGCGCAGATCCTTGTCCAGGGTAGAGGCGGAAGCCAGTACCGTACTGCCTTCGGCGGACAGAACCTGTGCATAAATGTGGCGCGGTGTGCGGTTCACAGTGAGGCGAACAGCGCGCAGCTCACGAATCTTGGCGCGGGCACGACGTGCACGACGCAAGCGGGATGCTTTCTTAACGTTCATATCTATGCCCTACCTACTTCTTCTTGGCCTCTTTGCGATACACACGCTCGTCGGCGTAGCGGACACCCTTACCTTTGTAAGGCTCCGGCGGACGGAACGCACGGATCTCGGCGGCCACCTGGCCCAACAACTGCTTATCGCTGCTCTTCAGTACGATTTCAGTCTGACTTGGCGTTTCCGCAGTCACACCCTCCGGCAACTGATAATCGATTGGGTGGGAAAACCCCAGGGTCAGGTTTACTTTTTTTCCAGCGGCTTTCGCACGGTAACCGACACCCAGTAACTGCAGCTTCTTCTCAAAGCCAGCGCTTACACCAACCACCATGTTGTTCACCAGCGCACGGGTAGTACCTGCCAGTGCCTTGGCCTGCTTGGAATTGTTACGCGCGGCAAACGTCAGCTGGCTGTCAACCTGGCTCACCTCTACATCACCGTGAATGACCATGTTCAGGTTGCCGTTACCGCCCTTTACCGCGATATCCTGACCTTTCAGGTCAACGCTTACACCTGCGGGGAGAACTACCGGACTATTTGCTATTCGAGACATGATAACCCCCGCTTAGAATACGGTGCAGAGCACTTCGCCACCGACACCGGCCTGGCGTGCAGCGCGATCGGTCATAACACCTCTGGAGGTGGAAACAATCGCGATACCCAGTCCGCCTCGCACAGTTGGCAGTGCTTTCTTACCGGAGTAAGCGCGCAGGCCCGGGCGGGAAACACGGTCCAGCTCGGCGATAACCGGCTTGCCCTGGAAGTATTTCAGGGCAATAGTCAGCGCAGGCTTGGCGCCTTCGCTGATAGTCAAGTCAGCAATATAACCTTCATCTTTCAGGACTTTGGCTACCGCTACTTTCAATTTGGATGATGGCAGGGTGACTTCCGCCTTTCCGCGTGCCAGGGCATTGCGGATGCGGGTCAGCATATCTGCCAACGGATCTTGCATACTCATTTATTGAGGCTCCTCAAATCTGCCTAAAGCCGGTTGGCAATTACCAGCTGGATTTCACCAGACCGGGCACATCGCCACGCATGGCCGCTTCGCGCAGTTTGTTACGGCACAGGCCGAACTTACGATATACAGCGTGGGGGCGACCAGTGATACGGCAGCGGCGTTGCTGGCGTACCGGGCTTGCATCACGCGGCAGTTTTTGCAGCCTGAGCTGAGCCTCCCACTGTTCCTCTTCGGAAGCAGTGGCACTGGCGATGATCGCCTTCAGCTCTCGACGCTTGGCCGCGTACTTAGCTGCGGTTCGAGCGCGCTTGTGCTCGCGCGCAATCATGGATTTCTTCGCCATGGAATCCTCTTAACCCTTAAGCGGGAAGTTGAATGCTTTCAGCAGCGCACGACCCTGATCGTCATTTGCCGCTGTAGTGGTAATACAAATATCCAGACCGCGGAGCTTGTCGACTTTATCGTAGTCAATTTCCGGGAAGATAATTTGTTCGGTCACACCCATAGAGAAATTGCCGCGACCGTCGAACTGCTTCGGGCTGATGCCGCGAAAGTCACGGATACGTGGGATCGCGATGTCGATCAAGCGCTCCAGGAACTCGTACATGCGCTCGCCACGCAGCGTTACCTTGCAGCCGATCGGCCAACCGTCGCGGATCTTAAAGCCCGCAATAGACTTGCGCGCTTTGGTCACGATGGGCTTTTGACCAGTAATTGCTGTCATATCATTAACAGCATGCTCCAGCACCTTTTTATCACCAATTGCTTCACCAACACCCATGTTGACGGTGATCTTGGTGATGCGCGGCACTGCCATCACATTCTCGAGTCCCAGTTCCTCTTTGAGCTTGGGCGCGAGTTCTTTTGTGTAGAGCTCTTTAAGCTTTGCCATGATCTACCAACCTGCTTCTGCGCCTAATGCCCTAGATGGCTTCGCCGCTGGATTTGAAGACGCGAATCTTAGTGCCGTCTTCCAGTACTTTAAAGCCCACCCGGTCTGCCTTCTGGGTATTGGGGTTGAAGATGGCCACATTGGAAGCCTGAATGGCAGCTTCTTTTTCAACGATACCACCGGCAACACCCAGTTGGGGATTCGGCTTTTGGTGTTTTTTGATCATCTGTATGCCGGAAACAATCAGGCGGCCGTCGTTCAGTACCTTACGTACCGACCCGCGCTTACCCTTGTCACGACCGGCGATAACGATCACTTCGTCATCACGCTTGATCTTGCGCATAACTCTTCTCCGCTCGAGGCCTAGATAACTTCGGGAGCCAGCGAGATGATCTTCATGAACTTCTCACCGCGCAATTCGCGAGTTACCGGACCAAAAATACGAGTGCCAACCGGCGCCAATTGCTGGTTCAGCAGTACCGCTGCGTTATCGTCAAATTTAATCAGGGAACCATCTGCGCGACGCACACCTTTTTTGGTGCGAACCACAACAGCGTTCATTACCTGACCTTTCTTTACTTTACCGCGGGGAATGGCTTCCTTAACGGTTACCTTGATAATGTCGCCCACGCCGGCATAACGACGATGGGAGCCGCCCAGCACCTTGATGCACATGACGCGGCGAGCCCCACTGTTGTCAGCTACTTCTAAGTAGGATTCCGCTTGAATCATTGTCTCTCTCCGAAACCTTTCAATTCGGCAGTCAATGCGCTAGGGGTTAAACCTTCGCCGCACGCTCTACAATTTTCTGCAAAGCCCAGGACTTGCTCTTGGACAGCGGACGAGATTCCTCAATGGTGACAACATCGCCGATATTGCATGCATTGCTCTCGTCATGCGCCTTGAGCTTGGTGGACTTATTTACAATTTTGCCGTAGATCGGGTGCTTAACACGGCGCTCGATCAAAACGGTGATGGTTTTGTCCATCTTGTCACTCACGACCTTGCCGGTGAGTGTGCGCTTCAGTTTTGCTTCCGCCATGATTAGTTACCTGCCTTCTCGGTCAACACAGTCTTAATGCGAGCAATGTCGCGACGAGTCTGCTTCAGCAGATGAGTCTGGGCCAGCTGACCGGTGGACTTTTGCATGCGAAGTTTGAACTGGGCTTCCAGTTGATTGAGAAGCTCCTGGTTCAACTCTTCAACTGACTTTTCGCGTAGATCTGCAGTCTTCATTACATCACCGAACGCTTAACGAAAGTTGTTTTTACAGGCAGCTTGGCTGCGGCCAGGGCAAAAGCCTCGCGAGCCAGCTCCTCGGACACCCCCTCCATTTCATAGAGGACCTTGCCCGGCTGGATCTGCGCTACCCAGTATTCAACGCCCCCCTTACCTTTACCCATACGGACTTCGAGGGGCTTGTTGGTAATGGGCTTGTCCGGAAACACGCGAATCCAAATCTTACCGCCACGTTTGACGTGACGAGTCATTGCGCGACGAGCCGCTTCAATCTGGCGTGCAGTAATGCGCCCGCGGCCGATAGATTTCAGGCCGAACTCGCCAAAGCTCACCTTAGAGCCGCGCTGGGAAAGTCCGCGATTGCGCCCTTTTTGTACCTTGCGAAATTTTGTACGCTTTGGTTGCAACATTTGCGTACCCCTTTATTTAGCAGCTTTCTTGCGGCTCTTCACCGGCTTTTCATCGGGTATTTCGTCACCGATGACTTCGCCTTTAAAGATCCACACCTTGATACCGATGATGCCGTAGGTAGTCATCGCTTCGGCGGTGGCATAGTCGATGTTGGCACGCAGGGTGTGCAGGGGCACACGACCTTCGCGGTACCACTCGGTACGGGCAATTTCTGCTCCACCGAGACGACCACTTACCTGAATCCGGATACCTTCGGCACCCTGGCGCATCGCGTTTTGTACCGCGCGCTTCATAGCGCGGCGAAACATAACGCGGCGTTCCAGTTGCTGGGCGACATTCTGGGCTACCAAAGCGGCATCCATATCCGGCTTGCGCACTTCTTCGATATCAATGTGTACCGGTACGCCCATCCGCGCACTCACTTCATTGCGCAGACGCTCTACGTCTTCCCCTTTTTTACCGATCACAATACCCGGTCGCGCAGTGTGAATCGTCACACGTGCGGTGTTGGCCGGGCGCTGGATCTCAATACGGCTCACAGAGGCGTGGGCCAGCTTCTTGCGAATGTATTCGCGAACTTTCAGATCCGTGTACAGCTTGTCTGCGTACTCGTCGCTGCCGGCATACCAAACAGAAGTATGCTTTTTAACGATACCCAGACGAATGCCGGTAGGATGTACTTTTTGTCCCATGGTTTTCTCGCCTGCTCTGTTATTTCTCGGCCACTTTCACAGTGATGTGACAAGTACGCTTAAGAATCCGGTCGGCACGGCCTTTTGCGCGCGGTTTAATGCGCTTCATGGTCATACCTTCATCCACAAAAATTGTGGAAACTTTCAGTTCGTCAACATCGGCACCTTCGTTGTGCTCGGCGTTGGCAATGGCTGACTCCAAAACCTTCTTGACAATCGCCGCACCCTTTTTTTTGCTGAATGCAAGGATATCCAGGGCCTCTTCAGCGCCTTTGCCGCGCACCTGATCTGCTACCAGTCGCGCTTTTTGCGCCGATAGACGTGCGCCGCGTAATTTTGCTGCTACTTCCATCTTTTTAACCTCGGCTTAGCGCTTCTTCGCTTTTTTGTCCGCAGCGTGGCCGCGGTAGGTGCGGGTAGCAGCGAACTCGCCCAGCTTATGGCCAACCATTTCCTCGTTAACCAAAACGGGGACGTGCTGGCGGCCGTTGTGCACGGCAATTGTCAGTCCAACCATTTCCGGCATAATCATGGAGCGGCGGGACCAGGTTTTAATCGGTCGGCGATCATTGGCTGCAATCGCCGCCTCCACCTTCTTGATCAGATGCAGATCAATAAAGGGACCTTTCTTTAAGGAGCGTGGCACTGTCGATTCCTCTCTAGCTGCTCAGACACCGCGCGGCTTACTTGCCGCGGCGACGTACAATCATCTTATCGGTGCGCTTGTTTTTGCGCGTTTTCTTCCCTTTGGTCGGCACACCCCAAGGCGTCACCGGATGGCGTCCACCAGAGGTGCGGCCTTCACCACCACCGTGCGGGTGATCGACCGGGTTCATCGCCACACCGCGAACTGTCGGGCGAACACCACGCCAGCGCGCGGCACCGGCTTTACCCAGCTTGCGCAGGCCGTGCTCGGAGTTACCCACTTCACCCAGGGTTGCGCGGCACTCAGCGAGTACCTTACGTGTTTCTCCGGAGCGCAGGCGAAGGGTCGCGTACTGACCTTCCCTGGCCACCAGCTGCACGGCAGCGCCGGCAGAACGGGCCAGTTGAGCACCCTTGCCCGGCTTCAACTCGATGGCATGGATCACGGAACCCACCGGAACATTGCGCAGGGGCAGAGTATTGCCCACTGCAATCGGGGCGGCATCGCCGGACTGGATAGTGACACCAGCCTCGAGTCCCTTCGGTGCGATAATGTAACGGCGTTCACCATCGGCATAACACACCAGAGCGATGTGCGCGCTGCGGTTGGGATCGTACTCCAGACGTTCAACCCTGGCTGGAATGCCGTCCTTGTTGCGCTTGAAGTCGATGACACGATAGTGCTGCTTGTGACCACCACCGATGTGACGGGTTGTGATTCGGCCAGCGTTGTTACGGCCACCGCTTTTGCTTTTACTCTCCAGCAGAGGTGCGTAGGGAGCCCCCTTGTGCAGGTCGGGGTTGACAACCTTTACCAGGTGACGACGACCGGCGGAGGTTGGTTTTGTCTTGACAATTGCCATTGTAACAGTCCCCTTTACTCAGCAGCTTCAAAATTGATGTCGCTGCCTTCAGCCAGGCGCACGTAGGCTTTTTTCCAATCGTTGCGACGGCCCATGCCGTGGCGGGTACGCTTGGTTTTGCCTTTAACGTTGACGGTGCGAACCTGCTCAACAGAGACGTTAAACAACTTCTCGACCGCAGCCTTGATCTCCGCTTTCCCGGCATCGGTGGAAACCTTGAAAACCACCTGGTTGGCGCTATCGGCCAGTGCGGCAGCTTTTTCGGAAATTACCGGGCCCAGCAGTACTTGGTAAAGTCGCTCTTGGTTCATCCCAGCACCTCCTCAATCTTCTTGAGCGCGGCCACGGTTACCACGACCTTGTCAAAACGGATCAGGCTGACAGGATCGATCGCCTGCACATCGCGGACATCGATCTTGTGCAGGTTGCGCGCGGCCAGATAGAGATTTTCGCTCACCGCTTCGGTCACGATCAGCGCTTCGGACAGGTCATACTGAGCCAGCTTGCTGACCAGTTGCTTGGTTTTAGGCGCCTCCACATCGAAGGATTCCACCACTACCAGGCGCTCCTGCCGAGCCAGTTCAGACAGAATACTGCGCAGGGCAGCGCGGTACATTTTCTTATTCAGCTTTACACCGTGATCGCGCGGCTCCGCGGCAAAGGTGACACCACCGGAGCGCCACAGCGGGCTGCGGATAGTACCGGCACGCGCGCGCCCGGTGCCTTTCTGCCGCCAGGGCTTTTTGCCGCCACCGGAAACAGCGGAGCGGTTTTTCTGTGCCTTGGTGCCCTGACGTGCGCCAGCCATATAGGCGACAACGGTCTGGTGCACCAGATCCTGATTGAATTCACGCCCGAAAGTCACTTCAGAGACAGCTATTGTGCCTTTGGCGCCTTCGGGAGTAGCGATATTCAGTTCCATATCCATTTCCCCCAGACTTAGGCTTTCACTGCCGGACGAACGATAACGTTACCGCCGGGGGCACCGGGAACGGCACCTTTGATCAGCAGCAGGTTGCGTTCAGAATCGACACGCACCACTTCCAGGTTCTGCACAGTAACACGTGCAACACCCATATGCCCGGCCATCTTCTTGCCTTTCCACACACGTCCCGGTGTCTGACACTGCCCGATAGAACCGGGGGCGCGGTGAGACAGGGAGTTACCGTGGGTGGCGTCCTGGGTGCGGAAATTCCAGCGCTTAACACCGCCCTGGAAGCCTTTACCCTTGGAGGTGCCGGTGATATCGATCTTCTGGCCAGCTTCGAAACTGGAAACAGTGATTTCAGAACCGATCTCGAAAGTCTCTTCGGAATTGTCCGTGCGCAGTTCGAAAAGACGGGTGCCAGCCTCTACACTGGCTTTGGCGAAGTGGCCCGCTTCGGGCTTGGAGACATGGGAAGCCTTGCGCTTGCCCACTGCCACTTGGACAGCGGCATAGCCATCAGTTTCCACAGTTTTCACCTGGGTGACGCGATTCGGTGTTACCTCGATCACGGTGACCGGAATGGATACGCCATCCTCAGTGAAGATGCGAGTCATGCCGCTCTTGCGGCCGACAATACCTGTTGTCATCTTTATCAACCTCTCAGTGCACGGGGCTTTAACCCACTGCGGCCGCCCAGTTTCAGAGCGTTACACTACCCGGACCTTTTTCGCCCGGGATTCGGATTCGGTAGTTAGTAAAAGTGTTAGCCGAGACTAATCTGGACCTCAACACCGGCCGCCAGATCGAGCTTCATCAGCGCATCGACGGTTTTCTCGGTCGGCTCAACGATGTCCAGCAAGCGCTTATGGGTACGGATTTCGTACTGGTCGCGCGCGTCTTTGTTAACGTGCGGGGAAATCAGCACAGTGTACTTTTCTTTGCGCGTCGGCAGCGGGATTGGGCCGCGAACCTGGGCACCGGTGCGCTTGGCCGTCTCTACAATCTCCTGTGTAGACGCATCAATCAGCTTGTGATCAAAGGCCTTCAGGCGAATTCGGATACGTTGACCCTGCATGGAATCAAACTCCAACTGAAAAATAAAGAACGTCCTTTTACGCAGCCCCGTGGGCGGGCGAAAAGGAGCGCGAATTCTACGGGGCGTGCAGAAGGCTGTCAACCGCACACCCGCACAAATTTCACCCGCTGAAACTACAATGGAGTATCCGCAGTGAAATGAGGAGAGTCCCACTATGACCATTGCCGCAAAACTGAGCCAATATCTTAATGACCAATCGGTCGACTATCATTTGATCCAACATCCCCACAGCCGCACCAGCCGCGAGAGTGCCCATGCCGCCCACGTCCGTGAGGACCAGGTCGCCAAGGCGATTCTGCTTCGCGACGAAGAGGGTCACGTGCTGGTGGTCATCCCCGCAAGCAGCAGCCTGGATATGCGCGCGGTACACGACGAAACCGGACGAAACGGTCTGGAGATGGTGGCGGAAAATGAGTTGGGCTCGATTTTCCCCGACTGCGAGTTGGGCGCTCTGCCCCCTCTGGGACAAGCCTATGGCATTACAACCATGCTCGACAGCAGCCTGGGCCACTGTGAAACCATTTACTTTGAGGCCGGCGACCACGAGGAACTGGTGGAGATGGATGGCCCCCTCTTCCTCAAATTATTCGAGGGCTGCCCGCGCTGTGACCTGAGCAAGGACTGGCCCTAGGGAAGCCGCCACTGAAGATCATAAGCTCCGCAGGGGGGCACCGCTGCGGAGTTCAAATTAGCCATTGCACCAATCCCGCCGCCTGAGCAACCGGCTCCACCTGCCGATCCTCTGGGAAACAGCCCCTGCTACTACCCCCCCTTTGCACCCCGATAGCGGAGCATCCGCTCCCTTATCGACCTGACCGACCAGCACTGCGGCTATTCCCGAATCAGCCTACCAGCAGACACAGCTTAAACCCGGCGCCTTGAGGACCGGTGAGCACTTCAGGGTACAAGCGGGATAGGCAGTTGCACTGGCATTTCATACACTCATACCGCACGGGCTAAAAAATCCGTATCATATGGATAAACAACCGTGACGGCGCAATCCCGGGCAACTTGCCCTGTCAGATCATCGCCTTCTTTATATGCCCTCACCGGTGGAGCATACCAATGGCTGCCGATCATTATCGACAATGGCTGCGCACTGCCGCCAGGCTTTCCCAACGGGGCCAGGAGGCAGAAGATCTGTTACAGGAAGGCCTGCTCGCCGCTGTGGAGGCGCAGCGAACACCATTTCAAAATGCTGGGGATGCGGCCTGGTTTTACGGGGTACTACGCAATCTCGCCGCCATGCAAGCCCGCCGTACCGAGCGTCGACGGGTGCGCGAAACACGCTATGCTTCCGGCGAGGATATATCCAGAGCAGATTCAGCCATATTCGGCAAGGATACTATCCCATGCCTGCCCGCCGCACAGCGCTTGGTGCTGTTACTGACCTTGAATGGACTCAGCAAAAAGGAAATCTGTCGGGTACTCGGCATTTCCGATGCCGCTATGCGGCAGCGTCTCAGCGCCCTGCGAAAGAAACTAACGTCACAGCGGGCAAACGGGATCGACCCTGCAAACCTGGCTGCAGCCTATGCCGCGCGCCTGGATAACACAAACCCTTCCGGGGCCGGCCTCCGGCGAGCGGTCCTGGCACAGGGCCCCGCGCGCCTGCCCAGTTTCCGTTTCGGTATCACCGACCCCGACAGCAACCTCCTATCGATCAGCCAGTTGACAGAGCAATAGCCCAGGCACCCTTCGTCGACTGCCCAGCCACTGCGATAGCAGACCGCAATTGGGCTGTGAGGCCCAAAATTGGATAGGGTTGCTCACAAATTGCCAGACAATGGCAACTAGTAAGCATCCGTCAGACGGATATACACCCTAAATCAATCGCAAACTGGAAAGCAACATGTTGCAAACTTCACGTATCGAGGCCGTTGTCTTTTTTGTCAAAAACCTGCACAACACCCGGCAATTCTACGAGCACACCCTTGGCCTCAAAACCACCTGGGCAGCAGGCGCAGAAGAGGGAGAAAGCGGCGGCCACCTGATGGCCCATATCGGTGATTCCGTGCTGATCTTTTTTGAAGGGGATGAGAAACCCGCACGCACGCCTATCCCCGTTTTTTCGGTTGGCGACAATGAAATTCACCGCATGGTGGAACACCTGACCGCCCACCATGTGGAAATTCTGGCCCCGGTCCAGCATGCCCCAGACGGCGGATTGACAGCGGACTTTGCAGACCCGGATGGACATGTACTGAGTATTTATCAGCCCCCCAACGAAACAGGAAAGCAGACCAGAAACCACTTCTGATTTCGTATTCACTATCTATAAAGCGGGCTTCCTCTGAGGCTCGCCTCTTTCAGATTTCCCCGGCTCGGATTCAGCAATTGCCTCAAGACTTCCCTGGTTTAAACTTTTCTGTAGAATACACTCACATAGAATTAGCGCACTGGGCAGGCAGTAGTTTAAGCCGGTTTCGGGCCTCTCTTGGCAAGGGTTGTGGCATCTGTCGAGACCGGCACCGATTGCTAATTGAGCAACCATCCCCCGATCTGAGAGCTTTCAAGTAGCAAGCTTAGCGAAAAAAGGGTATCCGTTATTAGAGGAACAAAATTAGAGCTGGTGGTTGCAAAGAGCGTATCCTGACAACAGCATTTTGTCTGGTTTGGACCAGAGTTCTGCCTTTTCAGTGTTCACGGCAAAAAAGAATTTTCAATCAAAAAATGCCGTTCTTGTATTCCCAAAGTTGTTTTGCCTGAAATGCGGAAAACTGACAAACATCACATACGCTCCCAGTATAAACGGGTTATTTGGTACAAACAATTTAGTTAAAAATCTCACATTTCCCGGCAGTTCCAAACGAGCCGACAAAAGCACAGGATACGTTGTCACCATGAAGTCATTCAAAAAAACATTGTCTTATACACTCCTAATTATTGCCTGTGCAACCTTGATCAGTTGCGGTGTCATGAGGTCCTCACATTATAGCAGCAGCGCTGTACAGTATTTATACCCGAACCAGGATGATCATATAGAAACCCCAAGCATCCCACGGCTTTCCTTACCATTAAAAATCGGCATCGCTTTTGTTCCTGAAGGAACCGGAAAAAGTCGAACGCTCACCGAAAGAGACAAAATAGATTTGATGAATAAAGTCAGCAAGAACTTCAAAAGCCATGACTTTGTACAATCAATAGAACTCATCCCCTCCGTCTATCTTAGAGAAAAAGGGAGCTTTGCAAATCTGGATCAACTTAGAACAATGTATGGCATTGACGTTATTGCACTACTTTCCTACGATCAAACACAGTTTACCGATGAGGGTCTGGCATCAATCACTTACTGGACCCTTGTTGGGGCTTACATTATACCCGGAGAAAAAAATGCAACCAATACGATGCTAGACGCATCGGTTTATGACATTCAAAGCCGTAGAATGTTATTCCGCGCTCCCGGCACCAGCCACATCAAAAGTAAATCCACCCCAATCAATCTTTCTGAGCAACTGCGCATTGACAGCTTAGAGAGTTTCAAAGAGGCAAGCGAAGAACTTGTTTCAAATCTTGAAATACAACTTGATTTGTTCAAGGATAAAGTTAAAGAGTTACCCACAGATTACCAAATAACGCACAAGCCTGGTTATACCGGTGGTGGCAGCCTGGATCTCTCTATAGTGATTTTCTTATTATCTTTACTTGCTTATTGGCTGTGGATGCAAAGAAGCAGAAGAGCGTAATTATGTGCCGACCTGTATTTTATTTGGCCATCATTTTAGCCAGCCTTCTGTCAAGCACAAACCCTGAATGGACTTCAGCCTTTATTTTCGACAGACACGCCCTGCTTGGTGGTGAAATATGGCGCATTCTAACAGGCCACTTTGTGCACTTTTCTTACATACACCTACTTTATAACCTATCGGCTTTTGGCATTGTAGGCTATATGATAGAGAAAAAAAACTATTCAAATTTATATTTACTTTATTTTTTTATGTCTCTGTGCACCAGCATATCACTACTCATCTTTAAACCTGGAATGGCCTACTATGGTGGATTATCTGGAATTGTATATGGCTTTTTATACTATTGCGCTCTTATGGGTATCAATGATGCTCAACCATGGAAAACCGTAAGCTTTCTCATACTCTTTTTCCTTCCAATCAAAATGGTAGTAGATACCCAGATTAACGCCCCCGGCTTATTTCATGTTGAGAGTCAGATATTTACCCCAATGCAAACAAGTCACATTACCGGCTGCTTGGTAGCAGCGTTTTTCTATTTCATTGAGAAAAGAAAACAAGCCCTTACAAATCATTCAAAAAATACACACAGCCATGATAATTTATCTTCCCCGCCAGCACCAACAAAATAAATAGCAGCGGAGGGTAAGAGCCCAGATTGGAAATTCCAAAAATGTATGCAGAGCAAGCCTCAATTACGTATAGAGGACCATATATTTCTATTTCTTAAACTTATTTCACCTCTAACAAAATTTGAATTTATCCGCCTGCCACAGGCATTAATTATAAAAGGAAGTTAAAAAGATAACACTATTATCCGGCACCAAGCATGACGCGAATCAAACACTGCACATACGAAATAGTAAAAAGGTTACTTTAAGAAAACGACAAAAAAGCCACAGCGTTTCCGCGGCGGCTTTTTATTCTGGTCAGGCGTAGAAGTTATTCGATGATCTTAGCAACCACGCCGGCACCGACAGTGCGACCACCCTCGCGAATCGCAAAGCGCAGGCCGTCTTCCATCGCAATCGGGGCAATCAGGGTGACAACCATTTGGATATTGTCGCCCGGCATGACCATCTCGGTACCTTCCGGCAACTCTACCGCACCGGTCACATCGGTGGTACGGAAGTAAAACTGCGGACGGTAGCCCTTGAAAAACGGGGTGTGACGGCCGCCTTCGTCCTTGGACAGTACATATACTTCCGCCTCGAACTTGGTGTGCGGTGTGATAGAGCCCGGCTTCGCCAGTACCTGCCCACGCTCCACCTCATCGCGCTTGGTACCGCGCAGCAGCGCACCGATATTTTCACCTGCACGACCCTCGTCGAGCAGCTTGCGGAACATCTCCACACCGGTACAGGTGGTGGAGGTGGTTTCCTTGATACCGACGATTTCGATCTCGTCACCGGTTTTGATAATTCCGCGCTCCACACGACCGGTCACTACAGTACCGCGACCGGAAATGGAGAAGACGTCTTCGATCGGCATCAAAAACGGCTGGTCTACCGCGCGCTCCGGCTCGGGAATGTACTCGTCCAGGGTTTCAACCAGCTTCTTCACCGCGGTGGTGCCCAGTTCGTTGTCGTCTTCGCCGTTCAAAGCCATCAGGGCGGAACCGACAATGATCGGGGTATCGTCACCCGGGAACTCGTACTGGTCGAGCAGTTCGCGCACTTCCATTTCCACCAGTTCGAGCAGCTCTTCGTCGTCAACCATGTCCGCTTTGTTCAGGAACACAACGATGTAAGGGACGCCCACCTGGCGGGATAGCAGGATGTGCTCGCGGGTCTGCGGCATGGGGCCGTCAGCGGCGGAGCACACCAGAATCGCGCCGTCCATCTGCGCGGCTCCGGTAATCATGTTCTTCACGTAGTCGGCGTGTCCCGGACAGTCCACATGGGCGTAGTGGCGGATAGGGGACTCGTACTCAACGTGAGAGGTGGCGATGGTGATACCGCGCTCACGCTCTTCCGGCGCATTGTCGATACCGTCGAAAGCCACTGCGTCACCGCCCCAGACCTCCGCACATACACGGGTCAGCGCTGCGGTCAGGGTGGTTTTACCGTGATCTACGTGACCGATAGTGCCCACGTTCACGTGGGGCTTGGAACGTTCAAACTTTTCTTTTGCCATCTTAGATGTCCTCTAGCTAAGTGTTTGCCAAAGAAACCCCGACCAAACGCCGGGACCCATTTGGGCAGAAGTGAATCAGGCCTTGTTCTTTGCGATGATGTCATCGGCAACGTTTTTCGGCGCTTCGGCGTACTTCAGGAACTCCATGGTGTAGGTAGCACGGCCCTGGGTGGCGGAACGCAGATCGGTTGCATAGCCAAACATTTCCGCCAGCGGCACTTCGGCATTGACCACCTTGCCAGCCGGGTTATCGTCCATACCCTGGATCAGGCCGCGGCGGCGGTTAAGGTCGCCGACCACGTCCCCCATATTTTCTTCCGGAGTAACCACCTCCACTTTCATCACAGGCTCAAGCAACACCGCGCCGCCCACGGAAGAGAGTTTCTTGGTGGCCATGGAACCGGCGATTTTAAACGCCATTTCACTGGAGTCCACATCGTGGTAGGAGCCATCGTACAGGGTCGCCTTCAAGCCCAGCAGCGGGTAGCCCGCCAGAACCCCGTTTTGCATCTGTTCTTCAATACCCTTCTGTACCGCCGGGATATATTCCTTGGGTACAACACCGCCCACAATCTCGTTAACGAATTCCAGACCTTCCTGGGACGCGTCCTCGGCGGGCTCGAATTTCACCCAGACATGGCCGAACTGGCCGCGGCCACCGGACTGGCGGACAAACTTGCCCTCGATCTCGGAGGTATTGCGAATCGCCTCGCGGTAGGCCACTTGCGGCTTACCGATATTCGCCTCGACGCTGAATTCCCGTCTCATCCGGTCAACGATGATATCCAGATGCAGCTCACCCATACCACCAATAATGGTCTGGCCGGTTTCCTCGTCGGTCTTCACACGGAAAGAGGGATCTTCCTGGGCCAGCTTGCCCAGTGCAATACCCATTTTTTCCTGGTCCGCTTTGGATTTCGGCTCAACCGCAACGTGAATGACGGGCTCTGGGAACTCCATACGCTCAAGAACGATTTTACTCTTCTCGGCACACAGGGTGTCACCGGTGGTCACATCTTTCAGGCCAATTGCAGCGGCAATATCCCCGGCCAGCACTTCCTTGATCTCTTTGCGGTCATTGGAATGCATCTGCACCATACGACCGACGCGCTCCTTCTTCATTTTGACAGAATTGTATACCGCGGTACCGCTCTCCAGACGACCGGAGTAAACGCGGAAGAAGGTCAGGGTCCCCACAAAGGGATCGGTGGCAATTTTGAATGCCAGCGCGGCAAAGGGTGCGTCGTCATCTGCTTCGCGGGTCTCAATGGTTTCACCATCTTCCAACGTTCCCTCGATTGCCTTCACCTCGGTCGGTGCCGGCAGGTATTCGATCACCGCGTCCAGTACCGCTTGCACACCCTTGTTCTTGAAGGCAGAGCCGCCCAGAACCGGTACAATTTCGTTGGCCAGGGTGCGCTGGCGGATGGCCGCCTTGATTTCCTCTTCGCTCAGTGAATCCCCTTCCAGGTATTTCTCCATCAGCTCTTCACTGGCTTCCGCCGCCGCCTCTACCAGGAACTCGCGCATTTCTTCGCATTCGTCCACCAGCTCTGCGGGGATGTCTTCGTAGGTGAAAGTCGTGCCCTGGTCGGCCTCGTTCCAGATAATGGCTTTCATCTTGACCAGGTCCACCACGCCTTTGAAGTCATCTTCAGCACCGATGGTCATCTGCAGCGGAACCGCATTGGCATTCAGGCGGTCTTTCAGCTGCTTTACGACGTTGCGGAAGTTGGCGCCGGCACGGTCCATCTTATTGACGAAGACCATACGCGGTACTTCGTACTTGTTGGCCTGGCGCCAGACAGTTTCGGTCTGGGGCTGAACGCCAGAGGAGCCACACAGCACAACGACAGCGCCGTCGAGCACGCGCAGGGAGCGCTCCACTTCAATTGTGAAGTCAACGTGTCCCGGGGTGTCGATGATGTTTACGCGGTGCTGGTCGAACTGCTGCTGCATGCCAGCCCAGAAGCAGGTGGTTGCCGCAGAAGTAATGGTAATACCGCGCTCCTGCTCCTGCTCCATCCAGTCCATGGTGGCGGCGCCTTCGTGCACCTCACCAATTTTGTGAGACAGTCCCGTATAAAAAAGTACGCGCTCTGTAGTGGTGGTTTTGCCAGCGTCTACGTGGGCGCAGATACCGATGTTGCGGTAGCGTGCAATAGGCGTTTTACGTGCCACAGTTGTATCCTCGATATAACGGCAAAAGGCAGCCAGGAAACTTCCCTGCTGCCTTTCGGTATTAATTTCCGATGTCGATCATCATCAGACTTAGAAACGGTAGTGAGAGAACGCCTTGTTGGCTTCCGCCATACGGTGTACATCTTCACGCTTCTTGACCGCGCCGCCCTTGTTCTGGGCTGCGTCGATCATTTCGTTGGCCAGACGCTGGGCCATGGACTTTTCGCCGCGCTTGCGGGAAAACTCCACCAGCCAGCGCATTGCCAGTGCCATACGGCGCGAGGGGCGCACTTCAACAGGCACCTGATAAGTTGCGCCACCCACTCGGCGGGATTTCACTTCCACCATCGGCGCGATGTTTTCCAGGGACTCTTCGAATACTTCGATGGGGTCTCTGTTGAGTTTTTCAGAAACCGAATCCAGGGCTCCGTATACGATACGCTCTGCGACGGACTTCTTGCCACTGATCATGACGTGATTCATGAACTTGGCCAGGGTGATGTTCCCGAACTTGGGGTCGGGGAGCACTTCGCGCTTGGCGACTACTCGTCTTCTCGGCATGGGAATTGCCTCTCTTCAGGGTTACTCTGAGACGCCGCCGTAACACCTTACAATCCAGCGAGCTCAGCCTTACTCCGGTTGGAAACCGAAACGCAAATGGTTACAGGGAATTAGCCTTTGGGACGCTTGGCACCGTATTTGGAACGGCCCTGCTTGCGATCGTTGACGCCGGCACAGTCCAGTGCCCCGCGCACTGTGTGATAGCGCACACCCGGCAGGTCTTTTACCCGGCCACCGCGTATCAGTACCACACTGTGCTCTTGCAGGTTGTGGCCTTCACCGCCGATGTACGAAGTGACCTCGTAGCCATTGGTAAGACGCACACGGCAAACCTTGCGCAGTGCGGAGTTCGGCTTCTTCGGTGTCGTGGTGTACACGCGGGTGCAAACTCCCCGGCGCTGCGGGCTGGCCTGTAGCGCGGGAACATCGCTTTTTTCAACTTTGCGTTTTCTCGGCTTACGAACCAACTGGTTGATCGTTGCCATTAAAAATCACTCCAAAAATAAAATGCCCCCACCTCTCACAGTGAGGGCCTGTCGTCTGTTTGTAACGCCGACCTGAAAGCCGGACAAAACACCCCGTAACAGCGGGGGCCGCATTCTATAGGCGACACCCCACCGAGTCAATCGGCGACGGGCGTTGTGCTTTCCGGCCCGGGCAGTCGCCCATACGCCCTTCACGGCAAATGTGCCTCAAATCCCATCACGCTACCGGGGTGACGAGGCAGCAATATGGGCTATTCGCCAGAGGACTTCAGGGCCTCGGTCAACGCCGCTTCCACTTCTGCCGCAGAGGGGCCTTCGCCGAAGCTCTCTTCCAGCTGCAGGCTGCGCTGGCGTTTGCGCTCACTGTGGTAGGCCAGGCCGGTGCCTGCCGGGATCAGGCGTCCCACAACCACATTCTCCTTCAGACCGCGCAGGCTGTCTTCCTTGCCGGTCACTGCCGCTTCGGTCAGAACCCGGGTGGTCTCCTGGAAGGAGGCCGCAGACAGGAAGGACTCGGTGGCCAGGGATGCCTTGGTGATACCCAGCAACAGGCGCTCGAACTGCGCCGGCTGCTTGTTCTCGGCACGCAGTTGCTCGTTCTCCTCGATCACGCGCTGGTATTCCACCTGATCGCCCTTAATAAAGCCGGAATCGCCCATCTCGGTGATCTCCACCTTGCGCAGCATCTGGCGCACAATAGTTTCAATGTGCTTATCGTTAATGCCTACGCCCTGGAGACGATACACCTCCTGAATCTCGTTAGTGATGTAGCGCGCCAGTTCTTCCACGCCCTTCAGGCGCAGGATATCGTGGGGGTTAGACGGGCCGTCGGAGATCACCTCGCCCTTCTCTACGGTCTCGCCTTCGAACACGGTCAGCTGGCGGTGCTTTGGTATCAGAACCTCGTAGTGGTCCTTGCCATTGGCCAGCGGCTTGCCATCGCGGGGGGTGATTTGCAGACGCACCTTGCCTTTGGTCTCTTTACCAAAGGAAACCGTGCCGGAAATTTCCGCCAGGATGGACGGCTCTTTTGGCTTGCGGGCTTCGAACAGGTCGGCAACCCGCGGCAGACCACCGGTAATATCCTTGGTACCGCCGGATTCCTGCGGGATACGGGCGATCACGTCCCCCAAATTGGCCTTGCTGCCATCGGCGAGGCTGAGAATCGCGCGCGCCGGCAGCGCATAGTGTGCAGGTGCATTGCTGTTGGCCAGGGTCAGCTCTTCGCCACTCTCGTTCACCAGGGTCACCGCTGGGCGCAGGTCTTTACCCGCGGCCGGGCGTTCGGCCGGATCAATCACCTCGATAGAGGACAAGCCGGTGATCTCGTCGGTCTGCTTGCGGATTGAGAGCCCTTCTTCCATACCGGAAAGCTTCACCCAACCGGCTACTTCGGTAATGATCGGGTGAGTGTGCGGGTCCCACTTGGCCACGATCTGGCCACCATTGACCTCTGCACCCTCGTAGACGTTGATCACCGCACCATAGGGCAGCTTGTAGCGCTCGCGCTCGCGACCGGCACTGTCGGCTATCGCCAGCTCACCGGAGCGGGATACCGCCACCAGGGTACCGGCTTCCGTTTTGACCGTCTTCACATTGTGCAGGCGCACGGTACCGGCCTGTTTCACCTGGATGCTGTCCGCCGCAGAGGCGCGGCTCGCGGCACCACCGATATGGAAGGTGCGCATGGTCAACTGGGTGCCCGGCTCACCGATGGACTGTGCGGCAACCACCCCCACAGACTCACCCGAATTGGCGCGGTGACCGCGGGCCAGATCGCGGCCGTAACACTGGGCACAGATACCATGGGCGGTCTCACAGGTGATTGGCGAGCGCACCAGCACCTCATCAATGCCCATGGCTTCGATACGCTCCACCCACTTCTCATCGATCATGGTGCCGGCAGAAACCGCGATCTCGTCACTGCCGGGCTTAAGCACATCGCGGGCCACGACACGGCCGAGGATACGATCGCCGAGGGACTCGATCACATCGCCGCCCTCAATCACCGGCGCCATGGTCAGGCCATCATCGGTGCCGCAGTCCACTTCGGTGATCACCACGTCCTGGGCAACGTCCACCAGACGGCGGGTCAGGTAGCCGGAGTTGGCGGTTTTCAGTGCGGTATCCGCCAGTCCCTTGCGGGCACCGTGGGTAGAGATAAAGTACTGCTGTACGGTCAGTCCTTCGCGGAAGTTGGCGGTAATGGCGTTTTCAATAATGGAGCCGTCCGGACGGGCCATCAGGCCGCGCATGCCGGCGAGCTGGCGGATCTGCGCCTCGGAGCCCCGCGCACCGGAGTCCGCATACATATAGACGGAGTTGAAGGAATCCTGCTCGGTCTCCTTGCCTTCGCGATCGACCACCGGCTCTTTTTTGATGCCGGCCATCATGGCCTTGGTCACCTTGTCATTGGTGCGGGACCAGACGTCGATCACCTTGTTGTATTTCTCCCCCTGGGTTACCAGACCGGAGGCGAACTGACTTTCGATCTCCTTCACTTCCTCTTCCGCCACAGTGATCAAATCAGCCTTGGCAGCGGGAATCTCGAAGTCGTTCACACCAATGGAAGAACCGGACTTGGTGGAGAAATCAAAACCGGTGTACATCAGCTGGTCGGCAAAAATAACCGTCGCCTTAAGTCCCACCTTGCGATAGCACTCGTTTAGCACACGGGAAATGGGCTTCTTCTTCATGGGTTGGTTGACCAGCGCGAACGGCAGGCCTTCCGGCACGATATTCCACAGCAGTGCACGGCCTACCGTGGTGTCCTGTACAGAGATGGTTTCGTGTTTCTCGCCATCCTCTCCGAGAATCATCTCGCGGATACGCACTTTGACCTTCGCCTGCAGGCCAACCTGCTTGGCATAGAACGCGCGGCTGACCTCCTTGACGTCGGAGAAGTACATCCCCTCGCCCTTGTCGTTGACACGCTCGCGGGTCATCCAGTACAGCCCCAGAACCACATCCTGGGACGGCACGATGATGGGCTCGCCGTTGGCGGGCGACAGGATATTGTTGGTGGACATCATCAACGCGCGCGATTCCAACTGCGCTTCGATGGTCAGGGGTACGTGCACCGCCATCTGGTCACCGTCGAAATCGGCGTTATAGGCCGCGCACACCAGCGGGTGCAGCTGAATCGCCTTGCCTTCAATCAGTACCGGCTCGAACGCCTGAATACCCAGACGGTGCAGGGTCGGGGCGCGGTTCAGCAGTACCGGGTGCTCGCGGATCACTTCATCGAGGATATCCCATACCACCGCCTCTTCGCGCTCGACCATTTTCTTGGCTGCCTTGATGGTGGTGGCCAGGCCGCGGGCTTCGAGCTTGCCGAAAATAAACGGCTTGAACAGCTCCAGGGCCATTTTCTTGGGCAGACCGCATTGGTGCAGGCGCAGGGTCGGCCCCACCACAATCACGGAACGGCCGGAATAGTCCACGCGCTTGCCCAGCAGGTTCTGGCGGAAGCGGCCCTGCTTGCCCTTGATCATATCCGCCAGGGACTTCAGCGGGCGTTTGTTGGAGCCGGTGATGGCGCGGCCGCGGCGGCCGTTATCCAGCAGCGCGTCCACGGATTCCTGCAACATGCGCTTTTCGTTGCGCACAATAATATCCGGTGCATTCAGCTCCAGCAGGCGCTTGAGACGGTTGTTGCGGTTGATCACTCGGCGATACAGGTCGTTCAAATCCGAAGTCGCAAAGCGGCCACCATCCAGGGGTACCAGCGGACGCAGGTCTGGCGGCAGTACCGGCAGGGCCTGCATGATCATCCACTCGGGATTGTTGCCGGACTTGTAGAAGGCCTCCAGCAACTTCAGGCGTTTGGACAGTTTCTTGATCTTGGTTTCGGAGTTGGTGGCCGGAATCTCCTCCCGCAGACGCTGGATTTCCGC
Organism: Microbulbifer sp. MI-G; assembly: GCF_030440425.1. Lineage (NCBI taxonomy): Bacteria > Pseudomonadati > Pseudomonadota > Gammaproteobacteria > Cellvibrionales > Microbulbiferaceae > Microbulbifer > Microbulbifer spongiae. The sequence continues at coordinate 3,902,775 of NZ_CP098023.1, forward strand.
CGGCAGCTCGATATCGCTCATCAGTTCCTGAATCGCCTCGGCACCCATCTTCGCCTCGAACTCGTCAGCGAACTCCTCCATCGCCTCGAAGTACTGCTCATCGTTGAGCAGCTGGCCGCGCTCCAGAGTGGTCATGCCCGGCTCGGTCACCACGTAGGATTCAAAGTAGAGCACGCGCTCGATATCCCGCAGGGTCATATCCAGCAGCAGGCCGATACGGGACGGCAGGGATTTCAGGAACCAGATATGCGCAACCGGGCTGGCCAGTTCGATGTGGCCCATACGCTCCCGACGCACTTTGGCCTTGGTCACTTCAACGCCACATTTCTCACAGATAATGCCGCGGTGCTTCATGCGCTTGTACTTGCCGCACAGGCACTCGTAGTCTTTCACCGGACCAAAAATCTTGGCGCAGAACAAACCTTCGCGCTCCGGCTTGAAGGTGCGGTAGTTGATGGTTTCCGGCTTTTTCACTTCACCGTAGGACCAGGAGCGGATCATGTCCGGCGAGGCCAGACCGATGCGAATCGCATCAAACTCTTCCAACTGCTCCTGGGACTTCACCAGGTTTAATAAATCTTTCAAGGCCTTTCCTCCACTAGGGGGTAATCAACCCGGCTATAGACTGTGCCGGGTGGGCCGGGCCCCGTTGCTCTCAGGGCGCCGGCGCTTGTCTCAATTCACCTGCTTGGCTGCTGTGCCCGTCAGTCCTACTCGTGCTCGAGCTCGAAGTTCATGCCGAGAGAGCGGATTTCCTTCACCAGAACATTGAAGGACTCCGGCATACCGGGCTCCATACGGTGATCCGAGTCCACGATGTTCTTGTACATCTTGGTGCGTCCTTCCACGTCGTCGGATTTGACCGTAAGCATTTCCTGCAGGGTGTAGGCGGCACCGTAGGCTTCCAGCGCCCAGACTTCCATCTCCCCGAAACGCTGACCGCCAAATTGCGCCTTGCCGCCCAGCGGCTGCTGGGTCACCAGACTGTAGGAACCGGTGGAACGCGCGTGCATCTTGTCGTCCACCAGGTGGTTCAGCTTCAGCATGTACATGTAGCCCACGGTCACCGGGCGCTCGAAAGCATCGCCGGTGCGGCCGTCGTGCAGGGTGATCTGGCCGGAATCCGGGATATCGGCGAGGCGCAACAGTTGCTTGATCTCGCTCTCATCGGCACCGTCAAAGACCGGCGTTGCCATGGGCACACCACGACGCAGGTTCTGCGCCATCGCCATGACCTCCTCATCGGACAGAGCCTGCAACTCTTCGCGACGGCCACCGGTGGAGTTGTAAACCGCATCCAGGAATCCGCGCACCTTGGCGACTGCCTGCTGCTCCTTGATCATACGGTCGATTTTCACGCCGAGCCCCTTGGCGGCCATGCCCAGGTGCATTTCCAGAACCTGGCCGACGTTCATCCGCGAGGGCACACCCAGGGGGTTGAGAACGATATCCACCGGCTCGCCGTTTTCATCGTAGGGCATATCCTCGACGGGCTTGATCACGGAGATCACGCCCTTGTTCCCATGGCGACCGGCCATCTTGTCGCCCGGCTGGATACGGCGTTTGATCGCCAGATACACCTTGACAATTTTCAGTACACCCGGGGCCAGATCATCACCGGACTCCAGTTTTTTCTTCTTGTCTTCGAAGGCTTCGTCAAGCAGTTTGCGGCGCTCTTTCAACTGGGCTTCCGCCTTTTCCAACTGTTCATTCAGGCTTTCGTCTTCCATGCGCAGCTTGAACCAGTCTTCACGCGGCAGCGCGCCCAGCACTTCCGCGGTCAGCTCCTGCCCCTTGCTGATGCCTTTGCCACCGGCGGCTCTCTGATCCTGCAGCGCTGCCTGCAGACGCTCGAAGGTCGCACCCTCCACGATACGGTATTCTTCGTTCAGGTCCTTGCGTACTTCATCCAACTGTGCCTTTTCGATATCGATAGAGCGCTGGTCTTTCTGCAGGCCATCGCGGGTAAACACCTGTACATCGATTACGGTACCCCGGGTGCCACTGGGCGCGCGCAGGGAGGTGTCCTTCACATCGGATGCCTTCTCACCAAAAATCGCACGCAGCAGTTTTTCCTCCGGGGTCAGCTGGGCTTCCCCTTTCGGAGTGACCTTGCCCACCAGGATATCGCCGGCCCCCACTTCCGCACCGATATACACAATGCCGGACTCATCCAGTTTGTTCAGGGCGGATTCCCCCACGTTGGGAATATCCGCGGTAATTTCCTCACTGCCCAGCTTGGTGTCGCGGGCAATACAGGTCAGCTCCTGAATATGGATGGTGGTAAAGCGGTCTTCCTGTACCACGCGCTCGCTGATAAGAATGGAGTCCTCAAAGTTGTAACCGTTCCAGGGCATAAACGCGATGCGCATGTTCTGGCCCAGGGCCAGCTCGCCAAGATCGATGGAGGGACCGTCGGCGAGAATATCGCCGCGGGCCACGCGATCGCCGGTATTCACGATCGGGCGCTGATTGATACAGGTATTCTGATTCGAGCGGATATATTTGGTCAGGTTGTAGATATCCACACCGGCATCACCGGTTTCCACCTCGGCATCCGCCACGCGTACAACCACACGGCTGGAATCGACTCGCTCGATCACGCCACCGCGCTTGGCCACCACGCACACACCGGAGTCACGGGCTACGGTGCGCTCCATACCGGTGCCCACCAGTGGTTTCTCGGCGCGCAGAGTCGGAACCGCCTGGCGCTGCATGTTCGAACCCATCAGGGCACGGTTGGCATCATCGTGCTCCAGAAACGGAATCATGGCCGCGGCCACAGACACCACCTGCTTGGCAGAAACATCCATATACTGGATTTCGCCCGGTGCTTTCAGGGTAAATTCATTCTGGTAACGCACACTTACCAGATCATCGGTAAAGCGTCCCTCCCCATCAACCGCTGCAGACGCCTGGGCAATCACGTAATTGGCTTCATTGATAGCGGACAGATATTCGATTTCGTCAGTTACGCGACCGTCGATCACCCTGCGGTAGGCGCTCTCAAGAAAGCCGTAGTGGTTGGCGCGGGCGTAGGTGGCGAGCGAGTTGATCAGTCCAATATTCGGCCCCTCCGGGGTTTCAATCGGACATACGCGACCGTAATGGGTCGAGTGGACATCGCGCACTTCAAAACCGGCACGCTCGCGGGTCAGGCCACCCGGACCCAGCGCGGAAACGCGGCGCTTGTGGGTCACTTCCGAGAGCGGGTTGTTCTGATCCATAAACTGTGACAACTGCGAGGAACCGAAGAATTCCTTGACCGCCGCCGCCACCGGCTTGGCATTGATCAGATCCTGCGGCATCAGGCCCTCGGACTCAGCCATGGACAGGCGCTCCTTGACGGCGCGCTCGACGCGCACCAGCCCCACGCGGAACTGGTTTTCGGCCATCTCGCCCACGGAGCGCACCCGGCGGTTACCCAGGTGGTCGATATCGTCCACCATACCCTGACCGTTGCGGATATCAATCAGCGTCTTGAGGACTTCGACAATATCCTCCTTGCTCAGGGTTCCCGGGCCGGTCTCGTCTTCGCGGCCGAGGCGGCGGTTGAACTTCATGCGGCCAACGGCGGACAGGTCGTAGCGCTCGTCGGTAAAGAACAGGTTCTCGAATAGGGACTCCGCTGACTCCTTGGTGGGCGGTTCACCCGGGCGCATCATGCGATAGATTTCTACCAGCGCTTCCAATTGGGTGCGGGAGGGATCTGCGCGCAGGGTATCGGAGATAAACGAGCCGCGATCGAGATCATTGGTATACAGGGTTTCACAGTGTTTGACCTTGAGCCCCTGCAGCTTGGCGATGACCTCATCGGTAATCTCCGTGTTGCACTCGACCGCGATCTCGCCGGTAGACTCATCAATCACATCGTGCGCCAGAATACGCCCAAGCAAGTATTCCAGTGGCGCTTCCAGATTCTTGACCCCGGCTTTTTCCAACTGGCGGATATGGCGGGGCGTGATGCGCCGTCCCTCTTCCACCACCACCTTGTCTTTGCTGTCCTTGATGTCGAAGGAAGCCACATCACCGCGCAGGCGGGAGGGAATCAGCTCCAGGCTGACACGGTCCTCCAGCAGTTCAAACCTGCTGGTTTCGAAAAACATCTCCAGCATTTCCTGGGAGCTGAAGCCCAGGGCGCGCAACAGGATAGTCGCCGGCAGTTTACGCCGACGATCAATGCGTACAAACACCAGATCTTTCGGATCGAACTCGAAATCGAGCCAGGAACCGCGATAGGGAATAACGCGCGCGGCATACAACAGTTTGCCGGAGGAGTGGGTCTTGCCTTTGTCGTGATCAAAAAATACACCCGGGGAGCGGTGTAACTGGGAGACGATAACGCGCTCGGTACCGTTGATTACGAAGGTACCGTTATCGGTCATGAGCGGAATCTCGCCCATGTACACTTCCTGCTCTTTGATGTCCTTAATGGACTTATTCGCAGACTCCTTATCGTAAATAATCAGGCGCACACGCACGCGCAGGGGACAGGCGTAAGTCGCCCCGCGCAGGGTGCATTCCTTGACATCAAAAGCGGGCTTACCGAGCGTATAGCTTACATACTCCAGGGCGGCATTGCCGGAATAGCTGACAATTGGAAAAACGGATTTAAACGCCGCCTGCAGGCCGATGTCCAGGCGGTCGTCTGGGCGCTTGTCAGCCTGTGTAAAATTGCGATATGAATCCAGCTGTATCGCAAGCAGGAAGGGCACATCCATGACCTTGGGCAGTTTGCCAAAATCCTTGCGGATACGTTTTTTCTCAGTATATGAGTAAGCCATTCAAATTCCCCAGCTTGATCGGTGGCAAGACTTCGTGGAACTCCACTCGGGAGCTTTTACGGGCGAGAAGCCTCTGAACAACACAGCTTCACTGTTCTGGTCAGAATCCTCTCCATGTTTCAGGCAGCGCGGTCACTGCACGATAGTTGATGGGATTTGCCACGCTATTTCCGGCAAAACCCCAGCACTGCAAACGGCAAAAAGGCCGGCAGACAAAAGTCCACCAGCCTTACCGCCACCCGCCGTATCAAACGACTGATAGCGGGAATCACTACAACTGAATTACTTCAGTTCTACAGATGCGCCGGCGTCTTCCAGCTCTTTCTTAGCGGCTTCGGCCTCGTCCTTGCTCACGCCTTCCTTCAGCGGGCTGGGAGCACCGTCAACCAGGGCCTTGGCCTCCTTCAGGCCCAGGCCAGTGATGCCGCGAACAGCCTTGATCACATTTACTTTCTTGTCGCCTGCGGCGGTCAGGATTACATCGAAAGCGTCCTTCTCCTCAGCCGCCTCAGCAGCAGCCGGACCGGCCACCACTGCTGCTGCTGCAGTTACACCGAACTTCTCTTCCATCGCTTCGATCAGCTCGACGACATCCTTGACGGACATTTCGGCAACTGCGTTGATGATATCTTCTTTAGTCAGAGACATGAGTCATTACCTGAATTGGTTTGAGCAGTAGCTGCTCGTATTTCGTTTTGAAACTGCGATTCGCTCTAGCGAATAAATTACGCAGCTTCCTGCTCTTTTTGGTCGCGAACGGCCGCAATAGTGCGAACCAGCTTGCCAGCAGATGCTTCTTTCAACACGCTCATCAGCTTGGCGATCGCCTCGTCGTAAGTCGGCAGGCTTGCCAACAATGCGACGTCGGTGATCGCGCCTTCGAAGGCAGCACCTTTCAGTTCCAGCTTGTCATTGCCCTTGGCGAACTGGCTCAGGATACGCGCGCCGGCACCTGGGTGTTCGTTAGAGAATGCAATGATGCTGGGACCTACGAATTTGTCAGTCAGACATTCGTATTCGGTACCTGCCAGAGCGCGACGCGCCAGAGTATTGCGCACGACTTTCAACCAAACGCCGTTCTCGCGCGCCTCTTTGCGCAGAGTGGTCATGTCATTCACGGTTACGCCACGGGAATCCGCAACAACCGCAGACAGAGCACTTTCAGCAGCTTGCTGGACATCTGCGACAATCGCTTTCTTGTCTTCGAGTCCAATAGCCATAGTGTCACTCCTGGATTTGAAAAAAACCGGACTTAGACGTCCGATCCGTTCCGGTGCATAAAGCGCAAATCCAGTAAAAATACTGGTTTGGGCGACACCGTCTGCGTAGGCTCGAACCTCTTGTTGGCCCGCCTGGCCGAAGTTCGGATTAAGCCGGATGCGTTCAACCTCAACGCACCGGGCACCTACGGTCTTTGACGGCCCACCCTTTTGCAAAGCATAGGGGTGGACCCCAAAGTTCACTGTACTGCCCAGAGGCATTTGCCAATGTGCAGTTTCAATTAGATGTTCAGAGAAGACTGATCGATAGTCAGGCCCGGGCCCATCGTGGTGCTCAGGGTGATCTTCTTCAGAAATACGCCCTTGGCAGAAGCCGGCTTGGCTTTCTTCAGATCAGCAACCAGCGCTTCCAGATTTTCTTTCAGTGCACTTGCGTCAAAAGCCACTTTACCGATACCGCCGTGAATGATGCCACCTTTATCAGCGCGAAAACGCACCTGGCCCGCCTTGGCATTTTTTACCGCAGTAGCAACATCGGGAGTTACGGTTCCGGTCTTCGGGTTCGGCATCAGGCCGCGCGGCCCGAGAATCTGGCCCAACTGGCCAACAACGCGCATCGCATCCGGGGAAGCGATGACGACATCGAAGTCCATCTTGCCCGCTTTTACCTCAGCAGCCAGCTCGTCCATACCGATCAGGTCAGCACCGGCTTCCTTGGCCGCATCAGCGTTGGCGCCCTGGGTGAAGACAGCAACGCGCACCTCTTTACCGGTACCGTGCGGCAGCGTAGTCGCACCACGAACAGCCTGATCAGATTTGCGCGGATCGATGCCCAGGTTGACAGAGGCATCTACGGTCTCCGCAAACTTAACACTGGACAGCGTTTTCAGAAGCGAGATCGCCTCTTCGATGCCGTAAGCCTTGCCAGCTTCCACTTGCTCAGCGATAGCGCGCTGGCGCTTGCTCAATTTAGCCATATTACAGACCCTCCACTTCGATACCGGCGCTGCGTGCAGAGCCGGCGATGGTGCGCACGGCCGCGTCCATATCGGATGCGCTCAGGTCGGGCATTTTGGTGGTGGCAATCTCTTCCAACTGGGCGCGGGTAACCCTGCCCACCTTCTCCGTATTGGGGCGGCCGGAACCGCTTTTGATCTTGGCAGCCTTGCGCAGCAATACTGCGGCAGGCGGGGTCTTCATAATGAAGGTGAAGGAGCGATCACTGTATACAGAGATTACAACCGGCACCGGCAGTCCCGGCTCCATACCCTGGGTCTGGGCATTGAAGGCCTTGCAGAATTCCATGATGTTTACACCGTGCTGACCCAGTGCAGGGCCGACGGGCGGACTGGGGTTAGCTTGACCCGCAGCCACTTGCAGCTTGATATAAGCTTCAACTTTCTTAGCCATTACAGCTCTCCTCTAGATGGGTGATAGCGCTTTTCCCAAGCAGCCCTGACGGCTGCAGAGATCAGCTCCCCGAATACCCGAAAAACACAATCCCGTTTTCCGGGGACGCGAAAATCCCCTTCTACCTTTCGGCAAAAGAGGAAAAAAACGCACTGGAATCAGGACTTTTCTACTTGGCTAAACTCCAGCTCAACCGGGGTGGAACGCCCGAAGATCAACACTGCCACACGCAGGCGGCTCTTCTCATAGTTGACCTCTTCGACCACGCCGTTGAAATCATTAAATGGGCCATCGATCACCCGAACCATCTCACCGGGTTCGAACAGGGTTTTAGGCTTGGGCTTGTCTACAGAGTCGTCTATGCGATTCAGGATAGCCTGTGCCTCACGATCGGTGATAGGCGCCGGCCTGTCCGCCTTGCCACCAATAAAACCGAGCACACGGGGCGTTTCTTTCACCAGGTGCCAAGTGTCGTCATTCAACTCCATTTCCACCAGGACGTAGCCCGGAAAAAACTTGCGCTCACTCTTGCGCTTTTGCCCAGCCCGCATTTCCACCACTTCTTCGGTGGGAACCAGCACTTCACCAAACAGATGGTCCATCTCGTGCAGCTCAATGCGTTCTTTCAGAGAGCTGGCGACACGTTTCTCATATCCCGAGTAAGCCTGGACCACATACCAATGCTTTGACATGTATCAACCTTTAGCCGATAAGTTTGGAAACTGCCCAACCCAAAGCGGAGTCCAGCCCCCAGAGAATTAACGCCATAATCAGCACAAACACCACCACGACCACCGTGGTCTGCGTTGCCTCTTGGCGGGTCGGCCAGACTACACGCCGAACCTCTGTTTGTGCTTCGCGCAACAATTGCCAGAGAGCATTGCCTTTGGCGGTGTTCACTACCACGACCAAGGCAACCAGGCAGATGGCCGTCATCGCCAGTACGCGGTAAATCAAGGGGAATTCGGCGTAATAAGAGTTGCCTGCAACGGCACTGCCAACCAGCAGCACCACTAGAAACCACTTCAGGCCGTCGAGACGAAAGGATTTCGCTTCAGCTTTAGCATTCATATAAACAAGCCCTTGGCGCACTATCAATAAGCGCTTAGCGCTCAAAACACAAAACCCCCACTGACAGGCAGGGTTTTGCGACACCCCCAAGCTTATCCCAAGCGGAGTGATTTAAATGGCAGGCCAGGAGGGACTCGAACCCCCAACACCCGGTTTTGGAGACCGGTGCTCTACCAATTGAACTACTGGCCTGTACAGCACGAGTGCTCGGAGATAGAGAGTGTATCCACACCCTCTCCCACCTGATTCACCGTCAGAGAACCCGGCGATACGACGATCAAGGATTACTCAATGATCTTAGCAACCACGCCGGCACCGACAGTGCGACCACCCTCGCGAATCGCAAAGCGCAGGCCGTCTTCCATCGCAATCGGGGCAATCAGGGTGACAACCATTTGGATATTGTCGCCCGGCATGACCATCTCGGTACCTTCCGGCAACTCTACCGCACCGGTCACATCGGTGGTACGGAAGTAAAACTGCGGACGGTAGCCCTTGAAAAACGGGGTGTGACGGCCGCCTTCGTCCTTGGACAGTACATATACTTCCGCCTCGAACTTGGTGTGCGGTGTGATAGAGCCCGGCTTCGCCAGTACCTGCCCACGCTCCACCTCATCGCGCTTGGTACCGCGCAGCAGCGCACCGATATTTTCACCTGCACGACCCTCGTCGAGCAGCTTGCGGAACATCTCCACACCGGTACAGGTGGTGGAGGTGGTTTCCTTGATACCGACGATTTCGATCTCGTCACCGGTTTTGATAATTCCGCGCTCCACACGACCGGTCACTACAGTACCGCGACCGGAAATGGAGAAGACGTCTTCGATCGGCATCAAAAACGGCTGGTCTACCGCGCGCTCCGGCTCGGGAATGTACTCGTCCAGGGTTTCAACCAGCTTCTTCACCGCGGTGGTGCCCAGTTCGTTGTCGTCTTCGCCGTTCAAAGCCATCAGGGCGGAACCGACAATGATCGGGGTATCGTCACCCGGGAACTCGTACTGGTCGAGCAGTTCGCGCACTTCCATTTCCACCAGTTCGAGCAGCTCTTCGTCGTCAACCATGTCCGCTTTGTTCAGGAACACAACGATGTAAGGGACGCCCACCTGGCGGGATAGCAGGATGTGCTCGCGGGTCTGCGGCATGGGGCCGTCAGCGGCGGAGCACACCAGAATCGCGCCGTCCATCTGCGCGGCTCCGGTAATCATGTTCTTCACGTAGTCGGCGTGTCCCGGACAGTCCACATGGGCGTAGTGGCGGATAGGGGACTCGTACTCAACGTGAGAGGTGGCGATGGTGATACCGCGCTCACGCTCTTCCGGCGCATTGTCGATACCGTCGAAAGCCACTGCGTCACCGCCCCAGACCTCCGCACATACACGGGTCAGCGCTGCGGTCAGGGTGGTTTTACCGTGATCTACGTGACCGATAGTGCCCACGTTCACGTGGGGCTTGGAACGTTCAAACTTTTCTTTTGCCATTGCAGCCTCCTAGTATAGGCGCGCCAGTAATGGCATCACCCACGTCCAGAACATGCGAATCCGGCCCGGAAACCCAGACCCCGAATACAAACAGCCACAAGAGCCTTTCACTCTTGCGGCTATCGAAAAATGGAGCTCATGGGCGGATTTGAACCGCCGACCTCACCCTTACCAAGGGTGTGCTCTACCCCTGAGCTACATGAGCCAGTTATCACCAATCCGGGTGACCTTCCCATAGCGGGTCGCTCGGGAGCACTCTCGAGCCACGCTCTTGCTTGGAGCGGGCAGCGGGAATCGAACCCGCATCATCAGCTTGGAAGGCTGAGGTTCTACCATTGAACTATGCCCGCTTGCGAGAGCTTGTACCCGAACCCTCTTTACTACTTGGTCGGCCACCTATTACGGTATAAATATGGTGCAGGGGGGTGGATTCGAACCACCGAAGCTTTCGCGTCAGATTTACAGTCTGATCCCTTTGGCCACTCGGGAACCCCTGCTCTAAGCGGCGTGCATTTTTCACACCTCTCTCCGGTGAACTCAACATCTTTCTTTGGATTTCAAGGAGTTACCTGAAATGCTCATGCCGAGTCGCGCCGGGGTAAGAATGGAGCTGGCGAGAGGAGTCGAACCCCCGACCGGCTGATTACAAGTCAGCTGCTCTACCAACTGAGCTACGCCAGCTCTTTCCCGTTCACCTTCAGGGCCAAACTGAGCCCCGTCAGTGGAGGCGGGATTCTATGGGAAGTTATCCTGACAAGCAACACCCTTTATACAGATAAATCAGAATTCTTTTGTCGCCAATTACCTTGTTTCGACGAACTCAGTCCTCCAGGGAGTGGCGATCAGAATTTAGGTCTAAAGGCAGGTCAAATATCATCCAGCCACTTCAGAACAGAGATTTTGACGTCGATCCAATTCGGGATACTCCTCTCCAAGTTGCTGCCAAAACTCCGTGGCCAAATGCTCCACAGCCCCCGGCTTCAAGACGATCCATCGCTCCAGGTAAGTCTGCGGCTCTTCGCGGAATCTTGCACCAATACCCTTGCTGCTGAGTTCCGCCACGAGCAGTTCGGCGCGAGCACGCTCGCTGAAAATGCCAAAAGAGATCCCATCGGCAAGTGTACCTTTGGGGATAACATAGCTATCGATACCCTGAGCCTGCAGCTCACGCAACTTGCTGAAAGCCTCGCGCCGCGAATGCAACGGGGGCAGAAACACCCAGTAGCGCATCTGTCCCTGCATCTCAATTTCGCGCAAATCCCCTTGAACCTGCAGGGCCTTCAGGCGCTGCACAATGTCCTGCCCCCGGTAGATCTGCGGAAAGGGGCCAATCAGGGTGCAGTGTTGTTCCTGCGCAGTGACAGCGGAGATTGACGCGGATGCCGCCTCGGCTGCTGGCAGCGCCCCCGGCGACGCTTCGCTAATCATAACAAGGCGCCGCCCCTGCCCAGTCCCGTCTTCGCCCGCGATCCCGGTACCGCTCTCGGATGGAGGGGTGGCCATGTACCAGGTAAAAAGACCAAGATTCAGCAACAGAAGAAAAAAAGCTATCCAACGCATATTCAGTGCCATTCATTCACGGGTTGCTCAAAGCAAGGCCATCCAGCACCAGATCCGGGACCAGGCGATGTTCTCGCCGGCAGAACGTCGACAGCAACGGCGCGTCGCCACCGGTGAGCCAAAGGAGCGGTTCGCGCCCGGCACTGTGTTGCAATTCCTCCAGAGCGCGATCAATGGCGCCGAGCACCATCAATAGCAACCCCCGGTTTACCCCTTCATCGGTCGTGCGCCCGGCACACAGGGGTTCGTTCAGGGCAATGTCTCGCACGCTTCTCGCAGCGTGCGTATCCACGCGCAGGGAGCGCTGCATCAGACCGATGCCGGGTGCGATATATCCACCAAGATGGCGTCCGTCATTATCCAGCAGATCCAGGGTCGCCGCGCTGCCACAATCGACAATCAAGGCGGCGCGCCGAGATTGCCCATAGGCCGCTAGCATGGCGAGCCAGCGATCTGCTCCGAGCAAGCTGTGGTTGTCGTACCCACAAACGACACCGGCGCACTCCGACTCCACCTGTGAAAACTCTACCTCCAGAGAGAACAGATTCCACACATGATTCACTAGCAACTCAGCTACAACAGGGCCCGCCACATTCACAGCGCGCACCCGTGTGGGGCGAAGCTCACCCCAATCCCCTGGCAATCTACCCGCGGCGAGTGCAGCAACGTCAAAACCACCCCGCAACCCCACCTTTTCCCCGGCGAGCAAACGCCATTTTCCCCGGCTATTACCGATATCTAGTTCGAGAATCACACCTGTCCCCGCAATGAGATCTCCCCTCCATGGAAGTACTTCAATTCACCGGCCATCTCCAGTATCAGGGCCCCTTTGTCACTCACGCCCGCCGCCGTGCCACGCCAGGTTTCGGTTCCGGACTGCAGGACCACTGGCTGCCCTGCAAACTGGTCCAGAGCAGCCCAGGCATCGCGGTAGGCACGGAAGCCCTGTTCCGGGTAATCTTTCAGCAATGGCAACAATTCGTCCAGTATGGTCGCTGCCAGGAGATTGCGCGGGATACCCGGGCACACCTGCTGCAGATCAGCCCAGGGCTGATCAATTGCACAGGCAGCCTGACCGCGCAAACCGCTATTCAGGCCGATACCAATCACCACCCCACAGCGATCGGTGAGATCGCCCTTTAATTCCAGCAAAACTCCGGCCAGCTTGCGCCCCCGGCACCAGATATCATTGGGCCATTTGAGGCGAACACCGGGAACTTCAAAGCGCCCCAAAGCCCGCGCAAGCGCTACTCCAACAGAGAGGCTTAACCCTTCCAGACTCTGTACGCCACCACTGAATTCCCAACCAACCGAAAGGAGGATTCCAGCACCAAAAGGACTGACCCAGTGGCGCCCGCGGCGTCCGCGGCCAGTGCTCTGGTGCTCGGCAAACATCACTACAGCATGCCCGGTACCCGCTTCCATTAATGCCAGTAATTGGGCATTTGTGGAATCCACCTCGTCACGCAGGATCAGCGAGCGCAAAAGCGACCTGCTCCGGTCACCCAGCGCCGCATGAATTTTCTCCGCCGCGAGCAGGTCCAACCCCCCGCGCAGACAGTAGCCGCGCCCTTTGACCGACTCCAGTACCAGACCGTATTGCCCGAGCTTCTGCAACTGCTTCCAGACCGCTGCTCGGCTTATCCCCAGGGCGGCGCCGAGAGATTCACCGGAATGCATCCTGCCATCTGCCAGCAATGACAGAACGGGGCGCAACTGCGCCAGCGGACTTTTTACGGTACTGTCTTGCAACTTGATCAACCTTTTATATATAGCGACGGAAATAGCGATGGCCCAGGCTGGTCAACACTTCATAACCAATGGTGTCCGCATATTGCGCCACCTCATCCACAGTCAGGTCCTGATTAAGGATTTCGATCGACTGCAGGGACTCGCGCTCTTTCGCCGAAAGCGCGGAGATATCAAATGTGGTGGAATCCATGGATATGCGCCCCACAATCGGCAGCTTGCGACCACAAGCCCAGCCGTGACCGCGCCCCCCTTGGGCACGCATTATACCGTCGGCATAGCCACCACGGGCCACCGCTAGCCAACTCCCCGCCGCCATCCGCTGGGTAGCACCATAACCGACAGATTGTTCTTGGCTTAGATGCCGCTTTTGCACTATGGGCAGGCTGAGTGTCACGGTGGGCCGCATGGGGTTGGGGGTGCCGGGTACCGGGTTGATGCCATAGAGTGCGGAACCGGGACGCACGATATCAAAGTGATAATCCTTCCCAAGGAAGATACCCGATGAATTGGCGAGGCTCAGCTGGATATTCGGGCAAAGTGTTCGCAGCCTCTGCCCTGCCTTTTTGAAACTGCGCAGTTGCCGTATATTTTGCGCGTGTTGCGGCTCATCTGCACAAGCCAGGTGACTGAGTAGCATGCGAATATCTGCCAGGCGCAGGAGCTCGCGATCCCGCAACAGGTGCTCGAACTCTTCCGCACTCAACCCCAATCGGGTCATCCCCGAGTCCACTTTCACAGCACAGGGCGCCTCCAACCCGGCGCGGGCGCATGTCCCCACCCAGTGGCGCAATAGTTCGAGTGTGAACAGCGTCGGCATAAGCCCTGCGCGGGCGCACTCCAGCTCCGCCCCAGCACGTACACCGGTCAGAATGACGATAGGGACATCATCACCCAGCGCGTCCCGAAGGCTCTCCCCCTCCGCCTGGGTTGCAACAAAGAAGTCGCGACACCCCTGCCGATAAAGCGTCGGTGCCACATGGGACATACCCAGGCCGTAGGCATCTGCCTTGACCACCGCGCCACAACGGGCGCCGCCTGCCACCCGAGTGACCAGGTCCTGATAGTTATCTGCAATGGACTGCAAATTAATGCTCAGCAGCCCCTCGCGAGAATCGGTCATAGCATCACAAGCCTCGACTTACCTGCTAGGTCGCCCCCAGCAAGCGCTCGCGCTGTAGGGCACCGGCACCCACTAATATACACAGCCCAGCCATAGAAAGGGTGACCAGAGAGCCAGCGATTGCCAGCGGTAAAGATATTGTCTCGCCTACCAGCAGCGCCTTTAGCCACTGTTGCTGCCCCACTAATGGCACAAGCTGCCAGACTGGAGCCTCAAGATCCACTTTGGACATATCCAGGCCAAACAGTATTAACAGTGGCACAATTTGCAATAGCCCCAGTTGCATTTGGGCATCTTTGAACGATTGGGAGCGCAGCGCCAGGAGAATCTGGGCCACGGCTACCAACAGGGACAAGGGCAGCAACAGCAGTCCCATCACAGGGATTGCATAGAGGGAAACCGAATACTGGATCCCCAGCTCTGATAAAGGCAGTAGTGGCAGCACAGATACCATACCGGCAATCCCAACAAGACCGCTGAGCCAGCCGATACTGGATACCGCCAAAACTTTCGCCAACACGATCTGCGAGCCCGCCAGGGGTTGCTGTAACAATACCTCCAGACTGAGACGTTCCCGTTCCCCCGCGGAGCTGTCTATGGATGCGCCAAGACAGGCTACAAAGATGCCCAGTATCAGCATACTGGGCATCATGGTAAGAAGCAGCGCGCCCCGCTCTGAAGGCGCACTCACATCCCGAACCTCCAACTGCCACGGGATCAATACTTGGGGGGCAACGCCTCTCGCTATCAATCGCTGTCTCGCCACTATTGACTGAAATTCACCCAAGTGCCTTTGGAGGTAAGAGACCTGTTCATGAATACCTTTTGCTGAGCTATCCATATAAAGATACAGTTTAGGCACCAGAAGGTTTCGAAATGCTGAGTTAAAATTGTCACCCACTTCCAGAACCAGATCGAACCCATTTTCGAGCAGTGCCTTGGGCGCGCCCTCTTGGATGGTTTTCACCTCAAGGCGAGCGCCCGCTAACTGCCGCTCCAAAAAGGGCACTGCTTCCCTGGAAAGCAGCGCCAACCGCAATCTATCCTCTGCATTGTTTTTGACCGCATAAACGATCCCGCCAATACTCAGAGTTGGGAGCAACAAGCAGGTGATCATTGCCGTAAATACGGCCCGGCGATCACGCCATATCTCCAGACACTCCTTGCGCAGTAATGCAAAGCTCTGCTGCCACACCAAACTCCTGCCAAAATTCATACCAGCACCCCCTCACCATGGCTTGTCCCTTTAATGCCATAGGCAAGAGCGACGAAACTCTCTTCCAGGCTGCCTGTTCCTGAAAGATGCATCAGTTCTTCCGGTGCACCATGACCAACAATGACCCCTTCCGACATTACCAAGACAGAATCTGAAAGCTCAGAGACCTCCGCCATTACATGGCTCGAGAATAAAATGGCAGTCCCTTGTGCGCGCAGTTGCAACAGTGTTTTACGCAACAGGCGCGCAGCGAGCACATCAAGGCCGCGGGTGGGCTCATCGAGAATCAGGTGACCTGGGCGGTGAATGAGTGCGCGAGCAAGGGAAACCTTCATGCGCTCCCCCTGGGAAAACCCCTTGGTGCGGCGATTCCAAACACTATCCAGCTCCAGCTCAACACGCACAGATTCCAGCGCTCGCTCCAGCGCCTCTCCGGCAAGCCCCTGGGCACCAGCGAAAAAGGTCAAATACTCTTCAACGGTCAGACGCTCATACAAGCCTTCCCGATCCCCCACAATGCCCAACTGTCGTCGAGCAGCCAAGCGGTGCCGGGCGACATCCAAACCACCCACGGAGACCTTCCCACTATCGGCTTTAAGCAGCCCGGAAATAATGCGCAGACAGGTCGTCTTGCCTGCACCATTTGCTCCCAGTAGCGCGGTGATTTGGCCATCGGGTACGGAAAAGCTGAGATTTTTTAAAACACTTCTACTGGCAAACTGTTTTCCAACCGATTCAACCCTGATCACAGATGCTCTCCCCCAAGAGTATTTTCACCTTCCACCAACGGCGTCTTTCTTCCTGGTGCCGGACCAAACCCATCGACCATAAATGGTGGCCTGTGCATTTCCTCCATGCACCCCTGCTCCAACGGCTTGTCCGGCGCATGCAGAAAGTCGGCAATCAGCTCAGGGATACACCCGCGGCCCGTATTGGAATGCCCACCGCCTGCAATGACCAGGTGCTGTTTATTGGAGAGATATTGCAACTGCTCATCGGCATACCGGGGGGGCGTAATTGGGTCCGCCTCCCCGGAAATCAGCAAAACCGGGTGACTTCTGGGCTCTGGTTTGGCGTATGGTTTTTCGGATACCGGCCATACCTGGCAGCCTCGCTCAAACATTTCCAGGAAGGCATTACCCAGGAAAGTACCTGCCTCATCCCTGGCAACGTCCTCAGGGCTAATTCTGTTTAACTCCTCAGCACAGGCAACTGAGAAGGTCAGCCCCAGGGACATGGTGTTCTGGCGAAGCAGCCCTTCTATCGCCGAGAGCGGCAGATAGTTGCCGCGACTGGCCTGCTTGATGGCATAGGGCAGTAGTGCCGCTGTTTCCGGATGGTAGAGAGCCCCCCGGATAACATTCTGTAAAACCCAGCGCGGTACTGGCTCTTCAGAGAGAACGCCGGTAAATGGGTCGGGAAACGGTATGGCAGTAGCTTGCCAGTTTTCCAACAAGTCGTTGAGTTCGGTTCGCCAATCATCCAGTTGGGCACAGGCTCTATCTTTCAAGCAATCCCGCTCCAGTGCCTGTAGGGCGCCCTCTGCCGCCTGTGCGGTTAAAAACACCTTGGTTTCTATTGGCGCTACCGCATCCAGAACCAGCACACTCAAGCTCTCGGGATACCATTGCTGGTACAGCAATGCAGTGCGCGTACCCCAGGAGACACCCCACAGAGCAATCTTCCGGTGCCCCAGATGTTTTCGCACCCTCTCCAGGTCATTGACTGCTTGGCGACTACTCAGGGAATTGGCAAAGCTTTTCTGTTCCAGGTAGCAATCCGCCAACTCCGAAGAAAAAACCTCCAGGTTCGTGGGAAGCATCAGGTTCCAGCCACAATCCAACGACTGTGAAAGCCCTGCACCACGGCGATCTACGAGTACAATCGCACGCTCCCGATTGACCCTGCGAAAAAAATTCAACATCGGAGCCAGATCGCTGGCGGCCTGGCCTGGCCCACCGGCCAGTAAATAAAGCGGTGCCTTATCGCTCTCGCTCACAGCAGGCGCTACCATCACCGCCAAAGACACCCTTGTATCCCCTTTACCAACGGTGAGCCGTGAACACCGAAGCGTATTCCTCCAGCCATCCAGGTAGCAATCGCGAGATTCCGCCACCTCTGAATCGGCCCAAGCCATCGGAGATACAACCCCGCAAAGCACGACTGCACCCGTGAGCACCCAGCGTACCCCGATCATGACCACCCCTCTTCACTCAAAAGTCGTATGTGACAGTGTACCGAACCAGGTCCGGGCATGTCGCACTTGTAGCATGTCGGCCAATTACATTAGCGCCCATCTCCCTGCAGTGTTAAGGTTTCGGTTTTACGCTGCCCATGACTATACCCATGAGCTTCTCAGACCGTGAAAGACACTTGATTCGGGCCGCCTTTGCCTGGGGCCAGATCACCCAACAGGAAGGTTATACTCTTTCCGATCTGGAGATCGAAAAGTCGGTATTATTTCGCCGCCTGCTCGGCGGTCGCCCACCCCTGGCCTTCCCGCCACCTTTGCGCCACGGTTTTCCCTGGTACGATGTGATCGAAGGCCGCAGTGAGCATATTGTCAATGCCTCAGAGGCCTCACCCGAGTGCAGCATTATCGCCCCGGACTGCAACCCTGGTGATATCTGTATACTGATCGATGGGACCTTTTGGCGTGTCGTGGAAACCATTCGTGAACAGGAGGAGTATGTTGTCGAATGGGGCCAATACCCCATGCAATGGCGTCTGAAAAAGCACTGGGAAGTCAACTACGAGATGACCCAGCAATTACACAGCTTTCGCAGGAACAACCCCTCCACAGAAGTCAGTTTTGACCATTATCTCGGTCAACGTGAATATCGGGAATTTCGCATTGGTGATGACCAGACGGTATGGCTATGCGAATGGCAGTTAAGCCGTATTAGTCTCTCCGGCTGGGTCTGGGTTGGCACCGTGCTTCCCCCTATCGAAGATAACCTTTCCACAATCTCCGAAGACGCTCTAGGACCAGTGATTCTTGGCAAAAAAGGTACAGATACAGGCGATGCCTGGCTGCGTATTGAACAGGCTGAGCGGGAATCCCGCCTGGTCAGACTGACGGGGCAGCACGATTACCAGTTGCTGACCTCAGCCAGTGCTGCGGAGCTCAAAAGTTTGCTACACAGCCTGCAAGAAGAAAGCGGGTACGTCGAAGTCCTGGACTGGTGCGAATGCAGGCCTCTTCGCCGCTTCTCCCTCCCCACCCAGTTTGTCCCCCCCGAGACGCTGAACCTAACAGGGATCAATTACGACTTGGTGCCTGACAATGCTTACGACCAGTAAGAAAGCAATGGCCAGACAATAGATCTCAAATTGTCAGACTCCACAAACACTGACACTTAGTACTTAGGCTGTGATCAGAAGTATACAGGCTTGGGCTGCAACTGCCTGCCTTCTGTCATTATCAGTGGAAACTTCTATCAGCCCGTTTTAAGTAGCGATATTAAGAAGGCTGTCTCCCTACAGTTTTTTCTTTGACACTCACACAGATTCCCAGGGCAGTTTGCTAAAGGCCAGCGGTTATCAAATGACGCTCAATAACCATATGCACAAGAATTTGTGAAGCGTGTCACAAGATTGAATTATTGCTGAAACTTAATGCCACATAAACAGCTCTGAAAAATTGCAATTAAGCATCACATGGAATCAATAATGAAAAACCTATTTCTAATCTTTTTCTTTTTTCCTGCCATTGCATTGGCCGAAGTAGATTCTCAATTAGGATTTGGGCTTGGAACACAATACGGCGGCTTTGTCGGATTCAAATATTCGATAAGAAGCGATTCAAATACATTTTACGCCGGCCTCGGATTGGCAGATCCTACTGATGAAGAGTATGGGTTTACTTTAGGCTGGGAAAAAAACCTGGCAGAAAAGCATGCTTTCGGATTTCTAGTTAGAACAAAAGAATCAAAGTCATTCACAGGTGTTGTTTATCTTTCTGATCCTAGTGTAACTCCCTCCAGAAAAATTATCCTTAAAGACGGTTATGAAAGTTTTTTTGCTGGAACATATACTTACTACTTCAACCGTTTTGATGAGCCCGGCTTCTCAATCGGTGTCAGCGCTGGAAAGTCCTATTTCAATAGAAACCTAAAGGATGGCTTCGGCGATGACATCGAGTATGGCGCACACTTTGGATACCAGTTTTAATCTGATAATAGCTGGACTGACTATATTCTCAAATTAGCAAGCAGTAACAAGTCTACAAGGGTTTGCGCACAATCACAGCGCTAGCCATGCACAAAAAATGAAATAACTGCAAACAAATATTAATCTCAAACGCTTTCAGCTTTTCCGCTCTCTTATTAAATCTTCTGTTATCTCAGTAGCCATCATTCGGTTGCTGGTCACCGGCCGACCGAAATAAAAAAAGCCCTGGCCGCGAGGGATCAGGGCTTTGCAATATACCCCAAAAAAACAAAACCCCCGCAGGCTTCCCTGCAGGGGTTTTCTCTTTTAAAAGCCTGACAGTGACCTACTCTCACATGGGGAGACCCCACACTACCATCGGCGATGCTGCGTTTCACTGCTGAGTTCGGCAAGGGATCAGGTGGTTCCACAGCTCTATGTCCGTCAGGCAAACTGGCTCCGGGTGGCGTTGGTCTTAAGAGCCTTAACTCTGCCCGCCGTGTTATCGCTGTTTGCCTCGGTCAGTGTGACCGGCGATAACCCCAAATCATTCGGTAAAACACCCTGTAGTAATACACCGCAAGCCGCCTGTTGTGTGCCTTTCTATACACAATCCACTCGCTCAGTCGCCAGTAACCATCTCTGTTGTATGGTCAAGCCGCACGGGCAATTAGTACTGGTTAGCTCAACGCCTCACAACGCTTCCACACCCAGCCTATCAACCTGGTAGTCTTCCAGGGCCCTTCAGGACTCTCAAGGAGTCAGGGAGATCTTATCTTGAAGGAGGCTTCCCGCTTAGATGCTTTCAGCGGTTATCCCGTCCGAACATAGCTACCCGGCAATGCCACTGGCGTGACAACCGGAACACCAGAGGTTCGTTCACTCCGGTCCTCTCGTACTAGGAGCAACTCTTCTCAAATCTCCAACGCCCACGGCAGATAGGGACCGAACTGTCTCACGACGTTCTAAACCCAGCTCGCGTACCACTTTAAATGGCGAACAGCCATACCCTTGGGACCGGCTTCAGCCCCAGGATGTGATGAGCCGACATCGAGGTGCCAAACACCGCCGTCGATGTGAACTCTTGGGCGGTATCAGCCTGTTATCCCCGGAGTACCTTTTATCCGTTGAGCGACGACCCTTCCATTCAGAATCGCCGGATCACTATGACCTACTTTCGTACCTGCTCGACATGTCTGTCTCGCAGTCAAGCGCACTTATACCATTATGCTCATTGCATGATTTCCGACCATGCTGAGTGCACCTTCGTACTCCTCCGTTACTCTTTGGGAGGAGACCGCCCCAGTCAAACTACCCACCATACACTGTCCTCGATCCGGATCACGGACCTGAGTTAGAACCTCAAACATACCAGGGTGGTATTTCAAGGACGGCTCCACAATAACTGGCGTTACTGCTTCAAAGCCTCCCACCTATCCTACACAAATAGGCTCAAAGTTCAGTGCAAAGCTGTAGTAAAGGTTCACGGGGTCTTTCCGTCTAGCCGCGGGTACACTGCATCTTAACAGCGATTTCAATTTCACTGAGTCCCTGGTGGAGACAGCGTGGCCATCGTTACGCCATTCGTGCAGGTCGGAACTTACCCGACAAGGAATTTCGCTACCTTAGGACCGTTATAGTTACGGCCGCCGTTTACCGGGGCTTCGATCAAGAGCTTCGCCTAAGCTAACCCCATCAATTAACCTTCCGGCACCGGGCAGGCGTCACACCCTATACGTCCTCTTACGAGTTTGCAGAGTGCTATGTTTTTAATAAACAGTCGCAGCCACCTGGTCACTTCGACCGGCCTCAGCTTAGGGAGCAAGTCCCATCACCAAAACCGGCGTACCTTCTCCCGAAGTTACGGTACCATTTTGCCTAGTTCCTTCACCAGGGTTCTCTCAAGCGCCTTGGTATTCTCTACCTGACCACCTGTGTCGGTTTAGAGTACGGTTCACTATTGCCTGAAGCTTAGAAGTTTTTCCTGGAAGCAGGGCATCAACCACTTCGTCTCAAAATAGAGACTCGTCATCAGCTCTCAGCCTTAAGGACCCGGATTTGCCTAAGTCCCCAGCCTACAACCTTAAACATGGACAACCAATCGCCATGCCGGCCTAGCCTTCTCCGTCACTCCATCGCAGCAATAGCAAGTACAGGAATATTAACCTGTTCCCCATCGACTACGGCTTTCGCCCTCGCCTTAGGGGCCGACTAACCCTGTCCCGATTAGCGTTGGACAGGAACCCTTGGTCTTCCGGCGGGGAGGTTTTTCACCCCCTTATCGTTACTCATGTCAGCATTCGCACTTGTGATACCTCCAGCCAACCTCCCGGTCAACCTTCAGCGGCTTACACAACGCTCCTCTACCATGCTCCTAAGAGCATCCGCAGCTTCGGTTACCAGTTTGAGCCCCGGTATATCTTCCGCGCGGGCCGACTCGACTAGTGAGCTATTACGCTTTCT